>NZ_JBRRCG010000019.1:0-72161 GCF_056757995.1 Stenotrophomonas sp. STEN147
GTCCGGTTGAGGGGGTGTGAGCGGCATGGATGCCGCGACCAAGCCCCCATGGACGGGTTTACGGCGTCCCCCTCAACCGGACCCACCCCGCCAACCCACGGAAAGCCAGCTTCTGAAGTTGACGTTGATCTGCAGCGGGTGCAGGGCTGCAAGCCCTGCCGGAATACGCTCAGCCAGCACCGTTCAAGTAATCCAGGCTCACCTGCATCAACGCCCGGAACCCGACGTCCAGCGCCTTCTCATCCAGCAGGAACTTCGGCGAATGATTGGCCGGTGCCGTCGCCGGATCGATGCCCACGCTGGTGGAGCCGACGAAGAAGAACATGCCCGGCACCTCCTTGGCATACAGCGAGAAGTCCTCCGCGCCCATCTGCAGGGGCGGTTCGTACACGTTGTCCTTGCCCACCACCGCCTGCAGGCTCGGCAGCATGCGTGCCGTCAGCGCCGGATCGTTGACCGTGGCCGGGTTGCCCTCTGATTCGTAGATGTCGGTGACCGCCTTTGCCCCGTGCGCGGCCGCAGTGTGCTCGGCGACGTTGCGCAGGTCAGCGAAGATCTGCTGGCGCATGCCCTCGTCGAACGTGCGGATGGTGCCGACCATCTCCACCTCGTCCGGAATGATGTTGTAGCGGATGCCGCCGTTGATCGCACCGAAGGTGAGCACCGCCGGCTGCTTGGACAGATTCGCGCGACGGCTGACGATGGTCTGCGCGGTACCGACCAGATCGGCGGTGGCAACGATCGGGTCGACACCGTTCCACGGCGCGGAGCCATGCGTCTGGCGACCGATCACCTTGATGCCGAAGCGGTCCGAGGCGGCCATCAGCGGACCGCCACGCACGGCGATCTGACCGGCCTGCACGCTGGAGAACACATGCAGGCCGAACACGGCTTCCGGCTTGAAGTCGGCGAACAGGCCCTCCTTCAGCATCAGCGCGGCACCGCCTTCTTCCGGCGGCGGCGCGCCCTCCTCTGCCGGCTGGAAGATCAGCATGACCTGGCCCGGCAGGTCCTTCTTCATTGCCACCAGCGCCTCGGCCACACCCAGCAGGGTGGCGGTATGCGCATCATGGCCGCAGGCATGCATCACGCCCACCGTCTGCCCGCGGTACTGATCGGTCGCCTTCGAGGCGAACGGCAGGCCGGTCTGTTCGGTCACCGGCAGCGCATCCATGTCGGCGCGCAGGGCGATCTTCGGACCCGGCCTGCCGCCTTCGATGATCACCACCACGCCATGATGGGCAATGCCGGTCTTCGGCTTCAGGCCCATCGCGCGCAGGTGCTTGGCGACCTCGGCCGAGGTCCGTACTTCGCGGTTGGACAGCTCCGGATGCTGGTGGAAATCGCGGCGCCACTCCACCACTTTGGCCTGCAGCCGCTGTGCGGCCGCGGTCACCTCGGGGCGCTGCCCGTCCTGGGCGTGGGCAAGGGCCGGCAGGGCCAGGATCAGGGCGGACAGCAGCAACGAACGGCGCATCTCGGTACTCCACGGCAGGGTTCTGCACCTGAATGTAGGGCAACGCTGCCTTTACGGGAACCTCCACGGCCGGCACCGGTCCTAGCGCCCGTCCCATCCGTCATGCAGGAAACGCGATGTGGCACAGGTATGCTTTGCGCATTGCCCACCGGGCCCCGCCCGTCCAGCCCTCTTGGAGTCCTTGAATGTCACGTGTTTGGAAGATCGTGCTGCTGGTCGTGGCGGTACTGGTGCTGGCCGTGGTGGGCCTGCGCGTGCTGGGCGGTGGCAAGGACAAGGCCGGCAGGCCCGGCGTCGCCGCCGGCCAAGGTGGCGATGACGCCGATGCCGCACCGGTACCGGTGACCGTGGTCGACGCCGTGCGCCAGGACGTGCCCGTCTACGCCAGTGCGCTCGGTACGGTCACCGCGATGAATACCGTCACGGTCAGCCCGCAGGTCGGCGGCCAGCTGATGAGCCTGAACTTCCGCGAAGGCCAGGAAGTGAAGCAGGGCGACGTGCTGGCGGTGATCGACCCGCGTACTGCCCAGGCCAGCTATGACCAGGCCGCCGCCGCCAAGCGCCAGAACGAGGCGCTGCTGGCGACCGCGCGTTCCAACTACCAGCGCTCCAACGCCCCGGAGTACCGCCAGTACGTCGCCAAGACCGATCTGGATACACAACGCAACCAAGTGGCACAGTACGAAAGCGCAGTAGCCGCCAACGAGGCGAGCATGCGCTCGGCGCAGGTGCAGCTGCAGTACACCAAGGTCACCGCGCCGATCTCGGGCATCGCCGGCATCCGTGCGGTCGATGCGGGCAATGTGGTCAACGCGGGCACCGCCCTGGTCACCCTGACCCAGATCCACCCGATCCACGTGCTGTTCAACCTGCCCGAACGCCAGCTCGGCGACGTGCGCCAGGCACAGGCGGCCGGCAGCGTTCCGGTGGCTGCACTGGACCGGGCCGATTCGCACGTGCTGTCCGGCGACGGCAAGCTTGATGTGGTCGACAACCTGATCAGCGCTGACAGCGGCACCTTCAAGGCACGTGCGGTGTTCGACAATGCGGACAACGGCCTGTGGCCCGGCCAGTTCGTCAATGTGCGCATGCAGCTGCGTACCATTGGCGGCGGCGTGGTGATTCCGACCCAGGCCGTGCTGCGTGGCCCGGACGGCGAGTATGTCTACGTCGTGCAGGGCGACAACACGGTGAAGATGCAGACCGTGCGCAGCGGCGTGGAAGTGGGCGACAGCCACGTGCAGATCGCCGAGGGCCTGAAGGGCGGCGAGCGGGTAGTCAGTGAAGGCCAGTTCCGCCTGAAGCCCGGCAGCAAGGTCACGGCCCTGAAGCCCGGCGAGACCCCGGCTGCACCGACCGAGGCCGAATTGAAGGCCGCCGAACAGAAGAGTGGCGGCGCGGGCCGCCGCGGTGGTGGCCCGCGCTGAGCGCAGGCCACCGATTCCTTTCGCGCCGGCATCGACGCCGGCGCTGCCATTGAAGCGCCAGCAAGGATCAGTCCGTGGGCTTTTCGACGATCTTCATCCGCCGCCCGATCGCCACCTCGCTGCTGATGGCGGGCCTGTTGCTGCTGGGCATTCTCGGTTATCGCAAGCTGCCGGTGTCGGCACTGCCGGAAATCGATGCGCCCAGCCTGGTGGTCACCACCCAGTACCCGGGTGCCAATGCCACCACGATGGCCTCGCTGGTCACTACCCCGCTGGAGCGGCAGTTCGGCCAGATCTCCGGCCTGGACCTGATGACGTCCGATTCGTCGGCCGGGCTGTCGACAATCATCCTGCAGTTCTCGATGGACCGCGACATCGATATCGCCGCGCAGGACGTGCAGGCGGCGATCCGCCAGGCCACCCTGCCCTCGTCGCTGCCCTACCAGCCGGTCTACAACCGGGTGAACCCCGCCGATGCGGCCATCGTCACCCTGAAGCTCACCTCGGACACGCGCCCGCTGCGGGAGGTCAACAACTACGCCGATTCGATCCTGGCCCAGCGCCTGTCGCAGGTGCAGGGCGTGGGCCTGGTGTCGATCGCCGGCAATGTCCGCCCGGCGGTGCGCATCCAGGTCAATCCGGCGCAGCTGTCGAACATGGGCCTGACCCTGGAAGAACTGCGCAGCGCGCTCACCCAGGCCAACGTCAACGCGCCGAAGGGCTCGCTGAACGGCAAGACGCAGTCCTACAGCATCGGCACCAATGACCAGCTGTCCAGTGCCGCCGAATACCGCGACACCATCATCAGCTACAAGAACGGCCGCCCGGTGCGGCTGTCGGACGTGGCCGCGGTGGTGGACGGGGTGGAGAACGACCAGCTGGCCGCATGGGCCGACGGCAAGCCGGCAGTCCTTCTCGAAGTGCGCCGCCAGCCGGGCGCCAACATCGTGCAGACGGTCGAGCGCATCCGCGCGATCCTGCCGCAGTTGCAGGGCGTGCTGCCGGCCGACGTGCATCTGGAGATCTTCAACGACCGTACCGAGACCATCCGCGCCTCGGTGCACGAAGTGCAGTTCACCCTGGTACTGACCATCGGCCTGGTCGTGGCGGTGATCTTCGTGTTCCTGCGCCGCCTGTGGGCCACGATCATTCCTTCCGTGGCGGTACCGTTGTCGCTGGCCGGCACGTTCGCGGTGATGGCGTTCACCGGCATGTCGCTGGACAACCTTTCGCTGATGGCACTGGTGGTGGCCACCGGCTTCGTTGTCGACGATGCCATCGTCATGATCGAGAACATCGTCCGTTACATCGAGCAGGGCAAGAGCGGCAAGGAAGCGGCCGAGATCGGTGCGCGCCAGATCGGCTTCACCGTGCTGTCGCTGACGGTATCGCTGGTGGCGGTATTCCTGCCGCTGCTGCTGATGCCCGGCGTCACCGGCCGCCTGTTCCATGAGTTCGCCTGGGTGCTGAGCATCGCGGTCGTGCTGTCGATGCTGATCTCGCTGACGCTCACGCCGATGATGTGCGCCTACCTGCTCAAGCCCGATGCGCTGCCGGAAGGCGAGGACGCGCATGAACGGGCGCACGCGGCCGGCAAGCAGACCGTGTGGAGCCGCACCGTCGGCCTGTATGAGCGCAGCCTGGACTGGGTGCTGGACCACCAGCGCCTGACCCTGGCCGTGGCCGGCGGCGCCCTTGTGCTGACCGTTCTGCTGTACGTGCTGATTCCCAAGGGCCTGCTGCCCGAGCAGGACACCGGCCTGATCACCGGCGTGGTGCAGGCCGACCAGAACATCGCGTTCCCGCAGATGGAGCAGCGCACCAGGCAGGTGGCCGAAGCGCTGCGCAAGGATCCGGATGTGACCGGCGTGTCGGCTTTCATCGGCGCTGGCAGCATGAACCCCACGCTCAACCAGGGCCAGTTGTCGATCGTGCTGAAGGAGCGCAGCCAGCGTGACGGGTTGGACCGGATCCTGCCGCGCCTGCAGGAGGCCGTCGCCGGGATTCCCGGCGTAGCCTTGTATCTGAAGCCGGTGCAGGACGTCACCCTCGACACCCGCGTGGCCGCGACCGAGTACCAGTACTCCCTGTCGGACGTGGACCCGGCCACCGTCGCCACCCAGGCCACGCGCCTGACCGAGGCCCTGCGCCAGCGGCCGGAGCTGGCCGACGTGGACAACAACCTGTCCAACCAGGGCCGCGCCCTGCAGCTGACCATCGATCGTGACAAGGCCAGCGTGCTGGGCGTGCCGATGCAGACCATCGACGACACGCTCTACGATGCGTTCGGCCAGCGCCAGATCTCGACCATCTTCACCGAGCTCAACCAGTACCGCGTGGTGCTGGAAGTGGCACCGGAGTTCCGCACCAGCACCGCGCTGATGGAGCAGCTGGCGGTGGCCTCCAACGGCGCTGGCGCGCTGACCGGCACCAACGCCACCAGCTTCGGCCAGGTCACCTCCTCCAACTCCTCCACGGCCACCGGCATCGGCGCGCAGAACACCGGCATCACGGTCGGTGCCGGCAACATCATTCCGTTGTCGGCGCTGGCCGAAGGCCAGGTGACCAGCGCGCCGCTGGTGGTCAGCCACCAGCAGCAGCTGCCAGCCGTGACCGTCTCGTTCAACGTCGCGCCGGGCTATTCGCTGTCCGAAGCGGTACGCGCGATCCAGGAGACCAAGGACAGTCTGGACATGCCGGCGCACCTGCATGCCGAGTTCATCGGCAAGGCCGCCGAGTTCACCGGCAGCCAGACCGATGTGGTGTGGCTGCTGCTGGCCTCGCTGGTGGTCATCTACATCGTGCTGGGCGTGCTGTACGAGAGCTACATCCATCCGATCACGATCATCTCGACCCTGCCGCCGGCAGGCGTCGGCGCGCTGCTGGCGCTGATGCTGTGTGGCCTGAGCCTGTCGGTGGACGGCATCGTCGGCATCGTGCTGCTGATCGGCATCGTCAAGAAGAACGGCATCATGATGGTGGACTTCGCGATCGAAGCACGCCGCGCCGGTGCCAACGCGCATGAAGCGATCCGCCGCGCCTGCCTGCTGCGCTTCCGCCCGATCATGATGACCACGGCTGCGGCCATGCTCGGCGCGCTGCCACTCGCGCTGGGTACCGGCATCGGCTCGGAACTGCGCCGTCCGCTGGGCATCGCCATCGTCGGCGGCCTGCTGCTGTCGCAGCTGGTGACGCTGTACACCACGCCGGTGATCTACCTGTACATGGAGCGCTTCTCCGAGTGGCTGGCGCGCCGTCGGGAGCAACGCGCACTGCGCGAGGGCACGCTGCAGGAGCCGCAGGCATGACCCCTGCCCCGCTGTTGCGGGGGGCCGCGCGATGAACCTGTCCGGCCCCTTCATCCGCCGCCCGATCGGTACCGCCCTGCTGGCCATCGGCCTGTTCATGGTGGGCCTGATCTGCTACCTGAGGCTGGGTGTTTCGGCACTGCCGAACATCCAGATTCCGGTGATCTTCGTGCACGCCAGCCAGGCCGGTGCCGACGCGGCGACGATGGCCTCCACGGTCACCGCCCCCCTGGAACGCCATCTGGGCCAGCTGCCGGGCATCGACCGCATGCGCTCGTCGAGCTCGGAAGGCAGCTCGCTGGTGTTCATGATCTTCCAGAGCGACCGTGACATCGATTCGGCAGCGCTGGACGTGCAGACCGCGATCAATTCCGCGCAGGCCGACCTGCCCTCGGGCATGGGTTCGCCGATGTACCAGAAGGCGAATCCGAACGACGACCCGGTGATCGCCATCGCACTGACCTCGCAGACGCAGTCGGCCGATGAGCTGTACAACGTGGCCGACTCGCTGCTGGCCCAGCGCATCCGCCAGATCAGCGGCGTGGCCTCGGTGGACATCGCCGGCGCGTCGACGCCGGCAGTGCGCGTGGACGTCAACCTGCGGCTGATGAACGCGCTGGGCCTGACCGCCGACGACCTGCGCAACGCAGTGCGCGCGGCCAATGTGACCTCGCCGACCGGCTTCCTCAGCGATGGCAACTCCACCACCGCGATCATCACCAACGATTCGGTGGCCCGCGCTGCGGACTTCGCCAACCTGGTGGTGAAGACCGAAGGCGACGGCCGGGTGATCCGCCTGAAGGACGTCGCCAACGTCTACGACGGCCAGCAGGACGCCTACCAGGCGGCATGGTTCGACCACAAGCCCGCGGTGGTCATGTATGTGTTCACCCGCGCCGGCGCCAACATCGTGGAGACCGTCGACCGGGTGAAGGCGCAGATCCCGACGCTGCGTGACTACCTGCAGCCGGGCACCACGATGACCCCATACTTCGACCGCACGCCGACGATCCGCTCGTCGCTGCACGAAGTGCAGATCACCCTGCTGATCAGCCTGGCGATGGTGGTGCTGACCATGGCGCTGTTCCTGCGCCGGCTTGCCCCGACCCTGATCGCGGCCGTGACGGTGCCGCTGTCGCTGGCCGGCGCCGCACTGGTGATGTATGCGCTGGGCTTCACACTGAACAACCTGAGCCTGCTGGCGCTGGTGATCGCGATCGGCTTCGTGGTGGACGATGCGATCGTGGTGATCGAGAACATCATGCGCCACCTCGACGAAGGCATGCCGCGCCTGCAGGCAGCGTTCACCGGCGCACGCGAGATCGGCTTCACCATCGTCTCGATCACCGCCTCGCTGGTTGCGGTGTTCATCCCGCTGCTGTTCGCCAGCGGCATGATGGGCGCGTTCTTCCGTGAGTTCACCGTCACCCTGGTGGCGGCGATCGTGGTCTCGATGATCGTCTCGCTGACGCTGACGCCGGCGCTGTGCAGCCGGTTCCTCAGTGCGCACGACCATCGCGCGGCACCCTCGCGCCTGGGCCGCTGGCTGGACGCCGGCCACGAGCGCATGCTGCGCATCTACACCGTGTTCCTCGATTTCTCCCTGCGCCACGCGTTGCTGCTCTCGCTCACGCCGCTGATCCTGATCGGCGTGACCGTCTTCCTGTTCGGCGCGGTGAAGAAGGGCGCCTTCCCGCCACAGGACACCGGGCTCATCTGGGGCCGCGCCAACTCCAGCGCGACCGTGTCCTTCGAGGACATGGTCAACCGCCAGCGCCGCATCACGGACATGCTGATGGCCGACCCGGCGGTGAAGACCGTCGGCGTGCGCCTGGGCAGTGGCCGCCAGGGTTCCAGCGCGCAGTTCAATGTCGAACTGAAGTCGCGCAAGGAAGGCCGCCGCGAGACCACCGCGCATGCACTGGCGCGACTGAGCGCCAAGGCCGACCGCTATCCCGACCTGCAGCTGCGGCTGCGCGCCATCCAGGATCTGCCCAGCAACGACGGCGGCGGCTCCAGCCAGGGCGCGCAGTACCGCATCTCGCTGCAGGGCAACGATCTGGCGGCGCTGCAGGAGTGGTTGCCGAAGCTGCAGGCGGAACTGAAGAAGAACCCCAAGCTGCGCGATGTCGGCACCGACGTGGACAACGCCGGCCTGCGCCAGAACATCGTGATCGACCGCGCCAAGGCCGCGCGACTGGGCGTCTCGGTCGGTGCCATCGACGGTGCGCTGTACGGTGCATTCGGCCAGCGCCAGATCTCGACGATCTACTCGGACATCAACCAGTACAGCGTCGTGGTCAATGCCCTGCCTTCGCAGACGGCGACCCCCACCGCACTGGACGAGGTCCATGTGCGCGCAGGCAATGGCGAGATGGTGCCGATCACTGCGGTGGCCACCCAGGTACCGGGGCTGGCGCCTTCGCAGATCACGCATGAGAACCAGTACACGACGATGGACCTGAGCTACAACCTCGCCCCCGGCGTCAGCATGGGCGAGGCAAAGGCGATCATCGATGCGACCGTGGCCGGCATGCGCATGCCGGGCGACATCCGCCTGGCCGACGATGCGGGCTTTGGCTTCAATTCCGATCCCAGCGACATGCTGATCCTGGTATTGGCGGCGATCCTGACCGTGTACCTGGTGCTGGGCATGCTGTACGAAAGCCTGATCCATCCGGTGACGATCCTGTCCACGCTGCCGGCGGCAGGCGTAGGCGCGCTGCTGGCCCTGTTCGGTACCAACACCGAGCTGTCGGTCATCTCGATGATCGCGCTGGTGCTGCTGATCGGCATCGTCAAGAAGAACGCGATCATGATGATCGACTTCGCGCTGGTGGCGCAGCGCGAGCACGGACTGACCCCGCGCGAGGCCGCACGCGAGGCCAGCATCGTCCGCTTCCGGCCGATCATGATGACCACGATGGTGGCCATCCTGGCTGCGGTTCCGCTGGCGATCGGCCTGGGCGAAGGGTCGGAGCTGCGCCGGCCGCTGGGCATCGCGATGATCGGTGGCCTGCTGTTCTCGCAGAGTCTGACCCTGCTCAGCACGCCGGCCCTGTACGTGATCTTCTCCTGCCTGGCCGAGCGTTGGCGGGCGCGGCGCGCGCGCAGGCGCGAGGCGAAACTGCTCAAGCGCGCGCAGCGCGCCTAGCCTCGGTAGCGCCGGGCCACGCCCGGCGCGCCGCTACCAACCCCGTGCGACGCTCACGGTTTGACGCGCTGTAACGAAAAGAGAACAATTCGCAACCAGCCATGGTCCTGCGCCCCTGCGGCGCCCCGCTCCCAGTTCACGGACAGCCTGCGTGATCCCAGCCACTGCCTCTTCCCCCAACCATGGGTGGATGGCCTGTGGCCATCCGCCGAGGAATCCGATCGATGCCTTCGTTCCGCACCCCGCGCCTGGCCCTGCTGGCCGCCGCCCTGTCCACCGCCTGCGCAGCCCATGCGCAAGCCCCGGCTGATGCCCGCAGCGCCACCGACCTGGACGCCATCAAGGTGGTCGGCGAACGCACCCACACCGAAGCCGGCGCGCTGGGTGACCGTGCCCTGCGCGATACCCCGTTCGCCATTACTGCGGTCGGCCGCGAACAGCTCGAGCAGCGCCAGGTCGTATCGCTGGGCGAAGCCTTCCTGTTCGATCCATCGGTCACCACCCAGGTAAGCGCCTACGCCAGCGGCTGGAGCTCGCCCATCCGCAACCGCGGCATCGATCTGAACTACGACAGCTACCGCGTGAACGGTCTGCAGGTGTCCTCGTGGGGCACCGAATGGCCGCTGGAAGTGATGGAACAGGTGGACCTGCTGAAGGGCCCCGGCGGCTTCCTGTACGGCTTCGGCGCGCCCGGCGGCATCGTCAACTACATCACCAAGAAGCCGACCGATACCCCCACCTTCTCGGCGCAGCTGGGCTGGCGCGAACAGGCCATCATCAGTGGTGGTGTCGATGCCGGCGGCCGCTTCGGAAACGAAGATATGTTCGGCTATCGCTTCAACGCCTACCAGGAGAAGGGCGAAACCTTCAACGGCGGCCATGTCGACCGCAAGGTCGGCGCGCTGTCGTTGGACGCGCGCCTGAGCGATGCGCTCACGTGGACCTTCGACAGCGTGTTCCAGTCGCGCGACCTGAGCGAAGAGTCGCCGCAGTACTACTTCATCGGCATGACCTCGCTGCCGCGGCCGATTGCCGGCGACGTCGACAACAGCGTGCCGGGTACCTACTACGATACCCGTTCCAGCCTGCTGTCCACGGCGTTCACCTGGCAGATCAACGGCGACTGGAAGGCCAGCCTGAGCTACGGCGTCACCACCTCCTGGAACGACGTCAACAAGATCTTCGCCTACATCGACGATCCGAACGGCGACTACAACGTGAACGTGTATGAGCTGGGCGGCAAGAGCCAATGGAAGCTGGCGCAGGCGCTGGTGCAGGGCGGCTTCCGCACCGGTCCGCTGCAGCACCAGCTGGTGGCCGGCGTCAGCCACCAGACCGGGCTGGGCTGGGACCGCCCCTACGAATGGAACACCATTGGTCGCGCCAACCTGTACCAGCGTTCGGCCATCCGCCACGACGCGGTGGGTTCGCGGGTGATGACCCGCGGCGATGAAACCGTGCAGCAGGCCGTGTTCGCCAGCGATACCGTGGACTTCGGCGGGGGCTGGTCGGTGCTGGCCGGCTGGCGCTACAACGACTTCGAGACCAAGGGCCGTTACCACACCTACCCGGTCACCCCGACCTATGCGGTGATGTTCAAACCCAGCGAAGCCGTGACCCTGTACGCCAGCTACATTGAATCGCTGGAAGCCGGCAGCCGCGTGGGCAACCCCTACATCAACGCCGGTGATGTGCTGGGTCCGACCATCAGCAAGCAGTACGAGGTCGGCGCCAAGGTGGAAGCCTCGCGCTGGAATGCGAACGTGGCCGCATTCCGCCTGGAACGCGGTGCCAACATCGACCAGCCCACCGACGCCGGCCTGCGCCTGGTGCAGGATGGCATCACCCTGTACGAAGGCGTGGAAGCCAGCGCCGACCTGCACCTGACCGATGCGCTGGCCGTGGGTGGCGGCGTGACCTGGCTGGACCCGACCTACGACAGGCTGTCGCCCGGCAGTGCCGCGCAGGAAGGCAACCGCACCGTCGGCGCCGCACGCTGGAGCGGTGTGCTGCATGCCAGCTACCAGCTGCCGTGGGTCGATGGCCTGGAGACCTATGCTGCCGTGCGCTACTACGGCGATGTCTGGTACGACGCCGACAATACCCTGAAGCTGCCCGACTACACCCTGGTCAATGCCGGCGTGGGCTACCGCCTGATGGCGTCGGGGCACCCGGTCACCCTGCGCGCCAGCGTGGAAAACCTGGCCAATCGCAGGTACTGGTCGAACGCGGGCGTCGGCCTGCCGCGCACCTTCGCGGTGAGCGTGCGCTGGGAGATGTAAACCGGCTTGTGGGGGTGCGGACCGTGGGTCCGCACATTGAACACCTCACCCACGCGCACACCGCCATAATGGAGGCAATCCACCGCCCGAACCTGCATGTCCGCGTCCCATTCCCGCCTCAGCCGCCTGTGGGCACACGAGAAAGCCAGCTATGGCCTGCGCGTGTTCATCGCCCTGTCGGCTGCGATGGCCGTGTGCTGGCAGCTGGACGCGCTCCCCGCGCTGCCCGGGGCGTTCCTTGGCATCATCGCCAGCGCGATCGCCGAAACCGACGACAACTGGTGGGGCCGCACCAAGGCGGTGCTGCTGTCGCTGCTGTGCTTCTGCATCGCCGCCGCCTCGGTGATCGCGCTGTTCCCGTGGCCGTGGCTGTTCATCGGCGCACTGGCGCTGTCCACCTTCGGCCTGACCCTGCTGGGCGCTCTGGGCGAACGCTACGCCTCCATCGCCCAGGCCACGGTGACCCTGGCCATCTACACCATGATCGGGCTGGAACAGCATGGCGGCGCCGGAGATCTGCCACGTGCGTTGCATGCGGTCAGCCACCTGCTGGCCGGTGCAGTCTGGTATGGCCTGCTGTCCATCGTCTGGACCGCGCTGTTCGCCAACCGTCCGGTGCGCGAACGCGTGGCCCGTCTTTACCAGGAACTGGGCCGCTACCTGCAGCTGAAAGCCGCCTTGTTCGAGCCGGTGCGTGAGGCCGACCTGCAGCGCCGCCAGCTGGACCTGGCCGAACAGAACCGGCGTGTGGTGGGAGCCCTGAACGAAGCAAAGACGGCGATCCTTGCGCGCTTCGGCCGTTCCGGCCGGCCCGGGGTCAACTCCGGCCTGTACCTGCGCCTGTACTACATGGCGCAGGATTTCCACGAGCGTGCCAGCTCCTCGCACTATCCCTATGGCGCACTGGTGGATGCGTTCTTCCACAGCGACGTGCTGTACCGCTGCCAGCGCCTGCTCGACCTGCAGGGTCAGGCCTGCGCGCGTCTGGGCGAAGCCATCCGCCTGCGCCGCCCGTTCGTGTATGGCGAGAGCAACCAGCAGGCCGGGCGCGACCTGGCCGACGCGCTGGCCTACCTGCGCGACCAGCAGCGTCCGCAATGGCAGCGCCTGCTCGGTTCGCTGGATCTGCTGGTGCACAACCTGCGCAGCATCGAGCGCCGGCTGCTTGACGCCGAACGCTCCGAGGCCAGCCTGGACAATGTCGACACGCGCCTGCGCGACAGCAACCCGCACACCCTGCGCGAGATGGGGGTACGGCTGCGCCAGCAGCTCACGCCCGGCTCGGTGCTGTTCCGCCATGGCCTGCGCATGGCGCTGGCGCTGATCGCCGGCTTCCTGGCGATCCGCCTGTTCAATGCCCAGAACGGTTCATGGGTGCTGTTGACCATCGTCTTCGTGTGCCGGCCGAACTTCGGCGCCACGCGCCAGCGCCTGGCACAGCGCATCATCGGCACCCTGGCCGGTCTGGTATTGACCTGGGCCCTGCTGCAGCTGTTCCCACAGCTGCACGTGCAGCTGCTGATCGCCTTGCTGTCGGCGCTGCTGTTCTTCTTCACCCGCACCGATCGCTACCTGGTGGCCTCGGCCGCGATCACGGTGATGGCGCTGACCTGCTTCAACCTGATCGGCGATGGCTTCGTGCTGATCGTGCCACGCATGGTGGATACGATCCTGGGCTGTGCGATCGCTGCGGCGGCCGCCTTCCTGATCCTGCCGGACTGGCAGGGCCGCCAGCTGCATCGGGTCCTGTCACGGGTACTGGATACCGCCGCGCGTTACCTGGATGCGGTGCTGGGCCAGTACCGCAGTGGCATGCACGACGACCTGGCCTACCGTATCGCCCGCCGCGACATGCACAACGCCGATGCGGCGCTGTCCACTGCACTGTCGAACATGCTGCGCGAGCCCGGCCATGTACGCCGCAACCTGGATGCCGGCTTCCACTTCCTGGCATTGTCCAACACCCTGCTCGGCCATCTGTCGGCACTGGGTGCCCACCGCGACCAGGTCGACAGCTACGCCGGCGACCCACTGGCACTGGCCGCCGGCGACCGGGTACGCAAGGCGCTGCAGCAGCTGGCCGGCGCGCTGGCCGCACGGCAGGCGGTTGCAGAGGATGACAATGATGCCGACCGCGCAGTCGCCGCGGAGCTGGAGCAGATCGAGGACGTGATGCCACCGAAGCTGCAGTTGATCCGCACCCAGATGGCGCTGGTGCTGCGCCTGCTGCCGAAGCTGCGTGCCGCCGCCAACGAGGCCGTACGCAGCCTGACCTGACCGCCACCCGGCAGCACTGGATCCGGGCCCGGCCGGCGGGCAGGAATGCTAGGCTGCGCCGGTCAAGGAGATTCCATGTCCGGTCACAACCAGTTCGCCCTGCTGCGCCAGCGCCGCTTCCTGCCGTTCTTCATCGTGCAGGCGCTGGGCGCTTTCAACGACAACGTATACCGGCAGGCCATCATCGGCCTGCTGTTCTACCTGGGCGTGTCCGAAGAGCAGCGTTCGCTCTACACCACGCTGGCGCCGGCGATCTTCATCCTTCCCTATTTCCTGTTCTCGGCATTGGCCGGGCAGATCGCCGACAAACTGGAGAAGTCACGGCTGATCGTGATCACGACCACGATGGAGATCGTGATCATGTCGCTGGCAGCGATCGGCTTCCTCACCGAGAACCTGCCGTTCCTGCTGGTGGCGCTGTTCTGCACCGGCATGCAGTCGACCCTGTTCGGCCCGGTGAAGTACTCGGTGCTGCCCTCGGTACTCAAACCCGAGGAGCTGACCGGTGGCAACGGGCTGGTGGAGATGGGCACATCGATCTCGATCCTGTCAGGGATGATCATCGGCGGCGCCGTGTTCCTGCTGGCCGGCAGCCACGGGCCCGTGTTCGCGGCATCGCTGGTCATCGCCCTGGCGGTCTGCGGCAACATCGCGGCGCGGTTGATTCCCAGGGTCGATGCCGGCGACCCGGGCCTGAAGATCAACTGGAACCCGTTGCCGGAGTCGCTGGTGGTGCTGCGCATGGCACGCCAGCAGAAGGCGGTGCGCAACGCGATCCTGGGCGTGTCCTGGTTCTGGTTCGTCGGCACCGTGCTGACCTCGCAGCTGCCGAATTACGCGCTGGCCAACCTGGGCGGCGAACCCAAGCTGTACCTGCTGGCACTGGCGCTGTTTTCCATCGGCACCGGCGTTGGCTCGCTGCTGTGCGAGAGGCTGTCGGCGCGCACGGTGGAGATCGGCCTGGTGCCGCTGGGCGCGTTCGGCATGACCGCGTTCCTGCTCGATCTGTACTTCGCCCGCAGCGGTGAGGCCACCGTGCAGGGGCTGAGCATCACCCAGTTCCTGCAGCAGCCCGGCAGTGTGCGCATCGTCATCGACCTTGTCGGAATCGGCCTGTTCACCGGCATCTTCGTCGTTCCGCTGTTCGCCCTGATCCAGAGCCGCACGCCGAAGGCGCAGATGTCACGCGTGTTCGCCGCGTTGAACATCCAGAACTCCGGTTTCATCGTCTCCGCCGCACTACTGTCGCTGGCCGCGCGCGAACTGCTGCACTGGAGCATCCCGCAGCTGTTCCTGGCGCTGGCGATCGCCAATGCCGTGGTGGCGATCTACATCTTCACCATCGTCCCCGAATTCCTGATGCGCTTCCTGAGCTGGGTGATGGTGCGCACCCTTTACCGGCTGCGCCCGCATGGCATCGAAGCCAATGTGCCGGATGAAGGCGCAGCACTGATCGTCTGCAATCATGTCAGCTACATGGATGCACTGATCCTGTCGGCGACGATTCCGCGCCCGGTACGCTTCGTCATGTACTACAGGATCTTCAACATCCCGGTGATGCGCTGGATCTTCCGCACCGCCAAGGCCATTCCGATTGCCGGGGCCCGCGAGGACGAGGCCCTGATGCAGCGCGCATTCGAGGAGATCGATGCGGCGCTGGCCGAGGGTGAGCTGGTCTGCATCTTCCCGGAGGGAGCACTCACCCGCGATGGGCAGATGGCGCCGTTCAAGTCCGGCGTCGAGAAGATCCTCGAACGCCGGGCGGTGCCGGTGGTGCCGATGGCCCTGCGCGGGATGTGGTCGAGCATGTGGAGCCGGCGCGACAGCCGGCTTGGCCGCATGCGGGTTCCGCGCCGCTTCCGCGCCACCGTCGAGGTGGTGGCGGCGCCTGCCATCGATGGCCGCAGCACCGACGCGCCGGCACTGGAAGCCCAGGTCCGCGCCCTTCGCGGCGATCACGCCTGACGGAATCCCTCCGTTCGCGCATAGCCGGGCCATCCCCCACATACGCCAGCGTCAAGTGCCGTGCCCGTCATTACCGGGCTGAAAACGCATACATGCGACGCAGGTTGCGGTAGATTACGCACCCACAGGGGGGAGGTCCGGCCCGTTCACTACGGTCGGCCACCAAGGAATGGAGTCTCACGTTGAATCAACCGCCACCACTCGGCCGTCCGGTCTACATCCCCAACCATCTGGTGTGGGCGATCCTGACGACGCTGTTCTGCTGCCTGCCGTTGGGCGTGGTGTCGATCGTGTATGCCGCCCAGGTCGATGGCCGCCGCGCGGCCGGCGATCTGGCGGGAGCCTATAGCGCGTCACGCAAGGCGGGCTGGTGGGCGGCGGCTTCGGCCGCGGCGCTGCCGGTCCTGTTGCTGTTGTGGTTCGGGCTCTTCGGCGGCCTGGCCGCACTGGGCGCTCTTTCCGACCATTGATCCACCACCACCCATCAAGGAGCTTGAATCATGAATACCGCTACTCCGCAGGTCCCGAACAACCTGGTCTGGGCGATCCTGAGCACCCTGCTCTGCTGCCTGCCGGTCGGCATCGTGTCGATCGTCTATGCGGCACAGGTCAACGGCAAGCTGGCCGCTGGCGATATCGCCGGTGCACAGGACTCGTCCGCCAAGGCCAAGAAGTGGGCCATCTGGTCGGCCATCGCCTGGGTCATCATGGTCGTGCTGTACCTGCTGTTCTTCGTCGTGCTCGGTGGCATCGGTGCGATGAGCAACGGCAGCTACTGAGGCCTGCGGACGGATCCGGCCGCGTCCGCGCCGGATCCGTCCTCGCCTGATGGTGTCCGCGCTTCCTTCCCGGCTCGCCCGCTGGGCACCCCTGCTGGCCTCCACCGGCCTGGCCGCAGGCGCGGCCGTGGTGCTGCGCAACGTCAATCCCTACGTGGCCGGCAATCCCCTGCCGGGCTGCCCGCTGTACGCACTCACCGGTCTGTATTGCCCCGGCTGCGGCAGCACGCGCTGCCTTTACTCGCTGGTCCATTTCGATCTGGCCGGCGCGATGGCGATGAACCCGCTGCTGGTCATCAGCCTGCCCCTGCTGCTGCTGATGCTGCTGAACATCGCCGGCATCCGCCCGCGTGTGCTTGATCCGCTGATGCGGATTCTGGCCAATCCCATGTTCTGGCTGTGGCTGCTGCCCGGTTACGCACTGCTGCGCAACCTGCCGTGGGCACCGTTCACCGCACTGGCGCCGGTCTAGATTCCCACTTCGCGTCCAGGCGCGTCGCGACGCGTACTGCGGTCAGGGCCGCACGCGCCTGGCCAGCGGCTACGTCACCCAGCCGGCGATCACCAGCACGGCCAGCACCGCCAGCCACAGCAGCAGCATCCGCCACACCAGACTCATGGCATCGCGCAGGTCGGGCAGACGTTGCCAGACCGGCAGCAGGCCTGCCTCGGTGTAGTCATGCGCGTCCTCGCGCAGCTCGGCGTTGACGCTGGCCCGGGCCACTGCACCCAGGAATCCGATGCCTCCGGCCAGGCGCTCGCCATGCGCTTGCCGCCATGCCTTCCACGCCGTGTCGAAGTTGCCGACCAGTGCCATCGAGAACGCCATCAACTGTGCCACCGGCCATTCGACCCAGCCCAGCAGACGCTGGGCCACCGCCAGCGGTTCCACCGGTACGCGTGCACGCATCGGGCTCTCGGACATCAGCGCCAGCAGGCGATAGCCCAGCGCGCCCACCGGGCCCAGCAGCAGGAACCAGAACAGCACCGCGAACCAGCGGCGCAGCGCATTGAGTACGGTCGCCTCCACCAGCGAGGGCACATCCTCGCGCAGGCTGCCACCGGCCGCCTGCAGATGGCGCACGGCCGCCTGCCGGGTCGGTGCGTCATCGGCATCGATGATCGCTTCGATGTCACGATCCAGGTCGCGCGGCCCCCAGCACCAGGCCAGAACCGCCACGCCCAGCAGCAACGCGGGCAGCCCGAACAGCACGCCCCGCAGCAGCCAGGCCAGCAGCGCCATCAACACCAGCGGCGGCAGCAGCGCCAGCACCACGCCCATGGGGCCCTGCCAGGCCTTGCCGCCGTGCGCATCCAGCCAGCCCAGCCAGCGCCGGAAGCTGTCAAAGCGGCGCAGCGAGGCGGCAGCGGCCGGGGCGACATGGCCCAGAGCCAGTGCAACCAGCACGGCAGCCAGAGTGGTGAACATGGCAGGTCTCCCTACGAAACAAGGCGCTCGGCGTCGCTACCTTACCCGTCGCGACGCCGCCATCAGCGGTCTGCCGCACTGTAACCCGGGCCGTGTTCAGGTGGCGGCAATGGTCGCCGCCGTTCTGACAGGCCGATGCGGTCTTCAACCCCGCTGTTGGCGATACCAGTGCTCGATCAGCCCCCGCGAAATCGAGATCGGCGGCGACAGGCGGATGCCCTGGCCATCATCTTCGACATCACGTGCCAGCGCCGCGCCCACCTCGTCGGCACTGAACCAGCGCGCATCCTCCAGTTCGCCATCCACGGTCGGCACATCGTCCTGCGCCTGCGCGCGGAACCCCACCATCAGCGCGCCCGGGAACGGCCAGGGCTGTGAACCGAGATACTGGCAGGCAGTGATGCGCACCCGGCTCTCCTCGTGCACTTCCCGCACCACGGTCTGTTCGAAGGTCTCGCCCGGCTCGACGAAACCCGCCAGTACCGAATAGCGGCGCGGCGCCCAGTTGGACTGCCGCCCCAGCAGCAGCCGGCCCTGGTTTTCCACCGCGACGATCACCGCCGGGTCCACCCGGGGATAGTGTTCGGTCGCGCACTGCGCGCAGCGGCCAACGAAGCCACCGCGGGCAAAGGCCACCGCCCCCCCGCAGACGCCGCAGAAGCGCGTGCGCGAATGCCAGTAGGACATGCCGCGCGCGTAGCTGAAAGCGGTCGCATCGGCCACCGGCCACAGCAGCGCCGCCTGGCGCAGGTCGAGCCGGCCAGGCGCAGTGACGGCAACCGTGGACGCTTCCACCGAGAACCAGGCCTGCTCACCCCGCAGACCCAGGAAGATCGCCGCACCGGGGCCGCCGCCGATGTCGGCACCGGTCAGCGCCAGTGGCTGGTCATCAGCGCCGGTGAAGGCACTGCCGTCCTGGTCAAGCACGAGAACCCGCGCATCCGGCCACAGGCGTGCCAGCATATCGGCATCTTCGCGCAGGGCATCGGCGCGCTCCAGCGGTTCGCCGATGAAGGCGAAACCGGACAGCGGCGAAAGAATATTGGACATCCAGCAAGCCTGCCGCCATTCGATGCGGGTGGCAAGGTCGGCGCTGTGCGCATTCTGCTGTGAGGTGTGGAGACCGCTCGACACACCTGGCGCGGAGCGCAGGCCCCGCGCCCTGCCATCACATGCTGAAGCTGCTGCCGCAACCGCAGGTGGTCTTCGCGTTCGGATTGCGGATCACGAACTGCGCGCCGGTCAGGCTCTCGGTGTAATCCACTTCAGCCCCCATCAGGTACTGCAGGCTGAGCGGGTCGACCAGCAGGGTCACCCCGCTGGTCTGTACCGCCAGATCGTCCTCGGCACGGTTCTCGTCGAACTCGAAACCGTACTGGAAGCCCGAACAGCCGCCACCCTCGATATACACACGCAGCGCCAGATCGGGGTTGCCCTCTTCCTGGATCAACGACTTGACCTTGGAGGCCGCTGCTTCGGTGAAGTTCAGCGGCCGCTCCAGCGACTGGTAATCGGGCGCGGCCGCCGTGGGGGCGCCGGGCAGGGAGACTAGCGTGCTCATGGCATCAGCATGGGGGCACCGGCGGTGGCTTTCAAGCCATCGCTTCGGCCAGCTTGCGTCGGGCCGCAGTGTCGCCCTTGCCACTGGCGGGATCCCCGCCTTCGGGTGCAGGCAGGGCCGCCAGCGGTGCGCTGGCATGGATCAGGCGTCCATTCAGCTGGGCCCCGGCGTTCATCTCCACCACCTCGTAGTGGACATTGCCGTTGACCCGCGCGCTCGGGGTCAGTTCGACCTTTTCGGTGGCGTGGACATCCCCCTCCAAGCGGCCGCTGATGACCACCACCTGGGCACGGATCTCCCCTTCGATCACGCCGTGCTCGGCGAGCGTCAGGGTCGCGGTGCTGGCGCCTTCGGCGGCGACCACCTTGCCATGGATGCGACCTTCCACGTAAAGGCCACCACTGAACTCCACATCACCGCGGATCACCACCTGGTTGCCGATCAGGGCATCCACCACCAGTTGGCCGTCACGGTTGGATTTGCTGTTTCCGAACATCTGCCTACTCCCCTTTGCTGGCCGGCGCGCCGGCCTGTTTCCAGTCGAATACCTGGGTGGCGCCCCCCGCACCACTCCCCAATGTCACCCGCACGCGTTGCGGAGTGAAGTCAGCCGGCAGCATCACGCTGCCGGTGAGCTGCTGGAAGTACCGGAACGAGTAGTCCTGTCCCGGCACCTTGCTGCGCTGGTGCAGATCATCCCAGCTGATCGTGGCCAGCTTGCCGTTCTTCACGCCTTCCACGGTGAAACGCATCTGCCCCTGGCTGATGGCCCCGCGGTTGAGGTTCTGGGTGAGCACGGCGGTGTACTGCCAGGTACCGGCCGATTCCGGGCTGAACTCGATCGAGTGGGTGTTCAGGCCCTTGCGCTGGCTGGTCGAGCCGACCAGGCGCTCATAGAAGGCGACGTCCGCGCGCAACCCGGCGATCTCTTCGTCGCGCTCGGCGAGGGAGGACTGCACTTCGTTGTTGGCGGCGCGGCTGATGCGGTCGGAGGCTTCCAGCGTGGCCTGCTTCTGGCGCAGTTCGGTCAGCTGCGCCTGCAGGCTCTCGGCACGCTTCTCGGCCGCCTGCAACCGTTGTCCCTGCTCGCCACGCGGCGCCCCCATCCAGCAGCCTCCGATCGTGGCCAGCACCAGGCTGAGCAGCCAGATGCCTCCAATCACCCACAGGCGACGGCGGTCCGCGGGCGGATGTGACGCGCCGGGCAGGCGGACCTGCACGCGCATGGGAGGACGGTTGGTCATGGGTAGATCCCGTGGCATCGCGGGCGCGACACCGGCACGGCCCGTGTGGCAAACGACGGGCTAGTGTATGACAGGATCGGCAGGATTCCTGCGCTGGCGGCGACCGAGGTCTGTGGCGTTCAGGCACGTCATCGTCGATAGTGTGGCCCCTCGCACAGTTCCGCCGTCGGAGCATCGCCATGACCGAAGCCCACCTGTTCGTGATCGGCATCCTGCTGGCCTGGCTGGCCGGCATCCGTGTCTACCTCACCGTCTTCGGTGTCGGCCTGGCCGGCCTGCTCGGCTGGGTCGACCTGCCGCCCGCCCTGCAGGCGACCGAGTCGTGGTGGGTGCTGGGCACCTCGGCGGCACTGGCCGTGACCGAGTTCTTTGCCGACAAGATTCCCGGCGTGGATTCGGTCTGGGACCTGGTGCAGACCCTTGCCCGGGTCCCCGCCGGCGCCTTCCTCGCCGCCGCCACCCTGTCGCCGGATGGGCAGCTGGGTACCGGCGCGCTCGCTGCGGGCGCCGGCGTTGCCCTGGCCAGCCATGGCCTGAAGGCGGGCACCCGTGCCCTGCTCAACACCTCGCCGGAGCCGGCCAGCAACTGGGTCGCCTCGATCGCCGAAGACACCGTGGTGGTTGGCGGCCTGGCGCTGGCCCTGGCACACCCCTGGATCGCGCTGGTCGTGGTGCTGGCATGCAGCCTGGCCGGCGCATTGCTGGTCTGGCTGGCATGGCGCGCTCTGTGGCGCGGCGTGCGTTGGCTTGCCCGTGCCGGCAACGGCACTGACCGGCAACAGCCACGCACCGGATGAACGCCGGGCGTGTCGCATAATGGCTGCGATCATCAGGAGCCCCCATGGCCGCAATTGAATCCCCCGCAGGCGTCCGCCCGGGTCGCGCTGAAACGCCACCGGCCGATCATTGGCAACGCTGGGCCACTGCGGTGGTGGACGCAGGTGCCTCCCCATCGGTTCCGTCCAGCGTCGCTGACAGTGGGCCTGCCTCCGGCGGTGCTCCGCCGCCGCTGCCGGGCGTCACCTCACAGCCCGAGGCGGGCAACCACGACCCGGCACCAGCGCCGGCGGATTCACCCTACCGCGTGCTGATCGTCGAGGACGACCGTGCGCAGGCCCTGTTCGCGCAGAGCGTGCTGCACGGCGCCGGCATGCAGGCCATCGTGCTCAGCGATGCCGAAGGCGTCCAGCAATCGATCAAGGACCATCGCCCTGACCTGATCCTGATGGACCTGCACCTGCCCGGCCTGGACGGCATGCGGCTGACGGCGATGATTCGCCAGCAGCCCGGCCTGCAGTTGCTGCCCATCGTGTTCCTCAGCGGCGATCCCGATCCGGAGCGCCAGTTCGAAGTGCTCGACAGCGGTGCCGACGACTACCTGAGCAAGCCGATCCGGCCGCGGCACCTGATCGCGGCGGTCGCCAACCGCATCCGCCGTGCCCGCGCGCAGGCGGCAACCTTGCCCGGCGCCTCCGGCACGCCGGCCACCAGCAATCCTGAAACCGGCCTGCCGACGCGCCATCATGTGCTGCAGCAGCTCAACGCCGCCCTGGCCCACCATGATCGTGGCGGCCTGTTCTTCATCGAGGTGGCCAGCGCGCTGGGCCTGCGCGAGCGCTATGGCTACGCTGCGTTCGAACGGCTGATGGTGCAGGCCGGACAGCGCTTGGCCGAAGCCGGCCATCCGCACCTGCTGGCGCGCCTGAACGACAACAGTTTCCTGCTGCTGGCGCGTGATGCCGATGAGGACAGGCTGGAGAACGTGGCCGCCGCCCTGCGCGAGCAGCTCTCCGCGAGGGCCTTCGTGATCCGCGATGACGAATCGGTGCACCTGCGTGGCGTGGTCGGCTATGCACCGCTGTCGCCCGGCTTCGAGGATGCCGCCAGTGCGCTGGAAGCCGTCGAGCGCACGACCCTGCAGGCGCGCCTGCTCAGTGCCGGCGTGGCCGGCCACGTGCATCGGCAGGCCATCAGCGAACAGGAGCATCTGGCCCTGCTGGAAGGCCAGCTGGAACTGGCTTACCAACCCATCGTCGCCGTCGCCGGTGGAGGCAGCGCGCAGTACCAGGTCCTGCTGCGGCTGCGCCAGGCCGACGGCACCGTGCTGACCGCCGGCCAGGTGATTCCGGCCGCCGAAGCCGCCGGCCGCATCGCCGACCTCGACCAGCAGGTGCTCGATCATGCGCTGGGCCTGCTGGATCTGTACCGGCATGCCACCCAGCCGCTCAATCTGTTCGTCTCGCAGTCGCTGCGTA
The DNA here is from genome assembly GCF_056757995.1 of Stenotrophomonas sp. STEN147. Classification (NCBI taxonomy): domain Bacteria; kingdom Pseudomonadati; phylum Pseudomonadota; class Gammaproteobacteria; order Lysobacterales; family Lysobacteraceae; genus Stenotrophomonas; species Stenotrophomonas sp. STEN147. Next base: position 23,159 of record NZ_JBRRCG010000019.1, read on the forward strand.
CCCTGCAGCGCGACGCCTTCGCCGACTGGCTGCTGGAGTCGCTGCAGCAGCGCGACCTGCCAGGCAGTGCGCTGGTCATCGACGTGCGCCTGCCTGATGCGCTGATCCACACCGTGCCGCTGCAGCAGTTCTGTCAGCGCATGGCGCAGGCCGGCGTGCGCTTCTGCCTGAGCCAGTTCGAGCCCGGCAACGATGCCGACGCGCTGCTGGGCCAGCTGCCGCTTTCGTTCGTACGCATGGCTGCACGCTTCTCCAGCAGCCACGCCAATCCAGGCACGCGCGAAGAACTGCGCAGAGCGATCGAGCGGGCGCACGGCGCCGGTCTGCAGATCATCGGGCAGCAGATCGAGGATCCGCAGGCAGCGGCCGCGATGTGGGTGGGAGGGGTCGACTACATCCAGGGCAACATGGTGCAGTCCGCCGGCAGCGACCTGAACTTCGACTTCCACAACGCGGTACTCTGACATGCCGCTGTGGGCGGTGCTGCTGGTGGCCCTGGCCGTGGCGGCCATCGCGCTGCTGCTGGCGGGGCTGCGCCTGCGCACGCGCAGCCAGGCGCTGGTCGCACTGCAGCGGGATCGTGCCGCGCTGGCCAGCGAGCGCGACCAGCTGCGCCGCACCACCGAGCGCCAGGGCCAGCTCGAACAGCAGTTGCTGCAGGCCAAGCAGGCGGCCGAGGCGGCGGTGCTGGCCAAGGGCGAGTTCCTGGCCACGATGAGCCACGAGATCCGCACGCCGCTCAACGGCATCCTGCCGATGCTGGAGCTGATCGCGCGTGGCCCGCTGGGCGAGGACCAGCGGCAGATGCTGGCCACCGCATCGGCCAGCTCGCAGCAGCTGCTGCGCATCGTCGACGACATCCTCGATTACTCGCGGTTGGAAGCACAGGCACTGGAGCTGGAGATCACCAGCTTCAATCTGCGCGAGCTGCTCGACGCCGTGGTGCAGCTGATGCAGCGCGCGGCCGACGCCAAGGGACTGGCACTGGTGCTGCAACTGGATCCGACGGTCCGCCTTCCCGTGCGCGGCGATCCGGTGCGCCTGCGGCAGGTGCTGAGCAACCTTCTGGCCAATGCCATAAAGTTCACGGCACGCGGCCAGGTGCAGCTGCGCGTGCAACGGCTGGGCGAAGGTCCGGCCCAGCACCAGTTGCGCTTCGAAGTGATCGACACCGGCATCGGCATCGACGAGGCCCAGCAGGCACGCCTGTTCCAGTCCTTCAGCCAGGCCGATGCGTCGACCACCCGCATCTATGGTGGCACCGGCCTGGGCCTGGCCATCTGCAAACGCATCATCGACCTGATGCACGGCCACATCGGCGTCCAGTCGACACCCGGCCAGGGCGCCCGCTTCTGGTTCGAGATTCCGCTGCTGAAGGTTCCCGGCGACCTGCCGGCGATGGCACGCGCACCGGCCACCCTGCTGCTGTTCAGTGCCGACAGCCACCTGCAGGCGCGCATCGAACGCATTGCCGCCCATCACGAGCTGCAGGTGCAGGTCATCGACGGGATGGACGCGCTGGCCGAGCGGCTGCGAGCCATGCCCCGCCCCGGGCACGCTGCGCCGGCCTGGCTGCTGGCCGATGCGCCTGCGCGCCGCAGCGGCGGAACCCGTCTGCGGCAGGCGCTGGCTGCGCGCGGTGAGGACGACACGCTGCAGGTGCTGTGGCTGCAGGACGAGCCGCTGCCCGCGCAGGCGCGCCATCGCCAGTTGCCGGTCGCCTTCGAGGATGCCGCCCTGCACGCCCTGCTTGCCACGCCCACCGCCAGCGCGCGCCCGTCCGCCTGGCTGGCTGCCGCCGAAGAGGGCCAGGCACCGGCTGCCCTGCCAGCGCTCGGTCTACGCGTGCTGCTGGTGGAGGACAACACGGTCAACCGCATGGTGGCCGAACACCTGCTGCGGGTATTCCAGTGCGAGGTCCGCAACGCCGCCGATGGCGAGCAGGCACTGGTCGCGCTGCGCGAAGGCGGTGTGGACGTGGTGCTGATGGACTGCCAGATGCCGGTGCTGGACGGTTACGCCGCGACGCGCCAGTGGCGCGAGGAAGAGATCGCAGCCGGAGGCCGGCGCCTGCCGATCATCGCCATGACCGCCAATGCCATGGCCGGTGATCGCGAACGCTGCCTGCGAGCAGGCATGGACGATTACCTGTCCAAACCGATCGCGCGCGACACGCTGCACGCGCTGCTGCTGCGCTGGGGCCCAAAAGCCCTCCCCACGCCGGCAGTTCCGGCGGCGGCAGCGAAGGCCGGTCCAGAACCTGTCGCCCACCCGGTTCTGGACCGGAACGTGCTGGACGAGCTGCAGGCGGTCATCGGTGATGCCGCCACGCAGATCGTATCGGTGTACCTGGAAGACGCACCGGCGATGGTGCAGGCGCTGCAGCAGGCGGCGCAGGACCACGATGGCCAGCGCCTGCAGGCAGTCGCGCACAGCCTGAAGTCCTCCAGCGCGAATGTCGGCGCGATGTCGCTGTCGGCGGTCGCACAGCGGATCGAGCACGAGGCCCGCGCCGGCAGTCTGCAGCGCCCCGCCGTTGCGGTTGCGCTGCTGGTGGCCGAATTCGCCCGGGCACGGGTGGCGCTGGGCGGGTACCTGGCACAGCATCGCGCCGGCCAGGCGGGCTGACTCACTCTTCGAGCTTGCTCAGCAGGTACTTCGGTTCGCCAATGCGCTCGATCAGGTCCAGCTGCGTTTCCAGCCAGTCGATATGCTCTTCCTCCGAATCGAGGATCTTCACGAACAGCTGGCGGCTCACATAGTCGCCGACCGAATCGGCATAGGCCACCGCCTCGCGCAGGGTGACCACGCCATCACGCTCGAGCGAGAGGTCACACTGCAGGATCTCGGTCGGGTTCTCGCCGATGCGCAGCTTGCCCAGCGCCTGGAAGTTCGGCAGTCCTTCAAGGAACAGGATGCGGTCGGCGAGCATGTCGGCATGCTTCATCTCGTCGATCGATTCCTTGTACTCATGCTCGGCGAGTTCCTTGATGCCCCAGTTCTTCAGCATCTTGGCGTGCAGGAAATACTGGTTGATCGCGGTCAGCTCGTTGTAGAGGACCTTGTTGAGGAATTCGATGACCTTGGTGTCGCCCTTCATGGGGATACTCCTGCACGCTGAAAACGCAGGCACTTTACCGCCTTGCGTGCGGTCGTGAAGGAACGCGAATCGTGCGCATTGGCCTGAGCGGCCGCACGTGAAGGATGCGAAGGCGCGGTATCAACGCACCGCGGAACAGGCAGTCAGGCGACCTGGGCCAGGCCGAGTACCGGCAGCGGCAGATCGTGGGTGGCACGCGCCTTGGCCAGCAGCTCGCCGGCCATGTCAAGGCAGGACCCGCAGGTCGCGCCGCATCCGGTGCGCATGGTCAGCTCGGCCACCGACGTCACGCCATGGCTGGCGGCTTCGCGGATCTGGTGGTCGGTGACTCCGTTGCAGATGCAGACGTACACAGGCGGGAACCGGGCTGACAGGCCAGAAGCGGCCTGGTCGCTATTCCAATGGAAACGAGAATGGTTGTCAATCAGAGACCTGAACCATTCTCGATACCGTTCAGGCGGTCAGCTCGTCGGTCCGTCCTGCGCCTTTTTCGGCCAGTAGCCCCTGCTGCGCGGCCGCTTGCGCGGACGGTCGTGGCCCGCGGTGTTGCCGGGCATCCACGCTTCCGCTGCGCTCTTCGGCATGGCGGTGACGCCCTGCCCCGCCACCCCGCGCGCCAGCGGCGCCAGGTGCCGCAGCGCGCGCGCGTAGACGCCGCGCTTGAACATCACCACGTGCTCCACCGGGTACCAGAAATCCACCCAGCGCCAGTGATCGAACTCCGGCGAATCGGTATGGTCCAGGCACACATGGGATTCGTCACCGGTCAGGCGCAGCAGAAACCAGACCTGCTTCTGGCCGATGCAGACCTGCCGTTCATTGCGGCGGACAGCCCGCGCCGGCAGCTTGTAGCGCAGCCAGCCGGGCGTTGCCCCCAGCACTTCCACGTGCTCAGGCAGCAGGCCGGTCTCTTCCTGCAGTTCGCGATACATGGCCTCGACGGGCGTCTCGTCGGTGTTCATCCCACCCTGCGGGAACTGCCAGCCATCCCGGCGCACGCGTCGTGCCCAGAACACCTGCCCGTCCTGCCGCATCAGCACGATGCCGACGTTCGGTCGATAGCCGTCCGGATCGATCACGATGCGGACTCCTAAAAAAATCTACTGGTCAGGACTATCCCACGCCGCCTGTCAGGCGACAAGCGCGGCACAAATGTGTTGACAGTCCCACGGCGTATCAGCAGAATAGCGGGCTCACCAAGGCTATGTAGCTCAGCCGGTTAGAGCACAGCACTCATAATGCTGGGGTCGGTGGTTCGAGTCCACCCATAGCCACCATGCTGAAGTTGTTTTTCAGCGTGAAAAGTGAGAAAATAGTTACACGATACATTGCCCCGTCGCCAAGCGGTAAGGCACCTGACTCTGACTCAGGCATTCGGTGGTTCGAATCCATCCGGGGCAGCCAAATTAAACGCAGAAGGCCAGATCGAAAGATCTGGCCTTCTGCGTTTAATTTGGTCGCGCATTCCACCTTATCCCCGCGCCTGTCGGCGCACCCCCTTGAACATCAAGGGGGCTCCCCTCCAGAGAGAACCCCGGGGTCGGATCCTTCTCGCAGGCAAAGGCCCTGACCCCACCCTCTCCAATGCACAACCCCGAAACGACAAAAGCCCGGCCAAAGCCGGGCTTTTGCTTTTTCCAACCCGCGGGCTCCCGGAGGAGCCCAGCCAGGCGCAGTGGATCAGCGCTTGGAGAACTGGGTGGCGCGACGGGCCTTGTGCAGACCGACCTTCTTACGCTCGACTTCACGGGCGTCACGGGTCATGAAGCCAGCCTTGCGCAGCTCGGACTTCAGGGTTTCGTCGTACTCGACCAGCGCACGGGCGATGCCCAGACGGATCGCACCAGCCTGGCCGGTGGTGCCGCCGCCGGTGGCGGTGACCAGGATGTCGAAGCTTTCGGTGTTCTTGGTCAGCTCGAGCGGCTGGCGCACGATCATGCGCGCGGTCTCACGACCGAAGAACTCGTCCAGCGGACGGCCATTGACGGTGATGTTGCCCGAACCCTTGCGCAGGAACACGCGAGCGGTGGAGGACTTGCGGCGGCCAGTGCCGTAGTTTTGAGTGATAGCCATGATTAGATATCCAGAACCTGCGGCTGCTGTGCGGCGTGCGGATGCTCAGTGCCGGCGTAGACCTTGAGCTTGCGGTACATCTGGCGACCCAGCGGGCCCTTCGGCAGCATGCCCTTCACGGCGATCTCGATCACGCGCTCCGGGTGGCGCTCCAGCGCCTGGGCCAGGGACTCGGTCTTCAGGTTGCCGATGTAACCGGTGAAACGGTGATACATCTTGTCCTGCAGCTTCTTGCCGGTGACGGCAATCTTTTCTGCATTGATGACGACCAGGTAGTCGCCGGTATCAACGTGCGGGGTGTAGACCGGCTTGTGCTTGCCACGCAGACGGCGGGCCAGCTCGGTGGCGAGACGGCCCAGGGTCTTGCCCTCGGCGTCGACGAGGTACCAGTCGCGCTGGACGGTCTCGTTCTTGGCAGTGAAAGTGCTCATGAAGAACTCTAGGTTAGGTCGGGCTCATTGCGGCGAAGGACTCGCCGGAACTCTGCCACGCGTTGTGAAAGGTGAAGCGCAAGAGGCGGGATTGTACGCAGGTCCAAGCCCCGGCGCAAGCCGCCCCTGTCCCGGGTTGGCAGGGGCGCGGGCGAGAATCGGCGGGTCTCCCGCCCCACCGTATCGCCATGACCGTGCTCCGCCAGACCACCCCGCTGGACCACCTGCTGACCGAAGCCCAGCGCGCCCTGGACACGGTGTTCGGCAACCCGCCGGCCAGCCGCCCCTATCCGGCGGTGGACACCGACGAGCCGGGCATGGACGCCCGCCAGCGCCGCCATGCGGCCGGGCTGATGCGGATCAACCACGTCGGCGAGGTCTGCGCGCAAGGCCTGTATTTCGGCCAGGCCGCCGTGGCCCGCGATCCAGCCACCCGCGAGCATCTGCTGGAGGCGGCGCAGGAGGAAACCGACCACCTGGCGTGGTGTGCCACCCGCCTGGCCGAACTGGACAGCCGGCCGAGCCTGTTCAACCCGCTCTGGTACGCCGGCAGTTACACCATCGGCACCCTGGCCGGGCTGCGCGGTGATGGCTGGAACCTGGGGTTTGTCGTCGAGACCGAACGCCAGGTCGAAGCCCACCTGGATGAGCATCTGGTCGATCTTCCGGCCGCCGACCTGCGCAGCCGCGCGGTCATCGAAGTGATGAAGCAGGACGAGGCCCGGCATGCGGACCATGCCGAGCAGGCCGGCGCCCGCCGCCTGCCCTTCCCCATTCCGGGGGCGATGGCGCTGGCCTCGAAGGTGATGAAGACCATCGCGTACCGCCTCTGAACGGTCGCCGGGCATGGCCCAGCGCTGCCGGCAATGCGGACTCGGACGCCTCAGCGCCGGCTCAGTTCGGCGACACCAGCTTCAGGCCGATCACACCGGCGACGATCAGGCCCACGCAGGCCAGGCGGGCCGGTGAAGCACTGTCGTTGAACAGGTAGATGCCCAGCACTGCCACGCCCATGGCCCCGATGCCGGTCCAGATGGCATAGGCCGTGCCGACCGGAATGCTCTTCATGGCCTGGCTCATCAGGTACAGGCTGATCAGCGCGGAAACGACCGTGGCGGCCGTGGGCAGTGGCTTGCTGAAGCCTTCGGAGTACTTCATTCCAAGCGCGAAGCCGATCTCGAACAGGCCGGCCAGCAGCAGGTAGATCCAGGGCATGGGTGGGGGGTCCTTACCTAGTGGTTGAAAAACGAAACGGCCCGGTGTCTTCACACCGGGCCGTAGGTCGGTACATCGCCGTGGAACTATGAATTGCGCAGCACGCAGGTTCCACGGGGCGGGTCGTCCCGCCTGGGTGACGATGCCTGCCGGCATCGCACAGGGTGTTACTCGGACAGGTTGCGACCGTGGAACAGCTCTTCGATCTCGCGCTTGAGCAGCGCCTCGATCTTCATGCGTTCCTTGAACGACAGGTTCCTGGCCTTTTCCTCGAACAGGTACTGATCCAGGTCGAAGTCCTTCAGGTGCATCTTCGTGTGGAAGATGTTCTCCTGGTAGACGTTGACGTCGAACATCTCGTAACGCGACTTGATGTTCTTGGCCAGGAAGTTCTGGATCGAATTGATCTTGTGATCGATGAAGTGCTTCTTGCCCTTCACATCGCGGGTGAAGCCACGGACGCGGTAGTCCATGATCACGATGTCCGATTCCAGGCTCTCGATCAGGTAGTTCAGGGCCTTCAGCGGCGAAATGACGCCACAGGTGGCCACGTCGATGTCCGCGCGGAACGTCGCGATGCCTTCCTGCGGATGGGTTTCCGGGTAGGTATGGACGGTGATGTGGCTCTTGTCCATGTGCGCGACCACGGCGTCGGAGATCAGCTCCTTGCCCGCCAGCTTCTTGTCGATCACCGGCTCTTCGGAGATCAGGATGGTCACCGAGGCACCCTGCGGATCGTAGTCCTGGCGGGCCACGTTCAGGATGTTGGCGCCGATGATCTCGGCGACATCGGTCAAGATTTGAGTCAGCCTGTCGGCGTTGTACTCTTCATCGATGTATTCAATGTAACGCTGACGCTCCTCTTCGGTGCGCGCGTAACACACGTCATAGATGTTGAAGCTCAGCGCCTTGGTGAGGTTGTTGAAACCCTGCAACCTCAGGCGAGGCAACGGCTTGACCACGGCGGTCGATTCCTGTGTAAGAAGAGAAAGGGTGAATTATGGGGCAAACCGCCCCCGGGGGGAACGTGAAGACGCAAGAGTTCTGGCACACTGTTTGCCCTTAACAATTGCGCTGGTTAAGCTCCGCTATCGACCCCGTGAATCCGTTCATGCGCAGAGGGAGCGCCCCTATCGTGTCAACCGTGCGCCTAGCTAGCAGTCCACTGGCCCTGGATATCGCAACAATCGATCGTTTCCTGGCGCACAGCCACAGGCGGCGATATCCCACCCGGACCGACGTCTTCCGACCAGGAGACCCGGCGGGAACCCTGTATTACGTCATCAGCGGCTCGGTTTCGATCATGGCCGAGGAAGATGACGATCGTGAGCTGGTGCTGGGCTACTTCGGTGCCGGCGAGTTCGTCGGCGAGATGGGCCTGTTCGTGGAATCGGACCGCCGCGAAGTGATCCTGCGGACCCGCACCGCCTGCGAGCTGGCCGAGATCAGCTACGAGCGCCTGCATCAGCTGTTCCTTGGCCCGCTGTCGGCCGACGCCCCGCGCCTGCTGTACGCGCTGGGCCAGCAGATCTCCAAGCGTCTGCTCGACACCAGCCGCAAGGCCAGCCGCCTGGCGTTCCTGGACGTTACCGACCGCATCGTGCGCACCCTGCACGATCTGGCCCAGGAACCGGAGGCGATGAGCCACCCGCAGGGCAGCCAGCTGCGCGTTTCGCGGCAGGAACTGGCGCGCCTGGTCGGCTGCTCGCGTGAGATGGCCGGCCGCGTGCTGAAGAAGCTGCAGACCGACGGGCTGCTGCATGCCCGCGGCAAGACCGTGGTGCTTTACGGCACCCGTTGAGCGTTGAGCACCCGGTGGGTGCGGACCTTGGTCCGCACTCCTTCGCGCGCTAGGCTCGGTGCATGGAACTGAGCAGCGAATTCTGGTGGTTCATCCTCATCGGCCTCGGTGCGCAGCTGGTCGATGGCGCGCTGGGCATGGCCTTCGGCCTGGTCTCCTCGTCGGTGATGCTGAGCATGGGATTGCCGCCGGCGCAGGTCAGCGCCAGCATCCACACCGCCGAAGTGTTCACCACCGGCGCCTCCGGTGTGTCGCACCTTGCGGCTGGCAATGTCGATAAACGCCTGTTCGTGCGCCTGGCGCTGCCCGGCGCGATCGGGGGTGCGGTCGGTGCCTATGTACTCGCCCAAGTGCCCGGCGATTTCATCCGCCCGTTGATCTACCTGTATCTGCTGGTGCTTGCCATCGTCATCCTGGCCCGTGCTGCCGGGCGCTGGATGCCCAGCGGCGAGATCCGCCGCGTGCCGGTTCTGGGCTTCTTCGCCGGCCTTCTGGACGCCAGCGGCGGCGGTGGCTGGGGCCCGATCGCCACGTCCACCCTGCTGGCGCGTGGCGGCCAGGCCCGTACCACCATCGGCACGGTCAACGCGGCCGAATTCGTGGTCACCCTGACCATCTCGGCCACCTTCCTGCTGTCGATGGGGGTGCAGCACCTGCAGATCGTCGCCGGGCTGCTGATCGGCGGCATGATGGCCGCGCCAGTGGCCGCGATCCTGGTCAAGCGGGCCAAGGAACGCTGGGTACTGGTCGCGGTTGGCGTGCTGGTACTGGGCATCAGCCTGTTCCAGATCGGCCACGCGGTGACCAGGTACCTGGCGCGCTGACCGCGCTCTGCGCTCGCCGGGCATGGCCCGGCGCTACCGGATGGCCTGCGGGATTCGCCGGGCATGGCCCGGCGCTACCGGGTTGGCCCGCAATGGCACGGCGCCATCGGGCGGCGAGGGGTAGCGCCGGGCCATGCCCGGCGGGCCGGGTGGATCAGGCCTTGTCGCCGCCGCGGTCGACGCAGCCCCAGTTGAGGATGCGGGTGCCCGCCGGCAGTACGCTGCGGAAGAACGCCACCTTGCCCGGCTTCGGGTTGACCACCACCGGCGCCTTCGCCGCCAGCAGCAGCGGCAGATCCGCAGTGCTGTCGGAGTAGGCAATGTCGATGTCGCCATAGCCACGTTCACGCAGCATGCGCATCTTCTCTTCGTTGTGGCAGTGACGGGTCGGCCCCACCCCTCCCAGGCGCGGCCCAACCTCCGTGCCGATGACCGGCACGTCCTGGTGCGCAACGAAGGCCAGGATCGCGCGGGCCAGTTCGGGCGGCGCGCCGGTGGCCACCACCACGCGATCCCCCTTTGCACGGTGCGCGGCGAACACCTCCAGCGCCTGCGGCAGCAGCTTGGCGCGCATCTGCGCCTCGTTCCTGATCACGTAGGCGTCGATCACCCGGTTGAACTCGCGCGCACGATGCAGGCCGAAGCTGCCGATCCACACGTAGATCGAAATGCCGGCACGGCGGGTCGGCAGCATCGCCACCATCGGCCCTGCGATCGGGGTGACCAGCAGCGCCGCGAGCATGCGCAACGGGTTGCGCTTGATCAGTGAGGCGAACAGGTGCGTGCCCGAATCACCGTCGTACAGGGTGTGATCGAAGTCGAAGACCACCAGCGGCGCATCCGCGCGCGGCGTCGGGTAATGCGTTTTCATGCCGCGAAGAATAGCTGACGCAGGCCCTCGCCCGGCTCTTCCACGCGCATGAAGGCCTCGCCGACCAGGAACGCGTGGATGCCGGCATCACGCATCAGCGCCACGTCCTGGGGCCCGAGGATGCCGCTCTCGGTCACCAGCAGGCGGTCGCGCGGCACGGCCAGGCGCATGTCCAGGGTGGTCTGCAGCGAGACCTCGAAGGTGCGCAGGTTGCGGTTGTTGATGCCGATCATCGGCGCCGGCACCTGCAGCGCACGCTCCAGCTCGTCGATGTCGTGCACTTCCACCAGCACGTCCATGCCCAGCGACAGTGCCAGTTCCGACAGCGTGGCCAGCTGGGTATCGTCCAGCGCCGCCACGATCAGCAGGATGCAGTCAGCGCCCAGCACGCGCGCCTCGTACACCTGGTAGGCATCGATCACGAAGTCCTTGCGCAGCACCGGCAGCGTGCAGGCCTCGCGGGCCTGCTGCAGGTAGGCGTCGGCCCCCTGGAAAAAGTCGACATCGGTCAGCACCGACAGGCAGCTGGCGCCGCCGAACTCGTAGCTGACCGCAATGTCGGCCGGACGGAAGTCCGGACGGATCACGCCCTTGGAGGGGCTGGCCTTCTTCACCTCGGCGATCACCGCCGGATCGCCGTTGGCCACGGCGGCCTGCAGCGCGCGCACGAAACCACGCACCGGCGGGGCGCCGGCCAGGGCGGCCTGCAGCTCCTCGAGCGGGCGCTGGGCGCGGCGCTGGGCCACTTCTTCGGCCTTGCGGGCCAGGATCGTCTGCAGGATGTCGCTCATCGTCGTCGGTTCGGTGCGGGGGCGGTGAGGACGGCCATTATCGGCCATCATTCGGATCAGGCTGAACCGCGCGCTCAGGCAGCCAGCGCGCGGGTGGTCTCGATGTACTGCTGCAGGCGCTGGCGGGCGCCGCCATCGGCGATCGCGGCGCGGGCGCGGGCCAGGCCATCGCCGATGTCGTCGGCCACGCCGGCCACGTACAGTGCGGCGCCGGCATTGAGCGCGACGATGTCCAGCGCGGGGCCGGGCGCGTTGTCCAGCACCGCGCGCAGCAGGGCGATGGACTGCTCCGGGCCATCCACGCGCAGGTTGCGACTGGCCGACATGGCGATGCCGAAGTCCTCCGGGTGGATCTCGTACTCGCGCACCCTGCCGTCGCGCAGTTCACCGACCAGGGTGCCGGCCCCCAGCGAGATCTCGTCCATGTTGTCGCGGCCCCAGACCACCATGGCGCGCTCGGTACCCAGTTCGCGCAGCACGCGCGCCTGGATGCCCACCAGATCGGGATGGAACACGCCCATCAGCACCGACGGTGCGCTGGCCGGATTGGTGAGCGGGCCGAGGATGTTGAAGATGGTGCGCACGCCCATCTCGCGGCGCACCGGCGCCACCACCTTCATCGACGGGTGGTGGATCGGCGCGAACATGAAACCGATCCCGGTCCGCTCGATGGCCGCGGCCACCTGCTCCGGCTGCAGCTCGATCACCGCGCCCAGCGCCTCCAGCGCGTCGGCGCTGCCGGACTTGGACGACACGCTGCGGTTGCCATGCTTGGCCACGCGCGCGCCGGCAGCGGCCGCGACGAACATCGCGCAGGTGGAGATGTTGAAGGTATGCGAACCATCGCCCCCCGTGCCGACGATATCGACCAGGTTGGAGGTATCGGCCACCGGCACCGGCCGGGCGAATTCACGCATCACGGTGGCCGCCGCGGCGATTTCGTCCACGGTCTCCTTCTTCACGCGCAGGCCGGTGAGGATGGCCGCCGTCATCATCGGCGAAACATCGCCGCGCATGATCTGCCGCATCAGGTCGACCATCTCGTCGAAGAAGATCTCGCGGTGCTCGATGGTGCGGTGCAGGGCTTCCTGGGGGGAGAAGCTCATCGGGATTGCTCCTTGGACTCAGGCGGCCGGTCGCTGCAGGAAATTGCGCAGCAGGGCATGGCCGTGTTCGGTGAGGATGGATTCGGGGTGGAACTGCACGCCTTCCACCGGGAAGTGGCGATGGCGCAGGCCCATGATCTCTTCGATCGAGCCGTCGTCGTTCTCCGTCCAGGCGGTCACTTCCAGCACATCGGGCAGGCTGTTCTTGTCCACCACCAGCGAGTGGTAACGGGTGGCCTGGTAGCGGTCCGGCAGGCCGGCGAACACGCCCTTGCCTTCATGGCGGATCGGCGAAGTCTTGCCGTGCATGATGTTGCCCGCGCGGATCACCGTGCCGCCGTAGACCTGGCCGATGCCCTGGTGGCCCAGGCACACGCCAAGGATCGGCGTGGTCGGGCCCAGGCGCTGGATCAGTTCCAGCGACACGCCCGCTTCGTTGGGCGTGCACGGGCCGGGCGAGATGACGATGCGTTCGGGCTTCTGCGCGGCGATCTCATCCACGCTCATTGCATCGTTGCGCACCACCTTCACCTCGGCACCCAGCGTCTGCAGGTACTGCACGAGGTTGTAGGTGAAGCTGTCGTAGTTGTCGATCATCCACAACATGGTCAGGTTCCGTCGCTTATCGGGAGTGGGCGTACACGTGGGTGCCGCACAGGGAGAGGGCCAGGTACAGCAGAAGGTGCCGCAGCGCAGGCCACGGCGCAGGGTGCCTTACAGGCCCTTGGCAGCCTGGGCGACGGCGCGGAACAGCGCGCGGCCCTTGTTCATCGTCTCGTCCCATTCCTTGTCCGGGTCCGAGTCGTAGACGATGCCGGCGCCGGCCTGCACGTACAGGCGGCCGTCCTTGATCACCGCGGTGCGGATCGCGATCGCGGTGTCGGCATCGCCGTGCCAACCGATGTAGCCGATGCTGCCGGCGTACACATTGCGCTTGATCGGCTCCAGTTCGCGGATCACTTCCAGCGCGCGGATCTTCGGTGCGCCGCTGACGGTGCCGGCCGGGAAGGTGGCGCGCAGCACGTCGGCATAGCTCAGGCCCGGCTGCAGCTGCCCGGTCACTTCGCTGACGATGTGCATGACGTGGCTGTAGCGTTCAATCACGAACTGCTCGCCCACTTCCACCGTGCCGGCCTTTGATACGCGACCGGCATCGTTGCGGCCGAGATCGATCAGCATCAGGTGCTCGGCACGTTCTTTCGGATCGGCCAGCAACTCGGCTTCCAGTGCCAGGTCCTGCTCGACGGTGGCGCCGCGCGGACGCGTGCCGGCGATCGGGCGTACGGTGACTTCGCCGTCCTGCAGGCGCACCAGGATTTCCGGCGAGGAGCCAACCACCTGCAGGTCGCCGACATCCAGGAAATACATGTACGGCGACGGGTTCAATGCGCGCAGCGCGCGGTACACGTCCACCGGGCGTGCCTTGAACGGCACGCTCAGGCGCTGGCTGAGCACCACCTGGAAGATGTCGCCGGCGCGGATGTATTCCTTGCTGCGCTGGACCGCATCGACGAAGCCATCGCGGGTGAAACCGGAGACGAAATCGGATTCATCCAGCACATCGCTGTTGAGCGGTGCGGGATAGCCGGCACCCGGTGCACGCAGCTTTGCGGTGAGCGCATCCAGGCGCGCCTGCGCCTGCTCGAACGCGCCGTGGACGCGCGGGTCCGCGTGCACGATCAGGTACAGGCGGCCCTTGAGATTGTCGAATACCGCCAGCTCGTTGGAGTGCAGCAGCAGGATGTCCGGCGTGCCCAGTTCATCGCGGCCGGCCGGCGGTGCCAGGCGCGGCTCGATATAGCCGATGCACTCGAAACCGAACCAGCCGACCAGGCCACCGGTGAAGCCCGGCAGGCCCTCCAGCTTCGGCACCGAGTGGGCGCTGCGCAGCGCCTCGACTTCGGCAAACGGGTCGGCCACCTCGCGGGTTTCCACCACCTGGCCGTCTTCGCGCACGGTCAGCGTATGGCCATGGAAGGCATACACGCGGCGCGCCGGCAGGCCGATGATCGAGTAACGACCAAAGCGTTCGCCGCCTTCGACGGATTCAAACAGGTAGGTATTGGGGCCGTCGGCGAGCTTCAGATAGACCGAAAGCGGCGTGTCCAGGTCGGACAGCACTTCGCGGACAACGGGAATGTGGGTGTGGCCTTCAGCGGCCTGCAGCTGAAACTGAGCGTGCGAGTTCAAGACGACTTTCCTTCCGGGACACAGCGTTATGGGGGCGGACGACGGCAACGGGCCACCATCGCCACCAACGGCGTGCGGAAGAAAGGGTATGCGGGGTCGTCAGGCTGGACACCCCTTGACTGTATCGCAGCTTGGACGGGAGTGGAACCCCGCAGCGCCAGGCGTGGCAGCCACCTTACGTGGCCAGCAGCGGGCAATCGGCCGGCAGATGCATACGCACCCGGCCAGCCACGCAGTCGATGCGGAACCGCCGCGCCTGCACGGGCTCACCGTCCAGGTTCAGGGTCAGTGGCTGCGCCGACTCGAGCTGCAGCCAGGGCAGCCGGACGCGGGTGGCCACCCGTTCCAGCGCCGCTTCCTTGCCACCGGTGAGCATCTGCCCCAGCGTCGACGCCACCTCCCCCTCCAGTTCGGGTACGACGGTGACATCCAGCAGGCCGTCATCGATCAGTGCCTGTGGGCACAGCTGCTGGCCACCACCGGCCTGCCGGCCGTTGCCGATCCCCAGCGCGATGAAGCCGCCCTCCCAGGCGAAGTCCGGACCGTGCAGACGCGCGGTGATCGGCTCGATCCGCCCCAGCTTGGCAATGCCGGTGATCACGTAGGCCAGGCCACCGAGCATCTTCTTCAGGCCGGCATCGGTTTCCACGGTGACCTGCGTGCCGAAACCGCCACTGGCCAGGTTGGCGCACCACCAGGGCGTGCCGTCGGCATCCACGCGCAGCAGATCGATGGCAAGTGCCGTGGTCTGCCCGATCAGCGCGAGCGCGGCCTCCGGCTCGGTCGGAAGGTTCGCCGAGGTGGCGAAGTCATTGGCGGTGCCCATCGGGACCAACGCCAGCGAAGGCAGGGCATCGGCGGATTCATCGCGGTGGGCCAGCGTTTCGGCCACCGCACTGAGCGTGCCGTCGCCGCCTGCCGCCACGATCACATCTACCCCGTGATCGATCGCCTCGGCCACGTAACGCTCGGCGTCACCTTCCTCCCAGGTCACCCGTACCTCCAGCTGCACGCCCCGCTCCCGCCACTGGCGCACCGCGTCGCGCAGCTCGTCATTGCCTGCGGACTTGCCGTTGAGGATCAGGCGCCAGCGCGGTGCGGTCATGCGGGGATTCCGGTGTGGGGTGGCACAGGCTAGCAACGCACCGTTTGCCGGCAGTGAATGTCACATGCGTGTCATTCAGCTCCCGGAGAATGGAAGGCCATAGCAGGGACGACGGATGGAGGCAGGATCAGCCTCCGACAGCTTCCAGGGCCGCACTCGCAGGAGTGCGGCCTTCCTGCTTCAGGCCCGGTCAGCCGCTGGGGCATCGGCCATCCACGATCAGACGTGTCAGTGTGAGAGGCGACCCCGACATTTCGGGCTAGCTCTTGTTACTCGTTCTCCGATGAATCGCGCGACACAGGAAAGTGACCAAGCCTGCAATGGCAGCCAGATACCAGACGAGCGATCCCTCGGAGACGATCGGCGACAACACCGCGGATGCCAGCACCACCGACGCGGCGACAAGAAGACAGCAGATGATGTTCATACGCGCTCTTCAGCCTGGACACGTCGTGGTTACTGGACTGACGGGGAATCAGCGGGCCATCGTCAGGATTGCCAGGGCCGGTGTGCCGCTACAGTGGCACCGACGGCCTTTCCAAGGAATCAGGAAAATCCAGCTTGAAAACCAGGAGTTCTCTGCTCTGCGCATCCTGCGCCGTCGGCCCTGCCTACGTAAGGAATCACGACGCGGGATGATGACTTTCTGCTGGCCGGCCAACGATTGGCGCTACCGGCTTCCCGCAAACGCCTTCAGTGCGTCGCCGTCGAGCCGGTATACGGTCCACTCATCCTGTGGTTTCGCGCCCGCTGCGGTGTAGAACTCGATGGCCGGCGTGTTCCAGTCCAGCACCGACCATTCGAAGCGACCGCAGCCTTCGGCGACCGCCTGCCGCGCGATGTATTTCAGCAGCGCCTTGCCAGCGCCCGCGCCCCGCTGCTGCGGGCTGACATACAGGTCTTCCAGGTAGATGCCCTTGCGGCCCAGCCAGGTGGAGTAGTTGTAGAAATACACCGCATAGCCGATGGCCTCGCCATCGGCTTCACAGATCAGCGCGCGGGCAGCTGCGTCGGGACCGAACAGGCTTTCGGCGATGCCGATCTCGTCGGTCTGCACCGAATGCTCGGCCCGCTCATAGACGGCCAGCTCACGGATGAAGCGCAGGATCAGGCCCGCGTCGGCGGCAGTGGCCGGGCGGATGTTCAACACGGCCACCGTGCTCATGCCTCAGCCCCGCGCCGCAGCGACGTTGGCGCGCATCTGCGCGATCACATCCTGGTAGGGGGTCTTGGCATTGAAGATGGCCGAGCCGGCGACGAAGGTGTCGGCGCCCGCAGCCGCGATCTCGCCGATGTTGTCGGCCTTCACGCCACCGTCGATTTCCAGGCGGATGTCCTTGCCGCTGGCATCGATCTTCTGGCGGACCACGCGCAGCTTGTCCAGCGCCGAAGGAATGAAGGCCTGGCCGCCGAATCCCGGGTTGACCGACATCAGCAGCACCAGGTCCAGGTCATCCAGCACCCAGTCGAGGATGTCCACCGGCGTGGCCGGGTTCAGCACGATGCCCGGCTTGCAGCCCAGCGAACGGATCAGCTGGATCGTGCGGTGCACGTGGCGGCTGGCCTCCGGATGGAAGCTGATGTAGGTGGCACCGGCTTCGGCGAAGTCCGGGATGATGCGGTCCACCGGCTCGACCATCAGGTGCACGTCGATCGGCGCGGTCACGCCGTGCTTGCGCAGTGCCTGGCAGACCATCGGGCCGATGGTCAGGTTGGGTACGTAATGGTTGTCCATCACGTCGAAGTGCACCCAGTCCGCGCCGGCGGCCAGGACGTTGTCGACTTCCTCGCCGAGGCGGGCGAAATCGGCGGACAGGATGGAGGGGGCGATGAGGCAGTGGGACATGGCCGGGCCTTGCAACGAGGGGAAAGGGGTCAGCGCTTGCGCAGGGTCTTGATGCGGTCGTAGGCGGCGTTGATGCGCCGCGACTTCTGCTCGGCCTGCTGCTGCAGCTCGGGGGCGGCGCCGCCAAGCTTGTCCGGGTGATACTGCGAGATCAGCTTGCGGTAGGCGCGCTCGACCTCGGCATCGGTGGCTTCGGAGGTCAGACCCAGCTCCCGGTACGGGTTCTCCTTGTTCAGGCGGAACCAGTCCGAATCAAAGGCATGGCCGATCAGCAGGCCGACCACCGCGCCGAACAGCGGATTGGGCCGGAACAGCAGGGCGCCGGCGATGAATCCCAGCAGTTTTCCGTACCAGCGCATGGCGCTCCGGGGTCGACCGACGAAATGGACGCTCATTTTACGTCACAGCGGGCCCGGACGGCTTTACACTAGGCCGCCCGCTGGTCAGCGGGCCCGCCGGGTCCGTTGGGCAGCCGTATCGACAACGCCCCAGGAGTGCCCGTGCCAACCACGCTGTTGCAATCCGATCTCCCCGGCCTGCCCTTGCGCCACCGCGGCAAGGTGCGTGATGTGTTCGATATCCCGCGCGAGCGGCTGCCTGCAGGGACCCCGCCGGGCGACTACCTGCTGATGGTGGCCACCGATCGCCTGTCGGCGTTCGACGTGGTGCTGCCCGACCCGATCCCCGGCAAGGGCGAAATGCTCTGCCAGGTCTCCAATTTCTGGTTCGCCAAGACCGCGCACCTGATGCCCAATCACCTGACCGGCATCGACGTGGCCAGCGTGCTGCCTGAAGGCGTGGACCCGGCGCTGTACGCCCGGCGCGCCGTGGTCACCCGCAAGCTGAAGCCGGTGCCGGTGGAAGCGATCGCCCGCGGCTACCTGATCGGCAGCGGCTGGAAGGACTACCAGCGCACCGGCAAGGTCAGCGGCATCGACCTGCCCGATGGGCTGCGCCAGGCCGAGCAGCTGCCCGAACCGATCTTCACCCCCTCGACCAAGGCCGCGGTGGGCGACCATGACGAGAACATCGATTTCGATGCGATGGTGCGGCAGGTCGGCGCCGAACTGGCCGAGCGCGTGCGCGATGCCACCCTGCGCATCTACAAGTTCGCCGCCGATTACGCCCGCGAGCGCGGCATCATCCTGGCCGACACCAAGTTCGAGTTCGGCACCGATGCCGACGGCCGCCTGTACATCATGGACGAGATGCTGACGCCGGATTCATCGCGTTACTGGCCGGCCGACGAGTACGAAGTGGGCACCAGCCCGCCCAGCTACGACAAGCAGTTCGTGCGCGATTACCTGGAGACGCTGGACTGGGGCAAGACCGCCCCGGGCCCGAACATCCCGGCGGAGATCATCGAGCGCACCCGCGCCAAGTACGCCGAGGCGCTGCAGCGCCTGGCCGGGATCAGCGTCGACTGATCCCCTGCGCCCCCGGTCGCGGCGACCGGGGGCGTCCTGCCCGGCAGCGCCCGTAGTGGCGCTGTGCGAAGGCGCCCGGGAGTATGCTGTCGGCCTCACCGGAGGAAGCGAAGAAGCATGCAGACCACCACCGAGCTCGCGCGTCCGATCGACCGCTATTTCGCCAGCTACTCCGACGATCACCGCAATACGGTCAACCAGCGCATCCACGTGGTCGCGGTACCGGCCATCCTGTGGTCGGCGGTCGCCCTGCTGTGGTGCCTGCCCCCCCTGATCACCTGGTTCCAGTACGGCATCTGGTCGGCGTTCGCGATGTTCAGTGCCTGGTGCTTCTACAACAAGCTGTCGCGTCCGCTGGGCATCGGCATGCTCATCCAGTTCTTCGTGTTCGGCTGCCTGTGCCGCCTGCTGGAGGCCGAGATCGGCCTGCACAACCTGTTCTGGCTGGCGGTGACGGTGTTCGTCGTGGCCTGGATCGCGCAGTTCATCGGGCACAAGTTCGAGGGCCGCAAGCCCAGCTTCCTGACCGACCTGACTTACCTGCTGATCGGCCCGGCCTGGGTGATGGCCAAGCTCTATCGCAGGCTCGACTGGCGTTACTGACACGCCTCCGGGCGAGCGTCAGCCTCGCTTCCTGAACGGGCGGGTTTCCTCACCTGCGGTCCACCGCCGGCCTGCCAGCCTGCACGCTCTGCCCCTCTGCCGGGGCGTCTGTCGCAGCGGCAGCCCCTGTGCGACAGGGCCTGCGGTCGCCGTGCGCGGGCGTAGGGTGCAGCTGGCCGCAGCCCCTGGCCGGCACCGCGGAGGAGATGCTGCACTGCAAAAAAAATGAATCAGCGAACGTTACAGGCAATTGATCGCCGTTCGATGGCTTTCGGCGACATTTCGCAGCCTGTTATCCTCACTGACCTGCTCGTGAATCATGGATTCCCTGCATGCTCCCCAGCCTGCCTCTGCTGCTGGCCCTGCCGTTCCTGATGGCAGCGGCTGTTGCGGCCTTCCCCCGTAGTTCGCGCTCGACTGCTGCCTGGCTGGCGGCGCTGGCGCCGTTGGGCGGCTTGGCCATTCTCGGCTGGCTCACCCCGGCGGTGCTCGACGGCCAGATCGTCCGCACCCTGCTGCCCTGGCTGCCGCAGATCGGCCTGGACTTCCATCTGCGGCTGGACGGCCTGGCCTGGATGTTTGCCGGTCTGGTGCTGGGCATCGGCGCACTGGTGGTGCTGTACGCGCGCTATTACCTCAGTGCGCAGGACAACGCCCACCGCTTCTACTGCTACCTGCTGCTGTTCATGGGCGCCATGCTCGGCATGGTGCTGTCGGGCAACCTGCTGTTGCTGATGATCTTCTGGGAAATGACCAGCATCAGCTCGTTCCTGCTGATCGGCTTCTGGTCGCATCGCCAGGATGCGCGCGAGGGCGCACGCATGGCGCTGGTGATCACCGGCGGCGGCGGGCTGGCCCTGCTCGGTGGCGTGCTGCTGATCGGGCGCATCGTCGGCAGCTTCGACCTGGATGTGGTGCTGGCGGCCGGTGAACAGATCCGCGCCAGCGCGCTGTATCCCTATGCCCTGTTCCTGGTGCTGGCCGGCATCTTCACCAAGAGCGCGCAGTTCCCGTTCCATTTCTGGTTGCCGCATGCGATGGCGGCGCCGACACCGGTCTCGGCCTACCTGCACTCGGCCACCATGGTCAAGGCAGGCGTGTTCCTGCTGGCGCGCCTGCATCCGGCACTGGCCGGCAGCGACCTGTTCTTCTATACGGTGAGCGGCATCGGCGCGCTGACCCTGCTGATCGGCGCCTGGAACGCGATCTTCCAGCACGACCTGAAAGGGCTGCTGGCGTATTCGACGATCTCCCATCTGGGCCTGATCACCCTGCTGTTCGGCCTGTCCACGCCGATGGCGGTGGTCGCCGGCGTGTTCCACATCCTCAACCACGCCACCTTCAAGGCCTCGCTGTTCATGGCCGCCGGCATCATCGACCATGAGACCGGCACCCGCGACATGCGCAAGCTGGGCGGGCTGCGGAAACTGATGCCCTTCACCAGCGCACTGGCGATCATCGCCTCGCTGGCCATGGCCGGCATTCCGCTGCTCAACGGCTTCCTGTCCAAGGAAATGCTGTTCGCCGAGGCGATCAGCGCCGGCGGCACCGAGACCATGCGCATGGCGGTGTCGATCGCGGCGTTGCTGGCCGGCGTGTTCGGCGTGGCCTACAGCCTGCGCTTCGTGCACGACACCTTCTTCGGCCCCGGCCCGCACGGGCTGGACCGCGTTCCCCATGAACCGCCGCGCTGGATGAAGGTACCGGTGGAACTGCTGGTGGTGGTCTGCGTGGCAGTCGGCATCGCGCCCGCGCTGACGGTGGCGCCGGTCCTGCATGCCGCTGCCGCCTCCATCCTCGGCAGCGCCATGCCCGAGTACAGCCTGTCGGTATGGCATGGCTTCAACCTGCCGCTGGCGATGAGCGCGATCGGCGTGGTGGGCGGTATCGCCCTGTACTTCGGCCTGCGCAAGCTGATCAACCTGCATGCCGTGACCAATACCACCACCGGCCGCAACGTGTTCCATGCGCAGCTGGATGCGGTTTCCGCACTGGCCATGCGCCTGACCAACGGCATTGCCAACGGCAGCCTGCAGCGGATGCTGCTGGGCCTGGTGCTGGTCGCGATCGTGGTGGCCGCCGCGCCGTTCGTGGCGAACCCGGCGTCCCCGAACTGGACCGCGCCGCAGCCGATTCCACTGCTGGGCTGGGCGTTGTGGCTGGTGATGATGGGCTGCGCGATCGCCACCCTGCGCGTGTACAAGCAGCGCCTGCTGGCGGTGCTGCTGGTGGGCGGCGTCGGCCTGATGGTGGCGCTGACCTTCGTGTTCCTGTCGGCACCGGATCTGGCACTGACCCAGCTGCTGGTGGAGATGGTGACCCTGGTCCTGATGCTGCTGGGGATGAACTATCTGCCCGCGCAGTCCGGACCGGAGCGGCCGCGCTGGCGCAAGCGCCGCGACGCGCTGATCGCGGTCATCGCCGGTTCCGGTCTTGGCGCGCTGGCCTATACCGCGATGACCCTGCCGCCGAACACCATGGCCGGTGAGCTGGTGGCGCGTGCCCTGCCCGAAGCGTATGGCCAGAACGTGGTCAACGTGATCCTGGTCGACTTCCGCGGCTTTGATACCTTCGGCGAGATCACCGTGTTCGGCATCGCCGCGCTGGTGGTGCACGCGCTGCTGCGCCGCACGCGGATGGCCCCGGAGCAGATCATGCCCGGGCCGCCGATCAAGCTGCCGGTACCGGCCGACCTGGCGCAGATCATGTTCCCGCTGACGCTGACGGTCTCCATCTTCCTGTTCCTGCGCGGTCACAACGCCCCGGGCGGCGGGTTCATCGCCGGCCTGGTACTGGCGGTGCCGCTGCTGATCCAGTACGTGATCCAGGGTACGGCATCGGTGGAGTCGCGCTTCGGCTTCGACTACATCCGATGCATCGGCACCGGCCTGCTGATCGCCCTGCTCAGCGGCAGTGCTTCGATGCTGTTCGGCGTGCCGTTCCTGACCAGCGGGCACCTCGACCTGCACCTGCCGCTGATCGGCGACGTGCCGCTGGCCAGCGCGATCGGCTTCGACATCGGCGTGTACCTGGTGGTGTTCGGTGGCGCCATGCTGATGCTGTCGATGATGGGCACGGTCAAGCCCTCTCGAACCCGCACCGCCCGCAAGGGCGAGATCGATCTGCAACGCCGTTCGGCCCGCACCGGGGAGATGCACTGATGGAACTGGCCCTGGCCACCGCAATCGGCGTGCTGACCGCCATCGGCGTGTACCTGCTGCTGCGGGCGCGCAGCTTCGACGTGATCCTTGGCATGACCTTCCTGTCCTACGCCACCAACCTGCTGATCTTTGCCGGTGGCCGCCTGGTGCAGGGCAAGGCACCGGTGCTGCAGGAAGGCGTGGAGAGCCATCTGGGCAACTACACCGACCCGTTGCCACAGGCGCTGGTACTGACGGCCATCGTGATCGCCTTCGCGATGACCGCAGTGAGCATCGTGCTGGCCATGCGCAGCCGCAGCGACAACCACAGCGACCACGTGGACGCGCACGAGCCCGATGACGATGCGCCGCCGCGCCAGGGCGAGGACCGCGCATGAACCATCTGGTGATCCTGCCGATCCTGGTCCCCCTGCTCGGCGCCGCACTGTCGCTGTTCGTCGAGCATCGCCGCTATGGTCCGAAGGTACAGCGGACCGTGGCCTGGACGGCACTGGCGGCCCTGGCCGTGGTGGTCGGGCTGCTGTTCGCCGATACGGCGGGCGGTGACATCCGCGTCTACCTGCTGGGTGACTGGCCCTCGCGCCTGGGCATCGCGCTGGTGGCCGACCGGCTGTCGGCGTGGATGCTGCTGACCACCCTGCTGCTGGCCATCCCCTGCCTGCTGCACGCCTGCTCGGGCTGGGACCGGCGCGCGCCACACTTCCATGCGCTGTTCCAGTTCCAGCTGGTCGGCCTCAACGGTGCGTTCCTCACCGGCGACATCTTCAACCTGTTCGTATTCTTCGAGGTGATGCTGATCGCTTCCTACGGCCTGCTGCTGAGCGGCGGCCGTGGCCTGCGCATGCGCATCGGCCTGCACTACGTGGTGTTCAATGTCACCGCCTCGACGCTGTTCCTGATCGCACTGGGCCTGCTGTACGCCTCGCTCGGCTCGTTGAACATGGCGGAGCTGTCGCAGCGCATCGCCGAGGTTCCGCCGGCCCAGCTGACCCTGGTGAAGGCCACGATGGGCCTGCTGCTGCTGGTGTTCTGCGCAAAGGCCGCGCTGATGCCGTTGTACCTTTGGCTGCCCGAATCGTACGCGCGCGCACCTGCTGCGGTCGCTGCGCTGTTTGCGATCATGACCAAGGTCGGCCTGTACGCCGTGCTGCGCGTGCAGATGCTGTGGTTCGGCGAGGACGCCGGCGCGATGGCCGGATACGGACGCGACTGGCTGCTGTGGGCCGGCGTGGCCACGCTGGTACTGGGCGGCCTGGGCGCGCTGGCCGCCGCGCGCCTGCGCGTGCTGATCTCCTACCTGGTGATCGTCTCGGCCGCGACCCTGTTCATTGCCTTCGCGGTGGGCACGCCGAAGGTACTCTCCGCCGGTCTGTACTATCTGCCACACAGCAGTTTCGTCGCGGCCGCGCTGTTCCTGGTGGCCGACCTGATCCGGCGCCGGCGCGGCGGTGCCAGCGACCGCAAGGAAGTGATCGCACCGATGCCGGGCAAGGAAACGCCGGCGGTACTGTTCCTGATCGGCGCCGTATCGGTTGCCGGACTTCCGCCGCTGTCGGGCTTCCTGGCCAAGGCCGCGCTGCTGGCCGGGATGCCGGCGCAGTACACCGGCGCGGTATGGACGGCCGTGCTGGTCAGCAGCCTGCTGGTCATCATGGGCCTGACCCGAGGGGGCATCCGCCTGTTCTGGCGCGTGCCGCTGCCCGAGCCGGACGCGCCGCCGCCCCGCAAGGCCAAGCTGCGCAGGGTCGAGCTGTTCGCGGCCTGCATCCTGCTGGCCTACGGCATCGGCATGACCCTGGCCGCCGCCCCGCTGATGCGCCATACCGACGCCACCGCCGCCCAGCTGCTGCAGCCGGGCGAGTACGTGCAGCAGTTGCGCGCGACCACACCGGAGATCCGCCAGCCATGACCGCGCAACGCCCCCTGTTCCGCCGCCTGGTACCGTCGCCCGCACTGAGCGTGATGGTGGTGGCGTTCTGGCTGCTGATGTCCGACAGCTTCAACCTTGGCCAGATCCTGCTGGGCCTTGTGCTGGGCGTGGTCGTGCCGCTGTTCGCCGCGCGCCTGGATCGCGAGTTCGCCCGCATCGGTACGTTGCGCCCGGTACCGAAGCTGCTGTGCGTCACCCTGTGGGACATCCTGATGTCCAACATCCGGGTGGCCCTGCAGGTGCTCGGCCCGGAGAAGAACATCCATCCGGGCTTCATCTGGCTGCCGCTGGACATCGCCAACATCCACGGCATCGCCGCGCTGACCAGCATGATCACCCTGACCCCGGGTACGGTGTCGGCGGCACTCAGCGACGACCGCAGGTTCCTGCTGGTGCACGTGCTGCACCTGGAGGATCCACAGGCGCTGATCGACACGATCAAGCAACGATACGAAGCCCCGTTGATGGAGATCTTCCCATGACCGGTTTTGAAGTCATCCAGACCACCCTGGTGGTATGCATGCACGTGGTCGGACTGGCCATGCTGCTGGCGACCTGGCGCCTGCTGCGCGGCCCGAGCGTGCCCGACCGCATCCTCGCCCTAGACACCCTTTCAGTGACTGCCATCGCCGAACTGATGCTGTTCGGCATGTACCTCAACTCGCCGATCTACTTCGAGGCCGCACTGGTGATCGCCATGCTCGGCTTCGGCAGCACCGTGGTGCTGAGCAAGTTCGTGCTGCGCCGGGACATCGTCGAATGATCACCGCGATCCAGATCGGCCTGTCGGTCCTGCTGCTGTTCGGCTGCTTCTTCATCCTGGTCGGTGCGCTGGGCCTGGTGAAGCTGTCGACCTTCTTCAAGCGGCTGCATGCGCCGACCAAGGCCAGCACGCTGGGCGTGGGCTGCGTGCTGGTGTGTTCGGTCTGCTACCACATCTTCCTCGGCCAGGATCCGCAGCCGCGCGAGCTGCTGATCACCGTCTTCCTGTTCATCACCGCGCCGATCAGCGCGCACATGATGGCCAAGGCCGCGTTGTCGCTGCTGATGGAAACCCGTCCTACCCTGCCCGGCAACGAACGGGCTGCCGAAGAGCAGCTGCCGCCGCCGGAGCCGGTGCGGAAAGAAGAGCAGAGCCCGACACGCTGATCACCCGACTCCCCGCATCCACCCAGGGCGGGGATCTGCTGCAGAGCCGGGCATGGGCTCGGCACTACAGTGCCGGTGCGCCCACCAGCAGCAGTTCCAGCACGAACCAGCCGACGAACGCCACCAGCAGGATCACGCCTTCGCCACGGCTGATCTTCAGGTCGCCACGCAGCATCGGATACAGCACCAGGGCAAAGGCCAGCAGCGCGGGCAGTTCCAGGCGCACGAACGATGCCGGCAAGGCCAGCGGCTGCAGCGCCGCCATCGCGCCGATCACCAGCAGCAGATTGACCGCGCTGGAGCCGAGCACGTGGCCCAGCACCATATCGCCATGGCCACGCCGCGCGGCGGCGATGGCGGTGGCCACCTCCGGCAAGGCAGTGCCGATCGCAAGCGGCAGCAGGCCGACCAGCAGCGGCGTCCATCCAAGTGCGACGCCGAAGTCGGCCGCCGCGCCAACGACCAGCCGCGCCCCCCAGTAGAGGGCCACCACGGCCACCAGCACACGCAGCACATTCAACGGCAGGCTGGTGCGGCTCAGCGCCGATCGTGCGATGGCCGCCTGCACATCGGCGGTCTCACTGCGGCCACGGCGCATCAGCACGGCCTGCATGACGACGAAGCCAGCCAGCAGCACGACACCTTCCCAGCGCGCGAGGCGGCCATCCAGCCCGAACAGGATCAACAGAACGCCGGCCCCCAGCAGCGACCACCAGAGCACGGTCTGCAGGCGCGCGCGCAGCAGCAGCGGGGCCGCGATCGCCGCGACCGCCAGGGTCAGGCCCAGGTTGGCGATGCTGCTGCCCACCGCGTTGCCCAGCGCCAGTTCCGGCTGGCCCACGGCCAGCGCGCGGGCGTTGACCACCAGCTCCGGCATCGAGGTCGCCACGCCGAGAAGCAGCAGACCCGCGGTGAACGGGCGGGCACCGAAGCGCTGGGCCAGGCCGGAAACGGCCTTGACGATGGAGTCTCCGCCGAGCCCCAGCAGCAGCAGGCCAAGCAGAAACCAGGCGATGGCAATGGCGATCATCGAGCACTCCCCCAGCGGTCGTCGCGCGATTCTACGCTTGGCCCGGCCGCGAGGCTGGGCGGTGCATCAAGGATCAGCCACAACCTTCGGTGTAATCGACCTGCGGGGTCTGGCCGACCCGCCACGCGCTGACCCGGCCGTCGGGCCCCAGGGTGAAATCGATCACCGCCGCACCTTCCTGCGCCGGACGCACGCGCAGGTGCTGGGCCTTGTCGTCGTACTTGTCGGGACCGACATCGGCACGCTCGGGGTACAGCACCTGCAACTCGCCCAGGGTCATGCCGACCCTGCCGCCGCCCGGCGCGGTGATGGCGGCGCTGCGCACGTCATAGCGGACCAGCTTGCGGCCTTCGATCATCAGGCGTGGGTCATCGGCCTGCTGCGGACGCAGGAAATAGCAGTCCTCGTTGCCGTCGTCGGCCGGCAATGGCCTGCCTGCCGCATCGCTGCCCAGTCCCTGCAGCGGCGCGCCGAAGCCGCTGCGCACCTCGGCGATGCCCGCACCCAGCGCCACCCCGCCGAAACCGTCCAGGCGCGCGGGGCTGTCGGCGCGGGCATCGTTGGCCGGCCGTGACGCCAGGTCCGGATCGGCCGATTGCGCCGGGCCGGTGGCACTGGCGGTCTCGGCCGGCGAGTCGCTGCCGCTGCCGGCCGCTCCCTGTTTGTCCGAACCACCGCCACAGGCGGTCAGGGACAGCAGCATCAGGCCAGCCAATGGCAGCAGCTTCATCGGTGTCGCTCCAGGAGGGATGGGCGGACGCTACCGCAGGCCGCGTGCAGGCGCTGCATTGTCATCGCTGTTTCATCGCCTTCGTTCAGGCTCGGCGTGCACCGTCCTGGCTGTCCCATCCATGCAACCGCGCAAGACCGATCTCGCCCGAACCGCGCTGCAGGCGCACCGCGCGCCGCTGGACATGCGCCAGCGCCGGTTGCTGATCCTGTGCGATGGCCAGCGCAGCGTCACCGAGCTGAGCGGGCTGATGGGCCAGGAGACGCCGGCCATGCTGATCCAGCTGATCCATGCCGGCTATCTGGAAACCGACGCCCCGCCTCCCGCGGCGGCGGCATCCGGGCGCACACCTGCCCGGCCGCAGGCACCCGCGCCTGCGGCCACGCCGATCGAACGGCGCCGCTCGCTGGTCGCCTCACGGATCTATCTGCTGGGCATCCTGGAGCTGCAGCGGCATACGCAGGCAGCGGCGCTGTTCCGCGACCTGCAGCAGGCACGTGCGCAGACCGATGTGCTGCGGGTGCTGCACTCGGCGTTGCAGGTACTGCCCGCGCTGACCTCCGAAGGCTACTGCGAACGCGTACGGCAGCGGCTGCTGGAAGTCCTGCCGCTGGAGCACTGCGACGCCTTCACCGATGCCGCATGAGGCTCATCGGAAGTTGTTGCGCAGCCCTGCCCAGCACTGCTGGTAATCGGCCTGCCGGTGCCCGGCATCAAGCGCCTGGGCGGTCGGGCGGATCACCGCGCGGGTCTCGAACATGAAGGCCATGGTGTCCTTGACCACGTCGGGCCTGGACAGATCGGCACTGGAGGCCCTGTCGAAGGTCGGTGCATCCGGTCCGTGGCCGCTCATGCAGTTGTGCAGGGAGGCGCCGCCCGGCACGAAGCCTTCGGCCTTGGCATCGTAGGCACCGTGCACCAGGCCCATGAACTCGCTGGCGATGTTGCGGTGGAACCACGGTGGCCGGAAGGTGTTCTGCGCCACCAGCCAGCGCGGCGGGAAGATGGCGAAATCCATGTTGCTGGTCCCTGCTGTGTCGCTGGGCGAATGCAGTACCAGGAAGATCGACGGGTCCGGGTGGTCGTAGCTGATCGAACCGAGAGTGTTGAAGCGGCGCAGATCGTAGCGGTACGGCGCGTAATTGCCGTGCCAGGCGACCACGTCCAGCGGCGAATGGTCGATCGGCGCGCGCCACAGGCGTCCTTCGAACTTGGCGATCAGTTCGAACTCACCGTCGAGGTCCTCGAAGGCCGCATGCGGGGTTTCAAAGTCGCGCGGATTGGCCAGGCCGTTGGCGCCGATCGGCCCCAGATCGGGCAGCTTCAGCAGGGCGCCGTAGTTCTCGCAGATGTAGCCCCGGCTCGGGCCATCAGGCAGCTCGACGCGGAAGCGCACGCCACGCGGAATCACCGCGATCTGCTGCGGTTCGATCTCGATCACGCCCAGCTCGGTCAGCAGGCGCAGTCCCCCCAGCTGGGGCACGATCAGCAGTTCGCCATCGGCATCGTAGAAGTAGCGGCCAACCATGTCCCGGTTCGCGGCATACAGATGGATGCCGACGCCGGCGTGGGCATCCGGCGAACCATTGCCGCCCATGGTGTACAGCCCTTCGACGAAGTCGGTGGGCAGTTCCGGCAGCGGCAGCGGGCTCCAGCGCAGCTGGTTCGGCGAGGCCGGCTGTGAACCGAAATCGCACTGCAGCCGCGATTGCGCGAACGGAGTGAACTCACCGTGGGTCACCGCCGGCCGGATCCGGTACAGCCAGCTGCGCCGGTTGCTGCCGCGCGGCGCGGTGAAGGCGGTGCCGGACAGCTGCTCGGCATACAGGCCATGGGCCACCTTCTGCGGCGAGTTCTGCCCGACCGGCAGCGCGCCGGCCACGGCTTCGGTGGCGAATTCGTTGCCGAAACCGGACTGGTAGCCACGGGCGGTGATGGAGGTGGACATGGGGGCTCCTGGAACGGCAAGGCCGGAACGGAAAGCCGCCGGGCATGGCCCGGCGCTACCGCTGAGGGTGCAGGTCTGAAACGTTACAGCACGCCGCGGCGGATCTGGTCGCGCTCGATGCTCTCGAACAGCGCAGTGAAGTTGCCTTCGCCGAAACCTTCATTGCCCTTGCGCTGGATGATCTCGAAGAAGATCGGGCCGATGCAGTTCTGGGTGAAGATCTGCAGCAGCTTGCGCTGGTGGGTTTCCGGATCGGCGTCGATGAGGATCTTGTTCTTCGCCAGGCGCGGCACGTCCTCGCCATGGTTCGGCACGCGCTGGTCGATCACGTCGAAGTAGGTGTCCGGCGTGTCGAGGAAATCCACACCCTGCGCACGCATCGCCTCGACGGTCTCGTAGATGTTCTCGGTGAAGCAGGCGATGTGCTGGATGCCCTCGCCCTTGTAGGCGTCCAGGTATTCGTTGATCTGGCTCTTCGGATCGGACGATTCGTTGAGCGGAATGCGCACGATGCCGTCCGGCGCGGTCATGGCCTTGGACACCAGGCCGGTCTTCAGGCCCTTGATGTCGAAGTAGCGGATCTCGCGGAAGTTGAACAGTCGCTCGTAGTAGTCCGACCACTGCTGCATGTTGCCGAAGTACAGGTTGTGGGTCAGGTGGTCGATGAAGGTCAGGCCGAAGCCCACCGGATGCTGATCGGCGCCGGCGATCGGCTCGTAGTCGCCGTCGTAGATGCTGCCGGCGCTGCCATAGCGGTCGACCAGGTACAGCATGCAGTCACCGATGCCCTTGATGACCGGCGCGCCGACCGCCTTGCTGTCCGGCTTGAAGCCGATGGCCTCGGCACCGTTGCCCAGGGCGGTCTGGTAGACCTCCTGGCCCGGCTTCTTGAATCGGATGGCGAAGCCGCAGGCGCACGGACCGTGCTTTTCGGCGAAGTCGGCAGCGAACGAATCCGGGTCTTCATTGACCAGGAAGTTGACGTCGCCCTGGCGATAGACGGTAATCGGACGCTGCTTGTGCCTGAGC
This sequence comes from Stenotrophomonas sp. STEN147, assembly GCF_056757995.1. Taxonomy (NCBI): domain Bacteria; kingdom Pseudomonadati; phylum Pseudomonadota; class Gammaproteobacteria; order Lysobacterales; family Lysobacteraceae; genus Stenotrophomonas; species Stenotrophomonas sp. STEN147. The sequence goes on from NZ_JBRRCG010000019.1 coordinate 53,519, forward strand.
ACCGCCGTGAAGCCCATCCTGCGGAAGTAGTCGTGCAGCTCCTGGCCGCGGCCGGCCGGGGCAGCAAACTCGACGAACTCAAAACCATCGATGCCCATCGGGTTCTCGAAGGTGGTGACCTGCATGCCCGGATTGGGATGCGAGGAGGGCTGGACTGCGGTATTCATGGCGGGGCTCCGAATCGGTACCGCATCGGTACAAACCAGGTGCGGGCAGGTAACGACCCGGCGAGAATGCAGGGTCTGGACCCAACCCTTATAGTTACACTTGAAACCACCAGCAAGGTGCACCGCAACATGAGCCCCGCCGATCCCGCTTCGACACGCCTGCGTGCATCGCACGTCCTGCTCGACCTGGAACAGTTCCTGCCCTACCGGCTGAGCGTGCTGTCCAACCGGGTCAGCGGCAACATCGCCAAGCTGTACGGTGATCGTTACGGTCTGGCCATTCCGGAATGGCGGGTCATCACCATCCTGGCGCTGTATCCCGGGTCGTCGGCCAGCGAGGTCTCCGACCGCACGGCGATGGACAAGGTGGCGGTCAGCCGCGCGGTGGCGCGCCTGCTCGAGCGTGGCTTCATCAAGCGCGAGACCCATGGCGACGACCGTCGCCGCTCGGTCCTGGCCCTGTCGGCAGCGGGCTTCGAGGTGTACGAGACCATCGCGCCGCTGGTGATCGAGATCACCCGCAAGCTGATGTCGGTGCTGAGCGAGGAGGAGGAACAGCTGCTGGAGACGCTGATCCTGCGCCTGGCGGGCGATGGCCTGGAACGGATGGGCGAAGGCGTCTGAGGCATGCCGCCGGGGCTCGGCCCCGGTCTCGGGACAGCACGGTTCAGCTCAGGTGCTTGCGCCGCGCATGGATCCACGGCACCGCGAGTGCACCGATCGCGCCACCGGCAAAGCCGAGCGATGCGGCAACCGTGGCTGCTTCGACCGCACCGGGCAGGGCCAGCGCGGCAGCCACCAGCAGCAGCGACGGCACGCCGACGAAGGTGCCGAGGAAGAAATGCCAGCGCGGCGACCACGTGTTGAGCTGCAGCAGGCTGACCGGCTGCCATGCTTCGCCGGCTGCGTCTTCGGCCATCTTCGCCACCACCTTGCCCAGATCCACCTCGGGCAGCGCGCGTCCCTGGCGCGCGGTCGCCAGCGCCTCGGCAACGGCGTCCACGGGCGGGAAAGCGGACGGCCATGGCACCGGTGCGGGCACGCCGTAGGCCGTCAACAACGGCACGCTCAGCCACGGTGCGACCAGTGGACGCATGCGACGGCGACCGTGAACGCACCAGACCTGCGACTGGCCATGCGCGACCACGCTGTACAGCGCCAGCTCGGTGGCCGCCGGATAGCCCAGCATGGTCACCCGCGCGGCCAGGCTGTCCTGCCCCACCGCACGCAGGAAGCCCGCGCGGCTGCGCCCCTCCTGCATCCACGCCACGCCCAGCGCCCCGACCAGAAAGGCTTCGGCCACGTCCCTGCCGCCCGCAGTGGCGCGTTCGTCGCTGGCCAGGTACCACGCCAGCGACTTCGGTTCGGCCACATCCGGCAGGCCCCAACGGCTGTCGTCGCCCAGCACATGACGCACCGGCAGGCGTGCGGCCGCGGTCTCGCCACGTTCTCCCGGCTGCAGGAACGGCAGCACGCCCTGGATGAAGGTGGACAGCTCGATGGCGCGTACGCCGTTGCCCTGCCATTCCGGCGGCAGCAGGCCGGCCAGCTGGCCCTGCGACGCCAGCGCATCGAGTCGCGATTTCTGTTCCACCAGCGTCTGCACCGCGCCCTTCAGCACGACGTTGTCAGGCAGTGCGATCTGCGGCAGGCGATGGTGCGGCGGGGCCGCTTCGGGGGCACTGTCGCCGATGCCGACGTCATCCAGCAGTGCGTCCTGCGCCGGCAGGGTCACGCCCTCGCCAGCACCACCCTCGTCCAGGCTGCTGGCAGGATCGGGCAATCGTTCGGCGTGGTCGCTGTGCATGGGCGTTCCGGTAGGGTGCGTCGACGTCGGGTCGACCGGGAGCCTTGCCGGTAACGGCGTGCGTGCGATGAAATTGAGGCGGCGATGCTGGGAATGTGACGGCGCGCGCATCCGCCGGGCATGGCCCGGCGCTACCGATCAGGCGCCCACTGCTTGAGGAAGGCCATCACCTGCGCCGGCAGGTAGGTCTCGCCCCTGCGCATTGCCGCCGTTGCCTGCGGTGCCAGCAGGGTGCCGTCGGCATCGAGCACCAGCAGGTAGGGGTAGTCGCGGCCCATCTCCGGGAACTGGCCGAGGAAAGCGCTGTTGGGCTTCTCGTCGCTCTCATTGACCTTCACCCACACGTAGTGGGCATCGCGGAAACGGCGCAGGTCGCCATCCCCCTCCACGATCTGGTCCAGCGCATGACAGCGGTCGCAGCCGGCGTTGCCGACCTCGAGGATGATGCGCTTCTTGCCACGCTGGGCTTCCACCTTGGCGGTGGCCAGATCGTCAGCGGGGTCGCGGGCCGGGTCGAACTGTGCGCTGAGCCCGGCGATGGCGGCGATATCCGCCGCCACCGGGGTGTTGCCCGAGGCCACCGGTTCGCTGGGGTCAGCGACCGGTGGCTCGGTGGGACGGGTATCCAGTGGCTGCGTCGGCCCGGTGGCGGCGGGTGGCGGGGGTTGCGAACACGCGCCGATCAGCGCCGCACAGACCATCCCCATCGCACCACCGAGCTTCGTACGCATGCCAGCTACCCTCTCATCACTTGACGCCGTGCATCAGCTTGTTGATCAGCGGGGCGATCAGGAACAGCACCACGCCGGAACCGATCAGGGCCCAGAAGCCGAAGGTATACCCCTTCAGTGCCGAATCGATCGTCATGCCGCCTTCACCGCTGACGGCGCCGGCGAAGATGCCCGACAGGTTGTTGCCGATGCCGGTGGACAGGAACCAGCCACCCATGCCGAAGCCGACCAGGCGGACCGGGGCCAGCTTGGTCACCATCGACAGGCCGATCGGCGACAGGCACAGCTCACCGACGGACTGGATGACGTAGACCATGAACAGGGTCCAGAACGGGATCTTGCCGTCCACGACCATCTGCGACAGGGCAAACATCAGCAGGGCGAAGGCCGCGCCGTTGAACAGCAGGCCCAGGCCGAACTTGCGCGGGATGGACGGATTGGCCCGACCCAGGGCCACCCAGATCCAGGCGATCAGCGGCGCCAGGGTGATGATGGCCACCGAGTTCACCGACTGGAACCACGCGGTCGGGAAGGTCCAGTTGCCGAAGTCACGGTTGACGATGTTCTCGGCCAGGAAGGTGAACGAGCTGCCGGCCTGTTCGAAGAACATCCAGAACATGACGTTGAACGCGAAGATGATCAGCATGGCGATCACGCGGTCGCGCTGCACCTTGCCCTCGCGGATGCCTTCGACCAGCAGCAGCACGGCCAGCGCAGCGAACATCACGCCCAGGATCCAGGCCAGCGCGGTGGCGCCGGTCGCCAGCAGGAAGTAGGCGACCGGGATGGCCACCAGCGCGCCCACCAGCACCATCACGATGCGACCGAAGCCTTCGGCACCGGCCGGCGGTGCACCGATGCCCTTCAGGCCGGCCCGGCCGATGTAGAACCACACCAGCGAGATCAGCATGCCCACGCCGGAGGCGATGAACACGACCTTGTACGACGGCATTTCCGAGGTGCCGAACACCTTGCGGGCCAGGTACTCGGTCAGCACCGGGGCGATCATCGCGCCGATGTTGATGCCCATGTAGAAGATGGTGAAGCCCGAATCGCGGCGCTCGTCCTTCAGGCCATACAGCTTGCCGACCATGGTGGAGATGTTCGGCTTGAACAGGCCGTTGCCCACGATGATCGTGGCCAGGCCGAGCTTGAACAGATGCTCTTCCGGCAGCGAGATCATGAACAGGCCGGCCGCCATGATGATCGCGCCGGTCAGGATCGAGCGCTGGTAGCCCAGCACCCGGTCGGCCACGTAACCGCCGAAGATCGCTGCCGCGTACACCAGCGCCAGGTAGGCACCGTAGATGCGGCTGGCATCGCCCTCGCCGGCGGCGTTGCCGTTGTAGAACTGGGCGACGATGTACAGCACCAAGGCCCAGCGGATGCCGTAGAACGCAAAGCGTTCCCAGAACTCGGTCATGAACAGCATCCACAGCGGGCGCGGGTGGCCCAGCGTGGTCTTGAAGTCCGGCAGCGCCGGCTCCGGGGTGTTCGCAGTGGCGTTTACGCTCATGCGGGATTCCTGGTTCGGTGGATGACGAGCACGTCCGATGTGCAATGGAGCAACGCGCGAGGATCACCGACTTGTGGCGTTCACGTCAAATACACGCCGTTTGAGGCAGGTCCCCGCCTGCTCGCTGAACTTGCATCTGAAACGATCCAGCCGCCGGCCGGGATCCGGATGAATGGGGATCAGCCCAGCTCCGGCGGGGGCGCGGCCTGCAGTGTGGTCCGCACCTGGAACAGCTCGGGGAAGAAGGTCAGCTCCAGCGCCTGGCGCAGGAAGCCGACCCCGGACGAGCCTCCGGTACCGCGCTTGAAGCCGATCACCCGCATCACCGTACGCATGTGGCGGAACCGCCAGAGCTGGAAGGCCGTCTCCAGGTCCACCAGGTCCTCGCACAGTGAATACTCGCGCCAGTAGCGGTCGGTGTCCTGGTAGATGCGCTCGAAGACCGGCTGCAGGGCGTCGTCGGCCACGTGCGGCTGGGTCCAGTCGTGAGTCTCGTACATTGCCGGCACGGCATGGCCGAAGCGGGCCAGGTACTTCAGGAACTCCTCGTACAGGCTGGGTGCCTCCAGCACGCTCCGCAGCTGCGCCTGCCCGGCCGGATCATGCTCGAACACCTGCAGCATCTGCGCGTTCTTGTTGCCCAGCAGGAACTCGATGTACCGGTACTGCAGCGACTGGAAGCCCGAGGAGGGCCCCAGCACATCGCGGAAACCCATGTACTCGGATGGGGTCAGGGTTTCCAGCACCGACCACTGCTCGGTGAGCTGGCGCAGCACCTGCTTGCTGCGGGCCAGCACCTTGCGGCACTGCCAGACTTCATCGCGCTGCAGGAAACCGATGGCCGCGCCAAGCTCGTGCCCCAGCAGCTTCAACCACAGCTCCGACGTCTGGTGCTGGATGATGAAGAGCATCTCGTCGTGGTGCGGCGGGTTGGACAGCGGCTGCTGGGCACTGAGCAGCTGGTCCAGCCGAAGGTAGCCGCCGTAGGTCAGCCGGCCGTGCAGGTCGGTGTGGATGCCGGCTTCGAGATCGCGTTGGTTGTTGTCGACGGACATGGGCGGGACCAGATCGGGGGCGGCAAGGGTAGCGCGTTGCCGCCGCGCTGGCAGCCGGAGGCTCCATACCGGGCCGTGCGGTGAGCCGTGGATCACCCGGCAATGGCGGGCCCGCGCGTGGAACCGTTTGCGACGTTGCGCGGGCAGTCAGCCGGAGGCGTATTCTGATGCTATGCAGCAACGACTGAATACGTTGTTGTTATTGGCCCTCCACCCGCCGGCAGGGGTACAACGGGGAATCGCCGTGTTGCGCCGCAGGAAGGCTATTTCGTACGCGTTCCTTAACATGGCGATTCATATCATTTGTAACTTCTCTGTCGAAGGTGCAGTACGCGATGACGGTTGCCGCTGAATTCAAGATCGAATACCTGCAGTATCTGGATGCGGACGGCACGCTCGTCCGCAATGACCTGCCCGAATCCCTGAAGGATCCGCGCGTCCTGGTGCCGCTGTTCAAGCAGATGCTGTACGTACGCACGTTCGACAGCAAATCCATCGCCCTGCAGCGCACCGGCAAGCTGGGTACCTATGCCGCCTGCCTGGGTCACGAGGCGGCGCACGTGGGCATCGGCGCCGGCATGCGCGAAGGCGACGTGCTCGGCCCGAGCTACCGCGAGTACGGCGCGATGTTCATGCGTGGCGTGCGCCCGTACGACGTGCTGATGTACTGGGGCGGGGACGAGCGCGGCAACGACTTCACCGGCAATGCGGTGAAGGACTTCCCGTTCTGCGTGCCGATTTCCACGCAGTGCCTGCACGCTGCGGGCGCCGCGCTGAAGTTCAAGCTCAACAACGAGCAGCAGGTCGCGGTGGCGGTGTGTGGCGATGGCGGCAGCTCGAAGACCGACTTCTATGCCGCACTGAACTCTGCCGGTGCCTACAAGCTGCCGCTGATCCTGTGCATCGTCAACAACGGCTGGGCCATCTCGGTGCCGCGCTCGGCGCAGACCGGCGCCGAAACGCTGGCACAGAAGGGCCTGGCCGGCGGCCTGCACTGCCTGCAGGTGGACGGCAACGATCTGATCGCGGTGCTGGCGGCGATGGAACAGGCGCGCGAGCGCGGCCTCGCCGGCGAAGGCGGCACCGTGCTGGAACTGATGACCTACCGCCTGTCCGACCACACCACCGCCGACGACGCGCGCCGCTACCGCGACGACGCCGAAGTGAAGGATGCCTGGACCCGTGAGCCGATGCTGCGCCTGCGCAAGTACCTCACCGCCCAGGGCGTGTGGAGCGAGGACGAAGAAAAGGCCTGGGTGGAGCAGTGCGGCGCCAGGGTCGACGAGGAAGTGAACCAGTACCTCAATACCCCGGTGCAGCCGGTCGAGGCGATGTTCGACTACCTGTATGCCGATCCGCCGCCGGATCTTCTGGCCCAGCGCGCGGCCGCCATTGCCCTGGAGCAGCGCCATGGATGACATCAAGACGGGCGCTTCCGCTTCCCAGGCCAATGCCGCCGACAGCGCTGCTGTCGCCGGTGGAGACATCGCAATGACCGCTACCCCCATCACCCTGATCGAAGCCATCACCCAGGCGCTGGCCTGGGAGCTGGAACACGACCCGTCGGTGCTGGTTCTGGGCGAGGACGTGGGCGTCAACGGCGGCGTGTTCCGCGCCACCGCCGGCCTGCAGCAGCGCTTCGGTGCGCAGCGCATCCTCGACACCCCGCTGGATGAAACGACCATCGCCGGCCTCACCGTCGGGCTGGCCGCGCAGGGCATGAAGCCGGTGGCCGAAGCCCAGTTCGATGGCTTCGTCTACCCGATGGTCGACCACATCATCTGCCACGCCGCGCGCTTGCGTACCCGTACCCGTGGCCGCCTGCACTGCCCGATGGTGCTGCGCGTGCCGTGGGGCGGTGGCATCCGTGCGCCGGAACACCACAGCGAAGCCAACGAATCGATCTTCACCAACGTGCCGGGCCTGCGCGTGGTGCTGCCGTCCAGCCCGCAGCGCGCCTATGGCCTGCTGCTGGCCGCCATGCGCGATCCCGATCCGGTGATCTACATGGAGCCCAAGCGCATCTACCGCCAGTACAAGGAAGTGGTCGTCAACGACGGCGAAGCCCTGCCGCTGGACGTGTGCTTCGTGCTGCGCGACGGCACCGACGTGACCCTGGTCGCCTGGGGTGCGCAGGTGAAGGAAGCGCTGGAAGCGGCCGACAAGCTGGCTGGCGAGGGCATCAGTGCCGAAGTCATCGACGTGGCCACGCTGCGTCCGCTGGACTTCGCCACCATCGCCGAGTCGGTGTCCAAGACCGGCCGCTGCGTGATCGTGCAGGAGGCCCCGAAGACCGCGGGCTTCGGTGCGGAAATCGCCGCGCGCCTGGCCGAGGAATCGATGTACGACCTGCTGGCCCCGGTCGAGCGCGTTACCGGCTACGACACCCACATTCCGCTGTTCCGCCTGGAGATGAAGTACCTGCCGAGCGTGGACCGGATCGTGACCGCGGCCAAGCGCGCGGTGGCGGCGGGCTGACATGCGGGCCCGCCTCCTTGGGGCTTACCGCAGCCAGTATCCCAACCCGCTCCGGTTCCGCACCGGCCAGATCGTCGAAGTAGGCGTACGTGACGAGGAATGGCCGGCGTTTGCCTGGGTACGCACCAGCGATGGACGCGCCGGCTGGGCGCCCGTCGCCTGGCTGCAACTGCTGGACGACGGTCGCGCCGAAGCCCTGCGCGATTACGACGCCCGCGAGCTGGATGTGGAAAGCGGCGAGATGGTCAAGCTGCATCACGAACACGGCGGATGGTGGTGGTCCGAGCGCGCCAATGGTGCGACGGGCTGGCTGCCGGCCCGCGAACTGGAACTGCTGGAAGAGAACTGCAAATGAGCCAGACCAAGAATTTCAACCTGCCCGACCTGGGCGAAGGCCTGCCGGACGCGACCATCGTCGAGTGGTTCGTGAAGGAAGGCGATGTGATCAAGCTGGACGAGCCGCTGGTGTCGATGGAGACCGCCAAGGCCGTGGTGGAAGTGCCGTCGCCGGTCTCCGGCAAGGTGCTGAAGCTGTCCGGTGCGGCCGGCGACATCATTCCGACCGGCTCGGTGCTGGCCAGCTTCGAGATCGACCCGAACCTGCCGCAGCGTGCCGATGGCCAGGACACCGGCCACAGCCACGGCCATGCCCCGGCACCGGCTGCGGCCGCAGCACCGACCCCGCCGCCGCTGCCGACTCCGGCACCGGCCGCCGCCGAGGACGCCAAGGCCGAGCGCGATGACGCCGGCACGGTGGTCGGCGCGATGCAGAGCTCCAATGCCGTGCACACCGAGCAGGCGCTGGCCGTCGGTGGCGTCAAGGCCGTACCGGCGGTGCGTGCGATGGCGCGCAAGCTGGGCGTGGACCTGAGCCGCGTGCGCGCCACCGGCAGCGATGGCGCGGTGACCATGGCCGACGTCAAGCAGGCCGCCGCCAACGGCACCGCCAAGCTCGGCGCCGCGCCGGCACCGGCTGCCGCTGCGGCCTATGCCGCGCCGGCCCCGGCGCAGGTGTCTGCGCCGGTACAGAACGAAGCCCGCACCTCCTTGTCTGCGGCGGGCAAGCCGATGCGCACGCAGCCGCCGGGCGTGGTCGCCAAGGGCCAGCCGGAACCGCTGAAGGGCGTGCGCCGGAACATGGCGCGGGTGATGGCCGATGCGCACAGCAAGGTTGTACCGACCACGCTCAACGACGACGCCGACATCCATGCCTGGCTGCCCGGCAACGACGTCACCGCCCGCCTGGTGCGTGCCATCGTGGTTGCCGCGCAGAAGGTGCCGGCGATGAACGCCTGGTTCGATGGCGAAGCGCTGACCCGCACCCTGCACGCGCAGGTGGACATCGGCATCGCCGTGGACACCGACGACGGCCTGTTCGTGCCGGCCCTGCGCAACGCCGACATGCTGGATGCCCGTGGCATCCGCGAGGGCGTGAACCGCCTGCGCGAGCAGGTGGAAGCGCGCTCGATCGCGGCCTCGGAACTGAGTGGCTACACCATCTCGCTGTCCAACTTCGGCATGTTCGCCGGCCGCTACGCGACCCCGGTCGTGGTGCCGCCGTGCGTGGCCATCGTCGGTGCCGGCCGTGCCCGCCATCAGATGACCCCGGTGATGGGCGGCGTGGAAGCGCACAAGGTCATCCCGCTGTCGGTCACCTTCGACCACCGCGCGGCCACCGGCGGTGAAGCTGCCCGCTTCCTGCGCGCGATGATGGACGACCTGGCCCTGGCCAGCTGATCGACGACCCATCTCTGAAACACAGGAAACGCCGGGCAGTGCCCGGCGTTTTTTGTGCGCGCTCTACGGTAGAGCCGAGCCCATGCTCGGCAGCTTCTTGCTGGTCAACCGAAGGTGGGCGGAACCACATCCGGGAACAGCGGAACCGGCAGGTACCGGCTCCCCTCATTTCAACCGCGCGCGGGCAGGCCCTCGGCGCGGCTGTACACACGCAGGCGGTGACCATCCGGATCAACACCCACGAAGGTGTGCCCGAATTCCAGGGTGACCGGGGCCTGCACGATCTGCACGCCGAGTGCGCGCCACGCGTCGTGCATCTGCTGTACAGCCTCCGGGTTGGCGACCACCATCGCCAGTTCCGCGGCGCCGGCCTGCGCGGACACCGGCGGTTGCACGTCATCGCGCTGCCACAGGCCGAGTGCGGCGCCGTCGCCGAGCAGGAACAGGGCAAAGCCGGGCGACTGCTCGATGGGAGGTGTGCCGAGGATGCCGCTGTAGAAGGTGGCGCTGGCGGCGACATCGCTTGCGTACTGCAGCAGGGTGCTGGGCCTGAACATGGGGACGCTCCGTTGTTGGGAGCCTTCATGGTGGTACCGCCCTGCTGACAGATTCTGTCAGCAACATCGCGCCTGTTCGCCCGCTGTTCGCCAAGCTCGAAGGCCGTCGAGCAAGCCCGATGCTACGAACGATCCAACCAGTCAGGTGCGATGCCCTGGGCCTTCTGCCAGCGCCGCAGCAGGGTGGCGCGTGGCACGTGATAACGGTCCTCCAGCGCGCGCACCTGGCGGATGCGGTCCAGCCGGAAGTGGCGGAAGTCTTCGCGGCTCTCGCACCACGCTGCCAGCATCGGAACTTCGTCGAAGTAGCCCAGCGCGAAGGGCCAGACGATGCGCTCGCTGCGCTGGCCGTGCGCATCTTCGTAGCCGAACTTCAGGCGCTGCTGTGCGCTCACGGCTTCGCGCACCGCCTGGAGCCGGGCCGCCGGCACCTTGGCCACTGTTCGTGAAGGGCCCACGCGCAGACCGCTGTCACGCAGTGCCTCGCGGCGGGCGGCGGGCAACACATGCGCGATGCGCGCCAACGCATCACGGGCAGCCTCGGCCAGCGCCGGCTCGGTGCGGGCCGCAACCCAGCGCAGGCCGAGCACCAGCGCGTCGATCTCGGCCGGTGGCAGGGTCATCGGCGGCAGCGTGTCGCTTGGCGCGAGCTGGTAGCCGACGCCCGCCTCACCGCGCAGGTCAGCGCCCTGCCCGCGCAGCGTCTCGATGTCGCGGTACAGCGTACGCAGGCTGATACCCAGCGCATCGGCCAGCACCTGCCCGGCCACCGGCCGTCGATGGCGGCGCAGCAGCTGCAGCAGCTGGGTCAGGCGCAGCGCACGCGACATCAGCCGACCAGTGCGCTTGATGTCACCACGTGCTCACCCGGCTGCGGGGCCAGCGCGGCCCCGATCAATGCCTTGGCGATTTCGCTGGCTGGATTGATCCGCCATGCCCGCGGCAGTGCCGGACCCAGTGCACCGAGCACCGCCAGTGCGAAACGCTCACCACGACGGACCTCGGTGCGCTCGCCGCCGATCAGTCCAGGCCGCACCAGGGTCAGCGAGGCGAAGCCCAGCGCGCGCAGATCACGCTCCAGCTCGCCCTTCACCCGGCTGTAGAAGATCGACGACTGCGGATTGGCACCGGCGGCGGAATTCAATACATAGGTCTTCGCGCCCTGTGCCTGTGCGAGGCGGGCGAACGCCAGCGGATAGTCATGGTCGATGCGGTGGAAGGCCTCGCGGCTGCCGGCCTGGGCGATGGTGCTGCCCAGCGCGCAGATGACGGCGTCCACGCGCGCCCACTCAGGCGAGGCCGGCAACGCGTCAAAGGCCAGCACCGGGTTCTCCAGCTTCCCATGGGTCAACGCCAGCGGACGCCGGGTGGGCGCGATCACGGCGCGGCAGCGCGGGTCGTCCAGCAGCCCGGGCAGGGTCAGCCCGCCGACCAGGCCGGTCGCCCCCAGCAACATCACGCGCATCACCACCTCCCGTGCGGCATCCTGTCGCCCATCCTAGCCGTTCAAGCCATCGGCAGCCGCGCCGATATGCTGGAACCAGACCCTGCCAGCCCCAGGATTCGCTCCATGACGGACCACCCCGACCCGCGCCCCGCCCCCGGCACCGCCCTCGGTCCGCCGGCACGCGTGCGCGCCGTGGCCGACACGGGTGAGGGCGAGCGCGTGGTCCTGCAGGGCGGCAGCAGCGCAAGCCTGCAACGGCTCTTTGCCGGTGCCGATGCGCCGGAGCCGCTGCTGGCCGCGTTCGCCAATGGCATGGCGACGCTGCCGGGCGAACTGGGCGACATGGGTGATCGCCTGCAGTCGGCGCAGGCCAGCGCCGACTGGCCACGCTACGGGCGGGCGATGCGGCAACTGATCGACAAGTACATCCGCACCATCGACCAGCATTCACCGGATGGGCAGCCCGACAGCCTGCGCCTGTCCGAACAGCTGCGCCTGCTGCTGGGCGGCGCGGTAGTGGCGCTGCTGCAGCACGACCCGGACCTGCGCGAGCAGGCGCAGGCGCTGTCCCTTCGCCTGCGCCACTGGCAGCCGGGCAGCGCCCTGGAGCCGATCGAGCAGGGTGTGCGCGAGCTCGGCCATCAGATCGGCGTGCGTGCCGGCAGCTGGCAGGAACAGCAGGCGCTGCTGCTGGAGCTGTTCGCACTGCTGCTGGAGAATGTGAGCGAACTGCTGGACGATCGCAGCTGGCTGCAGGGCCAGATCGCGGCGGTGCGGCAACTGCTGTCCGGCCCGCTGCAGGCCGAGGCCGTTGAACGAACGCGTGCCGAGCTGCGCGAGGTGATCTACCGGCAGGGCCTGCTGCGCCAGGGCATCGACGACTCCAAGGCGGCGATGCGCGGACTGATGGGGGATTTCATCGAACGCATGGATGGCATGGCCACCAGCACCGGTGAATACCATGACCGTATCGGTAGCTACGCACTGCAGCTGCGCGAGGCGCGCAGCATCGCCGATCTGAACCAGCTGCTGCAGGAGGTGATGCGCGATACCGGCAAAGTGCAGCAGCAGGCCGCGCAGGCACGCGACCACCTGGCTGCCGCACGGCTGGACGTGGAGCGCGCTGAACAACGCATCGCCGAGCTGGAACAGGAACTGCGCATGGCCGGCGACCTCGCGCGCATCGATCCGCTGACCCAGGCACTGAACCGCCGGGGCCTGGACGAACTGCTGCAGCGCGAGCTGGCGCGCGCCGAACGCAACAACACGCCGCTGGGCGTGGCGGTGATCGATCTGGATGACTTCCACCAGACCAACAACGCGCATGGTCACGCCGGCGGTGACGCGCTGCTGCAGCACATGGTGGCGGTGTGCAGGCTGCTGCTGCGCGCCACCGATGGCATCGCGCGGCTGGGCGGCGACGAGTTCGTGCTGGTGCTGCCGGAGACCCCCGGTGCGGACAGCATGGCCACCGTGCAGCGCCTGCAGCGCTCACTGGCGCATCGGGTACTGACCGTGCAGGACCGGCGCGTGCCGGTGCATTTCAGTGCCGGACTGGCGCAATGGCAGCCCGGCGATGACAGCGAGGCGCTGCTGCGACGGGCCGACGAGGCGCTGTACGCGGCCAAGCGGCAGGGCAAGAACCGCGTGCAGGCGGGCTGAAGCGCTCCGCCGGGCATGGCCCGGCGCTACCGCCGCCCGTCCGGCGACGCGGCTACTTCCCGCGCAGCTTCTGGATGCCGGTCACCGCCGCCAGCACGATGGCGCCAGCGACGATACCCACCACCATGTTGGCAACCGCGCCGATCAGCCAGCCCCACTGGCCCTGGCCACCGAGCGCCTGCACCGCGTGGTGCAGCGCCGGCACGTTGTGCACCAGAATGCCGCCGCCGACCAGAAACATGGCCACGGTGCCGGCGATCGACAGGAACTTCATCAACCACGGCGCCGATGCGACCAGGCCGCGTCCGAACGCTGCGACCGCTCCGCCCTTACGCGAGAGGTACAGGCCCGCGTCGTCCAGCTTGACGATGCCGGCAACCAGTCCGTAGACGAACACCGTCATCGCCAATGCGACCACCACCAGGGTGAGCACCTGCTGGGAGAACGAGGCGGCGGCAACCACGCCCAGTGTCAGGACGATGATCTCGGCAGAGAGGATGAAGTCGGTACGGATCGCACCTTTCACCTTGTCCTTCTCCCACGCCACCATGTCCACCTGCGCATCGGCCAGCGCCCTGCGCCGCTCGGCCTGGTGCTCGGCGTCCTCGTCCGCCGAATGCAGGAAACGGTGCGCCAGCTTTTCCACCCCCTCGAAGCACAGGAATGCGCCACCGATCATCATCAAGGGCACGATCAGCGGCACGTTCCAGCCACGACCATGCAGCCAGGCTTCCAGGGCGCTGATCGCCAGCGCCGCCGGAACCAGGATCACCTTGTTGAGCAGCGAGCCTTTGGCCACCGCCCAGACCACCGGCAGTTCACGGTTGGCGGAAACACCGGTGACCTGCTGTGCGTTCAGCGCCAGGTCGTCGCCAAGCACACCGGCCGTCTTCTTCGCGGCCACCTTGGTCAGGATCGAGACGTCATCGAGCAGCGTCGCGATATCGTCGAGCAGGGCAAACAGGCTGGCACCGGCCATGGGGGTTCCAGGAGGGAGGATGGACGGATTCTGACCGATCCAACGGCCCGGGAGGAAGTGGATTCACCGCGTGCCTACCCTGCCCCGGCCAGACTGGCGAGGTGATCCCGTTCCGCCGGGCATGGCCCGGCACTACCGGTCGTTGTCCACAAGGAGTGCCGTTTGAACAATCCGCCCACCGCCACTGGCAATCCACCGCTGGTCAAAGGCATGAGCCGACGCAGCCAGATCCTGCGCCTGCTGATGCGCTACCGTCATTCGGGGGTGTTCTCCGGCATGAACCTGGACGCAGCCGGCAGCCAGGCCGAGGTCCCGGCCGACGGCAATCCCGAGCAGTTCGTCAGTGACCTGGAAGCGCTGGGGCCGACGTTCGTCAAGCTGGGCCAGATGCTGTCCACACGTCCAGACATGGTGCCGGTGGAGTTCGCCACGGCACTGGAGCGCATGCAGGAGAAGGTGGCCGAGATTCCGGTCGAACGCATCCATGCCATCGTCGAGCAGGAGCTGGGGGCACCGGTGAGCAAGCTGTTCGCGGCCTTCGACCCCGAGCCGCTGGGCTGCGCCTCGATCGCCCAGGTCCATCGTGCGGTGATGCATGACGGCCGGCAGGTCGCGGTGAAGGTGCAGAAGCCGGAGGTCGCCGCGCAGCTGCGTTCGGATCTGGAAGCGTTGCGCAGCTTCGCTCTTGCCGCCGATCACCTGACCCAGGTCGGCCGCCGGGTGCGGCTGCGCGACTGGCTCAACGAGTTCGCCAAGACCCTGATGCAGGAGCTGGATTACCACGCCGAGGCCGAGAACCTGGCCCGCTTCGGCCGCCATCTGCGGCCCTTCCGGCGCCTGTGGGTCCCGCAGCCGATCTGGGATTACAGCAGCCAGCGCGTGCTGACCATGGAACTGGCCACCGGCGTACGCGTGGACGCGATACCCGGCGTACGCCGTACCGAGCAGTCGATGGACCCGTTGGCAGCCGCGCTGATCCGGGGCTACCTGGACCAGATCTTCGTGCATGGCGAGATCCACGCCGATCCCCATCCGGGCAACCTGCGGGTGATGCCCGATGGTCGCCTCGCCATCTTCGATCTGGGCATGGTCGCGCACATGCCACCGCGCCTGCGCGAGCGCCTGCTGAAGATCCTGTTCGCCGCCGTCGATGGCCGCGGCGAAGAAGTGGCGGACGATCTGATCAGCATCAGCACCCGGCTGGAAGCCTTCGACGAGGAGCGTTACCTGCGCGAGACCGGCCAGTTGATCGCGCGCTATGCCGCCAGCGGCAATTTCTCCGAGGGACGCGTGGTGCTGGACATGGTGCGCATCGCCACGGCCTGTGGATTGCGTACGCCGCCGGAACTGAGCCTGCTGGGCAAGGCGCTGCTGAACCTGGAGACGGTCTGCCGCCTGCTCGCGCCCGAACTGGACACGCGCCGCATCGTCGAACGCCAGCTGCAGCATGTGATGCGCGCGCGCCTGAAGAAGTCGCTGTCGGCCGCCAACCTCGCCAGCGAGGCGATGGAGTTGCAGCAGCTGCTGCGTGATGGGCCGCGCAAGCTGTCGGACATCATGGCCCTGCTGGCCGAGAACCGCCTGCAGATGAAGGTGACCGGGCTGGAGGAATCACGGCTGATGGAGAATCTGCAGAAGATCGCCAACCGCGTAGCGGCGGGCATCATCAGCGCAGCGCTGATTCTCGCCGCATCGCTGATGATGAAGCTTAATACCGGCTGGCATGTGTTCGGTTACCCGGCGATCGCGCTGGTGCTGATGCTGATCGGCGTGGCGTTGGGGCTGGGCATCGTGACCAGTGCATTGCTGTTTGATCGTCGTGCGCGCGCACGCGAGGAGCGCGGGCACCGCTAGTGCATTGGTGAAACACTCGTATTCATGCGCTTTTTAATGCAATCCAACGCAGCATTTCACGCTCGTTTTACCTTGTGAGCGCGATTGCGCGCGCGGCGTTTCAACAAACATTTCAGTCAGGTTCGTGCATGCACTATCGGGTCATCGGCCTGTCATGCACACATGCTAGCGGCAGCGCCGGTCGAATGGACACGCGTCGGTACGACGTCCATCGCACCACCCCGTTCACTGCCGAAGCCGCCTATGCTCTGGATCCTTCTGCTGTCGTTGTTGCTACTGGCCTGGCTGTTCCTCGCTTCCGACAAATGGATGTGGTGGAAGGCCGGTTCGTTCTCACTGCTGTTGCTGGCGCTCAGCACGTGGTGGCTGATCGACAAGCTCTCCGGTGACGGACTCAACGCCGCCACGCTGTACCACCTGGGTGCGGACATGGAGGGTGCCGGCGTCGCCGACTTCAAGGGCTACATCGCCGGCTTCATCGTGCTGGCCCTGGTTTCGCTGCTGCCGCTGTTCGCTACGCGGGTCCGCCGCTGGCATCGGCCCGGGCGGGGAGCGGCCTGGTTCGCCGGCTTCGCCGTCGCATGGGTGGTCACGCTCATGGTCAGTCCGCTGGCGCGCGACGGCCAGCGTCTTTACCAGCAGCTGCGACCGGTGGATTTCGCGCGCATCGCACCGGAGTACCAGGTGCCGACCCAGCCGTTGCAGCGGCCGCGCAACATCGTCTGGATCTACGGCGAAAGCCTTGAACGCACTTATCTGGACGAGAACGTGTTCCCCGGGTTGATGCCCAACCTCAATCGTCTGGCCGCCAGGTCGTTGGATGTGCGCGGCCTGGCATCGGCCGAAGGCAGTGGCTGGACCATCGCCGGGCTGGTGGCATCGATGTGCGGCGTGCCGCTGACCACCTCGCAGGGTGATGAGAACAGCATGGACCGGATGGGCAGCTTCCTGCCCAAGGCCGTGTGCCTGGGCGACTACCTGAAGCAGCAGGGCTACACCAACCATTATCTGGGCGGCGCCAACGGCCAGTTCGCCGGCAAGGGCCAGTTCCTGGCCAGTCACGGCTTCGACGAAGTACATGATCTGGCGTGGTTCAAGCAGCAGAAGAAGATCGGGCGCATTCACTACTCTGCATGGGGCGTACACGACGACGTGCTGCTGGACACCGCCTACCAGCGCTTCGAGCAGCTCTCGCGCGTCGGCGCACCGTTCATGCTGACCACGCTGACCATGGACACGCACCATCCCGCAGGCCACCTGCCGGTGTCGTGCAAGGGCGAACGCTACCAGAGCCAGTACGGCAACATCGGCCTGCTGAACGCGCTCAAATGCACCGACCGCCTGATCTCGCAGTTGGTCCGGCGCATCCAGGCCAGTCCGTACGGCAAAGACACGCTGATCGTGATCGCCTCGGACCATCTGGCGATGCCCAACGACCTCAGTCACGTCCTGGCCAGGCAGAAGCGCGAGAACCTGCTGTTGTTCCTCGGTGATGGCGTAGCGCCGCGCCAGCTGGCGGCGGAGAACGGCTCGACGCTGGATTCCGGCGCCACCCTGCTGGGCCTGCTCGATCCGGGCCTGCGCACGATGGGCTTCGGCCGCTCGCTGCTGGACCAAACGCGCGCCCCCAGTGCCAGCGTCGCCGCGCGTCGCGATGGCGGCCGCGATTACCCGCAGTACCTGGCATTCGCCCGGTCGCTGTGGCTGGGCGAACCGACCCGCGAACTGAGGATCGACAACGACGACCAGGTGGTGGTGGGCATGCAGCACGTGCAGCCGCCGGTCCTGCTGGAGTACGACAAGGACTGGGGCCTGAAGTCGGTGTATCTGGAGAACACGTCCCGCCAGTTCGACGATGCCGATCCGGACAACACCCTGGCCTATGTGGATCGCTGTACCGCATTCGAGGATGGGTCGGCCGACGGCGACTGGTGCGCCTTGCTGGTGAACCGCGACAACGGCATCAAGCTGTACCGCGACGACGACCTGCGTGGTGGCATCGCGGTGGACGCGCCGCTGGATGCGTTCCAGGGCCCGCGCCCGAGCGTACGCCAGGCCCACATGATCACCCAGAAGGGCCGCCGCACCCGCGCCGGCCAGTACATGCTGCAGCTGGTGGCAAGCACGCGCCCGGATCGCGGTTTCTGGATCGAGGCCGTGTCATCGCAGCGCAAGGTGGTGCTGGCCCAGCAGTGGGTGCAGCCTGATGCCGACGGCAAGATCAATGTGTCCTTCGGACTGGATCATGAAGTGGACGATCTGGAGATCCGCGCCTGGTTGAATCACGCCGAGAAGCTGGCCGTGGATACCTTCGCGCTGGTGCCTTCGCGCAGCCGACCGCGGGGATAGGGTTTTCTGCAGGGCTGCGCCCTGCACCTGCTACGAGCTGAAGCAAAGGCAACAGCAACAGCGCGCATTCCGTGGGATGGCGGGGCGGTTTCCGGCAGGTGTGGGTAGGTGTCGACCTTGGTCGACACTTCTGCCAGATATCGAAAGCAATCTGGGGTCAGATCCGTTTTCCGCAGGAAAACGGATCTGACCCCAAAGGCAATTCCAGCAGATCGCGGAGATCTGTCGAAGGCGGGGTGGGTCCGGTTGCGGGGGCGTGAGCCGCATGGATGCGGCGACCGAGCTTACATGGACGTACTTGCAG
>NZ_JBRRCG010000020.1:0-67691 GCF_056757995.1 Stenotrophomonas sp. STEN147
GTCCGCGGCATGGATGCCGCGGCCAAGCCCCCAGGGATGGGTTTACGGCGTCCCTGCCATCCGACGCCTCCCCGCCTCCCCACGGAACATCCCAGAGCCGCTTTGGCTTTGGCTTTAGCTTTGGCTTTGGCCTCTGCGGGTGCAGGGTGCCGCCCTGCCGGGCACCTTCCACTGCGCTCGCCGGGCACGGCCCGGCGCTACCCGTAATGAAAAGGCCGCCTCGCGGCGGCCTTTTCATTACTTCAGCTTGATCTCGCGCAGGCGTTCCTCGAGGAAGCCGTGGGCGGTGATCGGCTCCGGATACCGGCTCGGGTTCTCCGGGGTGATGCAGGACGGCAGCACGTCGATCAGGAAGTCCGGGTTCGGGTGCAGGAAGAACGGCACCGAGTAGCGCGGCTGGCGGGCCAGCTCGCCCGGGGGATTGACCACGCGATGGATGGTCGAGGGATACACGTGATTGGTCAGGCGCTGCAGCATGTCGCCGATGTTGACCACGATGGTGTCCGCATCCGACGTGAACGGCACCCACTTGCCATCGTGCGACTGCACCTCCAGGCCCGCCGCGCTGGCACCGACCAGCAGGGTGATGAAGTTGATGTCGCCATGCGCACCGGCACGCACGTTGGGAATGTCGTCGGTGGTGATCGGCGGGTAATGGATCGGGCGCAGGATCGAGTTGCCGAAATTGGTCTTGTCGGCGAAGAAATCCTCCGGCAGGCCGATGTGCAGCGCCAGCGCCGACAGCACGCGCGACCCGAGGTTGTCCAGCGCCTGGTACAGGCCATAGCCCCGCTCACGGAAGCCCTCGACCTCGGTCGGCCACAGGTTCGGCGGCATCACGTCGCGGTATCTGGAGTCGTCGCCGATCTCCCGGCCGATATGCCAGAACTCCTTCAGATCGAAGTGCTTGGATCCCTTCGCGGTTTCCACGCCGAACGGGGTATAGCCGCGTGCACCGCCGCCGCCGGCCACGTGGTACTTCCGCTTGACCTCCTCCGGCAGGGCGAAGAAGGCCTTGAAGACGTCGTAGGCCGCGTCGATGTCGGCCTGCGGAATGCCGTGGTTGCGGATGCCCGCGAATCCCCATTGGCGATAGGCCGCCCCCAGCTCGGCCACGAAGGCCTCGCGGTCGCTGTCAAAACGGGTGATGTCGAGGGTCGGGATCTGGCTCACAGCGGTTCCTGGCTTGTCATTGGGTCTGGAGGGCCGCCGCATTCAGGGCCCACCTGAACATTGTGACAGATCGCCCGCAGGTCGACACCGATACGTTGAAACAAACCGATACAATGCGCGACCCGCGCGCGGATCCCCCGGTCGCGACGGCGCCGCCCCTTGCCCCGCTCCTGCTGAACACGTACCGACGATGCCCTCTGCTCCACCCGCCGCCGATCCAGCTTCCCGACCGGGTTGCACCCCGCACTGGCGCCGGCTGGCCTGGTGGTCCCTGTTCGTGGCGGCGAACGCCGTGCTGGCAGCCGTCATCACCCTGGGCAACGTGCCGCTGCGGGACAACCCCGGCGGCCCCGTCGGCCTGGCGTATCTGGCCGTTGCCCTGCCCGGCCACCTGCTGGCGTTCGGCGCGCTGGCCGGCCTGCTGCCGCTGCTGCTCGGTCTGTGGGCCCGCAGCGCGCGCCCTCTGAGCATCGGCGCGGTGGTGCTGCAGGGCCTGTGGCTGTGCCTGCTGCTGGTCGATGCCAAGGTGTTCGCGCTGTACCGCTTCCACCTCAATGCCATGGTGGCCAACATGGTGTTCGGCGGCGCGCTGCACGATCAGGTCGCACTGTCCTGGAAGACCTGGCTGCAGGCCATCGCCCTGGTATCGGCCATCTTCGCCGCCGAAGCCCTGCTGGCCTGGGCCTGCTGGAAGCTGCTGCCTGCCCTGCCCCGGCGGCGCCACGTCCTGCAGGCATGGACGCTGGTCATCGTGTTGATGGCAGGTGGCCAGGTGGCGACCGCCTATTACGATGCACGCGGCGAGCGTGACGTGATCAGCCAGTGGAACTACCTGCCCTGGGCGCAGCCGATCACCGCCAAGAGCTTCATGCGTCGCCTGGGCGTGGTCAGCCAACAGCAGGCCGGCCTGCCCGACCCCCGCCACGCCCAGCTGCATTACCCGCTGCATCCGCTGCGCTGCCAGAGCCACCAGCGGCCGAACGTGCTGATGGTGGTGCTCGAATCACTCCGCCACGATGTGCTGACGCCACGGATCATGCCGAACACCACGGCATTGGCGCAGTCCTCCCGCGTTTACGAGCATCACTTCAGCACCGGCAACGCCACCCGCTACGGCCTGTTCGGCCTGCTCTACGGCCTCCCCGGTGGCTACTGGGCAAGCATGCTTGACGAGCAGCGTGGCTCGCAGCTGTTCCAGGTCCTGGGACAGCAGGGCTATGACCTGCACCTGTACGGCAGCGCGCCGATGTACAGCCCGGAATTCGACCGCACCGTGTTCGCCGATGTCCGTGACCAGCTGCACCAGGGGCCGTCGGCGCTGAAGCCCGATGGCCGCGACCGTGCCATCGTCGCGTCGCTGCAGCAGGACATCCGTAACAGCCAAGCCGCGCAGCGCCCGTGGTTCGGTTTCGTGTTCCTCGACTCCACCCACGCGCCCTACCACCTGCCGGCCGACTATCCGCCCCTGGCCACGCCGATGGCCGCGGACATCGACTTCCTCAAGTTCGGGCCGGACCACGATCCGACTCCGGAACTGAACCGCTATCACACCTCCGTCCACTACGCCGACAGCCTGGTCGGATCGCTGCTCGATACCCTGCGTGCGCAGGGCCTGGAGCAGGACACCATCGTGCTGGTCACTGGCGATCACGCAGAGGAGTTCAACGACCTCGCGCTGAACTACTGGGGCCACAACGGCAACTTCTCCGACTACCAGTTGCAGGTGCCGTTCGTGCTGCACTGGCCGGGCGAGGCCGCCGGCCGTGATGCGCGCACCAGCTCGCATGAGGACTGGGTGCCCACGCTGATGCGGCACGCCCTGGG
Source organism: Stenotrophomonas sp. STEN147 (assembly GCF_056757995.1). NCBI lineage: Bacteria > Pseudomonadati > Pseudomonadota > Gammaproteobacteria > Lysobacterales > Lysobacteraceae > Stenotrophomonas > Stenotrophomonas sp. STEN147. The sequence goes on from NZ_JBRRCG010000020.1 coordinate 2,998, forward strand.
CTGCGAGAACCCGCTGGCCGACTACAGCACCGGCCAGGATCTGCTGGCGGCCCCGGAAGGGCTCCGTGCCCTGGTGGTGGAGAGCTGGTCGCAGCGCGCCGTCCGCCACGGCGATGCCCTCTACGTGTTCGACAAGTTCGGCAATGCCACCGCGCTGGATCGGCACTATCGCCCACTGCCACAACAGGCGCCGGACGCAGCCGCGATCCGTTCCGCCTGGGAAGCGCTGACGCGCTTCCGCAATCGTTGATATCAAGGATCGAGTCCGCATGAAACGTTCGCTGCGCATCCTGCACACCGAAGCCGCCAAGGGAATGGGCGGGCAGGAGATCTACATCTTCCGCCACATGCAGGCCATGCGCGCGCGCGGCCACGACGTCTCGCTGCTGTGCCAGCCCGAGGCACGGCTGGCGCAGCTGGCGCGCGATGACGGCTTCACCGTGCATACGCTGCGCATGGGAGGGCTGGCGCGCCTGCTGCGCGGCATCTGGTCGGTTTCGCGCCTGGTGCGCCGCGAACGCTATGACGTGGTGAACACCACCAGCCGTCGCGACGCCTTGATTGCCGCCGCCGGCGCCCGCCTCGGCGGTGCGCCGCTGGTGGTGCGCTCGCGCCACCTGATGAGTCCGGTCAACTCGCTGCTGACCTATACCGGCCTGCCGCACCGGGTGCTGACCGTCAGCAGCTTCGTCAAGCAGCTGCTGGCCGACCGTGGCATTCCCGCTGAGCGCATCGGCATCGTGCCGCCGATCGCGGTTCCACCGCGCTGGACCGATATCCGCAAGGAAGATCCGTGGCAGTGCCTGCAGGACGTGCGTGCCGAAGTCCGTGCCGAGCTCGGCTTCAGTGAACAGGACATCGTGGTCGGCTGCGTGGCGGTGCTGCGCGAGCCCAAGGGCCATGCCGATCTGCTGCAGGCAATGGTGCCGCTGTGCAAGGCCAATCCGAACCTGCACCTGGTGGTGATCGGCGACGGGCAGCCGGTGATGGAGCGCCTGCAGGCGATGTGCGCCGAGCACGGCCTGCAGTCGCAGGTCCACCTGCTCGGCTACCGCGATGGCGCCTGCCGGCTGATGGCCGGCTTCGATATCTTCGCCCTCGCCTCGCACAAGGAAGCCGCCGGCACCGTGTTCCTGGAAGCGGCGTACGTCGGCGTGCCGATCGTGGCGACGCGGGTTGGTGGCGTGCCGGAGATGGTCGTGGACGGCAGCAATGCGATCCTCACCCGGCTGGGCGACAATGCTGCCTTGGCGGGCGCTCTGCGCCTGCTGGTGGACGATCCGGAACGGCGCCGGCAGATGGGCCGTGCCGGCTGGGAATGGATGCGCGCTGCGCATCGCTTCACACCCACCGGCCACGGCGAGACCACCGAACACTACTACCGCCAGTGGCTGAAGGAGCTGGGACATGGCTGATGCCCGAACCGTACCGGTGCTGATGCACCATCACGTCAGTCCGTCGCCCGGCATGATCACGGTGTCGCCGGAGAATTTCGAAAGCCAGATCGCCTGGCTGGCCAACAGTGGCTGGACCTCACTGACACTGGAGCAGTACGCCGGCTTCCTGGCCGGCAGGCCGGTGCCGCGCCGGTCGATCGTCATCACCTTCGACGATGGCTACCTGGACAACTGGGTCTACGCGCATCCGATCCTGCAGAAGTACGGCATGCACGCGGTGGTGTTCGTGGTCACCGGATGGATGGGCGAAGGCCCGGTGCGGCCGCATGCAGGCCTGCCCGGCGCGGTACTGCCGGCAACGCCGGACCATCGCGGCTGCGAGGCCGCCATCTACGAGCAGGGGCGCAGCGACGATGTGATGATGCGCTGGAGCGAAGCGCGCGCGGCGATCGACGCCGGCACCTTCGAGGTGCATTGCCATACCCACACCCATACACGCTGGCTGCGCCGCGACGACCTGGACCGCGCGCAGCGCCGGGCCGGCATCAGCAACGACCTGGCACTCTCGCGCCAGGTCCTGCAGGACAAGCTGGGCGCGGTTTCGGACACATTGTGCTGGCCGTACGGTGACTTCGACGATGACCATGTCGAAGTCGCGCGCGAGCAGGGGTTCCGTTACCTGCATACCACCCACCCGTTCGGCCGCAACGTGATCGGCGGCGATCCCGAACGCATCTACCGCTTCGCGATCCGCAACCGGCCGGCCAGCTGGTTGCGCAAGCGCATCGCGCAGAGCTACAACCCGTTGATCGCGCCGCTGTTCAACGGCTTCAAGGCCCGCCAGAAGAAGATGGTACCGGGCCCCTGAGTCCGCCTCGGCCCAGCAGCGGCCCCCTGAACAGACAACGCCCCGGTCGTCCGGGGCGTTGTCCGTTGCGGAACCCCCTGCGGGCTCAGGCCGCGGCGGCGGCCTTCACTGCGGCCGACAGGCGATCCAGCGTGTCCTGCATCAGTGTTGCGTCATCGGCCTCGACCGTCACCCGCACCACCGGCTCGGTGCCGGACGGGCGCAGGAATGCGCGCCCACGGCCGGCCACGGCCTGCTGCGCCTCCAGCAGTGCCGACTGCACGCTTTCGGCCTGCACGGTGGTCTTGGCCGAGACATTGCCCAACCGCACGTTCACTGTCTTCTGCGGGACCTTCACCAGCGGCTGCAACGCCTGCCGCAGTGTCTGCCCGCTGCTGCGCAGCGCAAGCAGCACCTGCAGCGCACTGACGATGCCGTCACCGGTCGTGGCCCGGTCCAGGCACAGCAGATGGCCCGACGCTTCGCCACCGAGCACGCCGTCACCTTCGATCAGCGCCTGGTGCACGTAGCGGTCGCCGACGTTGCTGCGCTGGAACGGGATCTGCAGGTCGGCCAGCGCCTTCTCCAGTCCATAGTTGCTCATCAGCGTGCCGACCACCGGCCCACGCAGGCGACCTTCCGCCTGCCAGGTGCGTGCCAGGATGTACAGCAGGTCATCGCCGTCGACCGGATTGCCCTGGTCGTCAGCCATCAGCACGCGATCACCGTCACCGTCGAAGGCGATGCCGAGATCGGCACGGGTCTCGCGGACCTTGGCGGCGAGGTTGTCGATATGGGTCGAACCGACGCCGGCATTGATGTTCACCCCGTTCGGCTCGGCACCGATGCCGATGACCTCGGCACCCAGTTCGCGGAACAGCAGCGGGGCGATCTGGTAGGTGGCACCATGCGCGCAGTCCAGCACCAGGCGTACGCCACGCAGATCGAACGCACGCGGCACGCTGGCCTTGCAGAACTCGATGTAGCGGCCTACCGCCTCGCGCGCGCGCGACGCCTTGCCCAGCCGCTCCGATTCGGCCGTGGTGAAGGGCACGTCCAGTGCGGCTTCCAGCGCCAGTTCGGTGGCGTCGTCCAGTTTCTCGCCCTGTGCGGAGAAGAACTTGATGCCGTTGTCGTAATGCGGATTGTGCGAAGCACTGATGACGATGCCTGCATCAACGCCCAAGGTGCGGGTCAGGAACGCCACCGCCGGGGTGGGCATCGGGCCCAGCAACTGCACGTCGGTGCCGGCAGCGACCAGGCCTGCCTCCAGCGCCGCTTCGAACATGTAGCCGGAAATGCGGGTGTCCTTGCCGATCACCACGATCGGGCGGCGCCCGTCATGGCCGTGCCGGGCCACCAGCACGCGGCCCAACGCATTGCCCAGGCGCAGCACGAAGTCGGCCGAGATCGCTCCCTCACCGACACGTCCGCGGATGCCATCAGTACCGAAGTACTTGCGGCCTCCCATCAAGCCACCTCCGGCGCCGGCTGGCGGCCCAGCATCGCCAGCAGGTCGGACAGGCGGTCACGCATTTCGCGGCGGTCGCAGATCTGGTCGATGGCACCATGCTCCAGCAGGAATTCCGAACGCTGGAAACCTTCCGGCAGTTTTTCGCGCACGGTCTGTTCGATCACGCGCGGGCCGGCGAATCCGATCAGCGCCTGCGGCTCGGCGATGTTGATGTCACCCAGCATCGCGAACGAGGCCGATACGCCACCGGTGGTGGGATGGGTCAGCACCGAGATGTACGGCAGGCCGGCTTCACGCAGCTTGCCCAGCGCAGCCGAGGTCTTGGCCATCTGCATCAGCGAAAACAGGCCTTCCTGCATGCGCGCGCCGCCACTGGCGGAGAAGCAGACGTAAGGCGCACCGATCTCCACGGCAGCCTCGGCCGCCAGCGAGAAGCGCTCGCCGACCACCGAACCCATCGAACCGCCCATGAAGGCGAAATCGAACGAGGATGCGACCAGCGGACGGCCCTTGAGCAGGCCGCGCATGGCGATCAGCGCGTCGTACTCGCCGGTGTTCTTCTGCGCGATCTTGATGCGCTCGCTGTACTTCTTCTGGTCCTTGAACTTCAGCAGGTCGGTCGGCCCCAGGCGCGCGCCGATCTCGGTGGTGCTGTCCGCATCGAACAGCGCGGCCAGGCGCGCGCGCGCGCGGATCGCCATGTGGTGGCCGCACTTCGGGCAGACCTCCAGGTTCTCTTCCAGTTCCGGCCGGTACAGCGCGCTGCCGCAGTTGCTGCACTTTTCCCACAGGCCCTCGGGGACGCTGCGCTTCTTGCTGGGGGTGTTGTCGGTGCGGATGCCGGACGGCATCAACTTGCTGAGCCAACTCATGCGGGAGGACACTTCCGTTCAGGGCGGCCCGGGGGCCGCAAAGGCGGACAGTCTAGCTCCGCTTTCCCCGCCCGTGCACCCCTTGCCGGCCTGTGGGCGGCGGCGGAAAAACCATGCTGGGACGTACGTTTAGCGCAGGCAGCGCCGGGCCACGCCCGGCGGATACCCCGTAGCGCGCACCGCCGGGCATGGCCGGGCGCTGCCGTCAGGCGTCCAGGGCCTGGCGCAGGGGCGCCAGGAATGCGAGCGCCCGCTGGGCCGCCTCTTCGGCCGAGGTCGCTTCGGCCAATGCCGCGACCAGGGCGCTGCCCACCACCACACCGTCCGCCTCGCGCGCCATGGCTGCCGCACTGGCGGCATCGCGGATGCCGAAGCCGGCCACCACCGGGACCGTGGCCCGTTCGCGCAGCGCCTGCAGGCGCACGCTGGCGGCCTCGCTGTCGAGGCGGTCGGACGCACCGGTGACACCGGCAAAACTGACGTAGTACAGGTAGCCCCGCGCCAGCGCGAGCAGTTTGTCCGCGCGTGCCGGGCTGGTGGTCGGGGAGGCAAGCAGGACCAGGGCCAGGCCTTCCGCATCAAAGGCCTGCTGGGCCTCGCCGGCTTCCTCCGGCGGCAGGTCGACCAGCAGCACGCCATCCACGCCGGCGGTCACCGCGGCCTTGGCAAATGCCGCGTAGCCATGGATCTCCACAGGATTGAGATAGCCCATCAGCACCACCGGCGTCTGCGCATCGCGCTGGCGGAACTGCGCTACCGCCTGCAGGACGTAACGGCTGCCTGCACCGCGCGCCAGCGCACGTTCGGAACTGCGCTGGATGGTCGGGCCGTCGGCCATCGGATCGGAGAACGGCACCCCCAGTTCGATCACATCGGCGCCCGCCTCAACCAGTGCATGCATGACCGGCACGGTTGCTTCCAGCAGAGGATCGCCAGCGGTGACGAAGGGAATCAGTGCCTTGCGCTGCTGTTCGCGCAGGCGCTGGAAACAGGCGTCGAGTCGGGATACGGACATGTCAGGTACATCCTTCGATCAGGTCAACGGCGCCGCTGGCGCCCCAATGCATTCTGGATACGGTGCCATCCACGATCTCCACGCGGATCGCCAGATCGGAACCGGGGTCCTGCCAGAGCAGGGATTCGCCGGCGTCGGCATCAACGCCCAGGGCAGCGGCGATGACGCCCTGCGGCATCTGCTGCAGCACCTGCGCACGCGGCATGTCCAGGCGCAGTCCGAACGGCCCGGGCTGGGTCACCACCAGGCCCGAATCGTCGATCGGAGCCAGGTCGAAACGCACCACGCTGCCGTCCTGCACCAGCATCGCCACGCCCTCGGGCAGCGTGCCGCGCTCGTAATAGTCGCAGCGCCCGGCCGTCGCCTCGGCGAGGCCCGCCGAGTGCCACTGCGCCTCGGCCTGCAGTTCGCTGAAAGGCTGGCCGATCAGCACCTCGCCGGCATGGTCGAGCGCGACCGAAGCCACCGTCGGCGCGGCCCCGTCATCTGCGACCTCCCCTGCTGCAGGCAACGGTGCATCCTCGATCGGGTGATGGGCGGCATCGTCGTCATTGCTGGCTACCTGGCGGGCCGGGGCGATGGCCGCCGGAGACGTCGCCGCGGGCGCCAGCACCGGCGGATCGGGCGGCGTGCAGCCGCCCAGCCCCACTGCCAGTGCCAGCGCGCCACCATGGCGCAGCATGGGACTCACAGCACCAGCCCTTCGCGTGCGGCGATGGTATGCACGTCCTTGTCGCCACGCCCGGACAGATTGCACAGCACGATCTGGTCGCGCGGACGCTCGCGCGCCAGCTTGATCGCCTGCGCCAGCGCGTGGCTGGACTCCAGCGCCGGCAGGATGCCCTCGGTGTGTGCCAGCAGATGGAAAGCCTGCAGCGCTTCTTCGTCGGTGATGCCGAGATAGCGCGCGCGCCCGCTGTCGGCCAGGAACGCGTGCTCCGGGCCGACCCCCGGATAGTCCAGGCCGGCCGACACCGAGTGGGTCTCGATGATCTGGCCGTCGTCGTCGCACAGCACGTAGGTGCGGTTGCCATGCAGCACGCCCGGACGCCCTGCCGCGATCGAGGCGGCATGGCGGCCTGTGTTGATACCGTCACCGGCCGCTTCGGCGCCGACGATCTCGACCTGGCGGTCGTTGAGGAAGGCATGGAACAGGCCGATCGCGTTGCTGCCACCGCCCACGCACGCCGTGATCGCATCCGGCAGCCGCCCATACTCGGCCAGCATCTGTTCGCGTGCTTCGCGGCCGACGATGGCATTGAAATCGCGCACCATGCGCGGATACGGGTCCGGGCCGGCCACGGTACCGATGATGTAGAAGGTGTCCTGCACGTTGGTCACCCAGTCGCGCATCGCTTCATTGAGCGCATCCTTCAGGGTCGCCGAACCGGAGGTGACCGGCACCACCGTCGCGCCGAGCAGCTTCATCCGGTAGACGTTGATCTTCTGCCGCTCGATGTCGGTGGCGCCCATGTACACCACGCACTCCAGGCCCAGGCGTGCGGCAACGGTGGCGCTGGCGACGCCATGCTGGCCGGCGCCGGTCTCGGCGATGATGCGCGTCTTGCCCATCCGCGCCGCCAGCAGCGCCTGGCCGATGGTGTTGTTGATCTTGTGCGCGCCGGTGTGGTTCAGGTCCTCACGCTTGAGCAGGATCTGTGCGCCGCCCACGTGGTCGCTCAGGCGCTGGGCGTGATAGATCGGGCTTGGCCGGCCCACGTAATGAGCCAGATCGCGGTCGTAGGCCGCCTGGAACGCGGGGTCCTGGCGGGCCTGGTCATAGGCCTGGGCCAGCTCCTGCAGCGGACCGACCAGGGTTTCGGCGACAAAGCTGCCGCCATAGCGGCCGAAGTGGCCCTGGGCATCCGGGAAGGCGTGGTAGTCGGCAATGGGGGAGGCAGACATGGCGGGGACCGGTGGTTCAGACAGGTGGATACTCTAGCGCACGGGTCATGACCGGAAAATGGATATTATCTGGCACATATCGTCAGGAAATCTCACATGAGCCGATCCCTGTTGCCGCCACTCAATGCGCTGCGCGCGTTCGAGGCCACCGCCCGTCTCGGCGGTGTGGGCCGCGCCGCGCAGGACCTGCATGTCACCCATGGTGCGGTCAGCCGGCAGCTCAAGCTGCTGGAGGATCATCTCGGCCTGGACCTGTTCCAGCGTGCCGGGCGTGGCCTGCGCCTGACCGCATCGGGAACGCTGTTGCAGGCGGCCTGCAGCGAAGCCTTCGCCGGCATCGAAGACTGCGTGCGCGAGCTGCGGCGGCCCGCGGCGTCGCCAGCGCTGGTACTGGGCTGCAGCGGCAGCGTGCTGGCGCGCTGGATGATTCCTCGCCTCCCCGCCCTGCAGGCCGCACTGCCCGGTGTGCGCCTGCAGTGGTCGGCACTGGACGGCAGCTTCACCGAGGCGCAGGCGGCACTGGATGCGGTCCTGCTGCTGGCGCAGGGGCCGTGGCCACGCGGCTGGCAGGTGCGCGAGCTGGCGCCCGAGCGGGTGGGCGTGGTGGTGGCACCGTCACATCCGGCGGCGCAGCGCCTGCGCCATGTGCCGCCCTCGGCACTGCTGCAGGAGACGCTGCTGCACACCAGCTCACGGCCACAGGCGTGGCCGACGTGGGCGCAGGCGCACGATCTCGACCCCGCCCGGCTGCGGCTGGGCACGGGTTTCGAACACCTTTACTACCTGCTGGAAGCGGCGGTGGCCGGGCTGGGGCCAGCGATCGCGCCGGAGCCGCTGGTCGCCGAGGATCTCGCGGCAGGCCGGCTGCTGGCCCCGTGGGGTTTCTCCGCCACGGGCGGCTTCTGGGTCCTGGCCCGGCCGGAAGGCCAGGCCGACGCACGCGTCGATGCCCTGGCGGACTGGGTCGCGGCCCAGCTGAGGTAACGTGACGCCGCCGCAGCGGCGGCGCCTTCTGGTCCTACTCCAGCACGGTGCAGTCGGCGCGGCGCACTTCCTCGACGAAGGTGCGCATTTTGTAGCCGTCCTTGATGCCCGGCTCCAGTTCAATGCCGCTGGAGACGTCGACGCCCCACGGCAGGGTCGCCAGCACCGCGTCGTACACATTGTCCGGGGTCAGACCGCCGGCCAGCAGGAATGGCCGATGCAGCCCGGTCGGGATGCGGGTCCAGTCGAATGCAACGCCGGTACCGCCACCGCCACCCGGTGCGTGGCTGTCGAACAGGAAGCCGGCCGCGCTCGGATAGCGCAGTTGCAGGGTACGCGCGTTGACTTCCTCACGTCCCCCCATCGCGACCGCCTTCAGGTAAGGCATGTTGAAGCTGCGGCAGAAGCTCTCGTCCTCCTCGCCATGGAACTGCAGCAGGGTGGGCCGCACGGTGCGCAGCACTTCGCGCACCTCTTCCTTGCTGTTGTTGCGGAACAGCGCCACCACGTCGACCATCGGTGCGATCGCCTGGCGCATCGCACGCGCTTCGGCGGGCGCAACCCGGCGGCTGCTCTCGCGGGCGAAGATGAAACCCACCGCATCCACGCCGAGCTCGCCGGCCAGGCGCACGTCGCCGGCACGGGTCATTCCACAGAACTTGATGCGTGTACGGTAGTAGGAGCGGCTCATAGCGTGACCTCGGCGGGCAGATGCCAGTTGTCGGGGTACAGCGGTCCAAGAAACACCAGGCCCTGCGGCGGTGCAGTGGGACCGGCTACGGTGCGATCCCGTCCGGCCAGCAGCTCGGCGATCCACTCCACCGGTTTCTCGCCACTGCCGACCAGGATCAGCGAACCGACGATATTGCGAACCATGTGATGAAGGAATGCATTGCCTTGTACCGCGACCTCGATCACCTCGCCGTGGCGGCTGACCTGCAGTGACTGCAGCTCGCGCCGCGCATGCAGGGCCTGGCACTGGACCGAGCGGAACGCGCTGAAGTCGTTCTCACCCAGCAGCGCCTGCCCGGCCGTGTGCATCAACGTCGCGTCCAGTGCGCGACGCTCCCAGCTCAGCGTCTGCCGGTCCAGCGCCGGCCGTACTTCGCGGTTGAGCAGCCGGTAACGGTAGCGGCGCGCCCGCGCTGAGAACCGCGCATGGAAATCCTCCGCCACCGGTACGCACCAGCGCACCGCGATCGAGCGCGGCAGGCGGGTGGTGGTACCCAGCATCCAGGCGCGCGGGTCGCGTACTACGTCGGTATCGAAATGCACGACCTGGCACTGGCCGTGCACGCCGGCGTCGGTTCGGCCAGCGCAGACCACCTGCAGCCGCGCGTCGGCCACCGAAGACAGGGCCTGCTCAAGACTGGCCTGGACGCTGGGACCGCCCTCTCCCAGGTTCTGCCAGCCTCTGAAATCGCTGCCGTCGTACTCGACGCCAAGCGCATAACGCATGTGCTACCTCGATGTTGCGGAGTGGACGACGCTCAGGCCGGATCGCGTTCCGACCAGACCGCCAGTTCATTGCCACCGGGTTCGACGAACTGGAAGCGGCTGCCGCCCGGGAAGGAGAACACCGGCCGCACCACCTCGCCACCCGCCTGGCGCACGGCCATTTCGGCCGGAGCCAGCTGATCGGCGTACAGCACCAGCAGTGGGGCGCCTTCGGTGGCGCGTTGCGGCTGGCCGCGGAAGAAGCCCCCCTGCAGGCGACCATCGTCGAAGGCGGTGTAGTCGCTGCCGTAATCGACGAACGACCAGCCGAACACCTTCTCGAAGAAGGCACGGCTGGCGGCCGGGTCGCGGGATGCGAACTCAACATAGTCGATGCGACGCTCGCGGGTCATGGCAGGGTCCTTGTCGAAGGTATCGGTCACGGCAGCCGGGCCAGCAGCTCGCGCGCCTGCGCCTGGCAGTCCGGGTCGCCCCCTTCGGCAACCTCCAGCAGCAGGGTACGCGCGGTCTGTGCGTCGCCCAGATCCAGGTAGGCGATCGCCAGCTCCAGGCGTTCCTGCCCGGCGCGGGGCGACCAGGTGTCGCCGGCATCCTCCACCGACGGGGCGTCGTTGTCCTGCAGATCGGCGGGCAGGTCGAACACGCCGCGGAACTGCGGCTGCTGCTCGGCATGCAGCGCGTAGTCCGGGACCGAAACCCCGGAATCGGCTTCCTGGGCCGTCGGCCGGCCAACACCCCTCTCGTCCACCGGTTCGTCCCAGCGCGGCAGGTCGGTCACGGGCGCCGGCAACGGTGCCTCGTCCGTGCCATCGTCCGACGGCTGCCCCTGCGTGCCGGCCGATCCGTCTTCGGATCGGGCGTCGGCGACCGTCGCCCAGGCCGGCATCGCCGGCTCCTGGCGCCCGCTGTCGGCATCGGCGGTAGACCACGCAGACTGCTCGGCCAGCGTATCGAGCGCGGCACCGGCCGGTACGGCCGCCGCCAGAGCTGCGGCATCGTCCTCCTCGCGCAGCGGCGGCAGGGGCGATGGCTTGCGACGGCGCAGCAACCATGCGACGCCTGCCAGCACCAGCAGCACCGGCAGTCCCAGCCAGTACCACGGCGTTCCGGCGTCACGCGCGCCTGGCGCCTGTGCCAGCCGCTGCTGGGCCGCCGCCAGGTCGTTGTCCTTCATCGCGATCAGCGACTGCTGTTGTGCCTTCAGCGTTTCCAGTTCGGCCACACGCTGTTTCAGCTCGCCGATCTCGGCATCGCGGGTGGCGATGTCCTCGCGGGCCTGGCGAAGTTGTTCGTTGCCCAGCATGTCACCCTCGCTGCCGGCTCCGGTGCCGGTGGTTGTGCCCGCGTGCGCGGCGTCGGACGCCAGCGCCGGGGCGATCTCAAGTCGTGCCCCGGCCGCGGCGGCCGGAGTAGTAGCCCGCGCAGCGGCCGCAGGTGCAGGAACGCCTGCCGGCTGCGGCACGGTACGCGCCTGCCGCCACTGCGCGGCGTGTTCGCGGACCAGGGCACCGGCTTCGGCCGCATCCACCGCCGCCAGCGCGTCACTGCCGGGCATGCGCAGTACTGCACCCTGTTTGAGCAGGTTGATGTTGCCCCGGATGAAGGCCTCGGGATTGGCACGCAGCAGTGCAATCATCGCCCGGTCGCGGCTGACCTGGTTGCCACGGGCAACCGCGCTGGCGATCTGCGACAAGGTCTGCCCGCGCTGCACGGTGATGCTGCCATCGGCAGCCGGCGGCAACGACGGTGCAGCGGCAGCGCGCGGACGCACCGGTGCAGCCGCCGTGGTCGCACTGGCCGGCGTCCCGCCCTGTGCAGGCGCCGGTACCGCCGCCTCGGCGGGCGGATCGCGGGCGATGGTATTGGAGAGCGTGCCGGCCGGTGCGACGATTTCCGGCTCCGCCACGGCCAGCGCGCTGGAGGGCGCATCGATCAGCGCCGAATACTCGCGCACCAACCGTCCCTGCCCCCAGTCGGCCTCGACCAGGAAGCTCAGCGACTGCGTCTCCACCGGCATCTGCGAGGTGACCCGCACCACGGCCCGCCCCTGCGCATTGCGGGTCAGCTCGAACTGGAGCTCGCCCACCAGGCCGGTCGGCTGTTGCAGGCCGACACGTTCGAACGTGGCTGGCGATGCCAGCGCCACGCGCAGATTCTCCAGCTCCGAAGGATCGGCGGACACCACCGGAATCTCCGCCAGCAGCGGCTGACCGGGTCTGGACAGGACGCGGATGTCGCCCAGCCCCAGCGCGAACACCGGACTGCTGGCCAGAGCCAGCAGTGCGGCAGACAGATAGGTGAGCGGGCGCGATGCGCCCTTGGCCCGTTTATTCATGGGCGACACTATAAAGCGTGCGGACCGGGGTCCGCACGCACAGAGCAGCCCAGGGCGCCCGGGCTGTCGATCAATGCTGCTCGGCAGCGACCAGCTCTGCCAGCTGCACCGCGTTCAGGGCTGCGCCCTTGCGCACGTTGTCCGACACGATCCACAGATTGAGGCCACGCGGATGCGACAGATCCTCGCGGATGCGGCCGACGTACACCGCATCGGTGCCCGATGCGTGGGTGACCGGCGTCGGATAGCCGCCGGCTTCATGGCGGTCGACCACCTCGATGCCGGGCGACTGTTCAAGCAGCGCACGGGCCTCGGCCACGGTGACCTTGTCGCGGGTCTCGATCGCCACCGACTCGGAATGGCCGTAGAACACCGGCACGCGCACCGCGGTCGGGTTCACCAGGATGCTGTCGTCGCCCAGGATCTTGCGGGTTTCCCACACCAGCTTCATTTCTTCCTTGGTGAAGCCGTTGTCCTGGAAGTCGTCGATGTGCGGGATCAGGTTGAAGGCGATCTGCACCGGGAAACGCTGCGGATCGATCTCCTGGAAACTCAGCAGCTGGCCGGTCTGCTTGCCCAGCTCCTCCAGTGCGGAGCGTCCACCACCGGACACCGACTGATAGGTGGAGACGTTGATGCGCTCGATGCCATAGCGACGATGCAGCGGCGCCAGCGCGACCAGCATCTGCATGGTCGAGCAGTTGGGGTTGGCGATGATGCCGCGCGGACGATTGCCGATCTGGTCCGGATTGACCTCCGATACCACCAGCGGCACGTCATCGTCGTAGCGGAAGGCCGAGGAGTTGTCGATCACCACCGCACCGGCGGCGGCGAACTTCGGTGCGTACTCCTTGGAGACGCTGCCACCTGCGGAGAACAGGGCGATCTCCACACCCTTCGGATCGAAGCTCGCCAGGTCCTGGATCCTGACCTTCTCGCCGTTGAACTCGACCTCACCACCGGCCGAACGCTCGGAGGCCAGCAGGCTCAGGGTTCCGACCGGGAAACCGCGCTCGGCCAGGATGGCCAGCATGGTCTCGCCGACGGCGCCGGTGGCACCGACGATGGCGACATGGAAGCGGCGTTGTGCATTGCTCATGGGGGAACTCTCAAGAAAACGGATGGGAAAAATTCACGCACGACAGCTGGGTTCGGGGAACCTCCTCGGACGGAACGCGCGGAGGCTCCCTATCGTTTCCCGTTTTTTTTGCCCAGGGCGGCACGTGCGGCCAGCGCCGCGTCGGCATTGATCGCGCTCGGCATGTGCGCCGGCCCGCCGGCCAGGCCGAGCGCGGCCAGCAGGTTGTCCACGGCCCGCTGCACCATCGCCGTACGCGTGGCCAGCGAAGCGCTGCCGATGTGCGGGGTCAGCACGACGTTGCGCAGCGCCAGCAGTTCCGGGCGTACGGCCGGCTCGCCTTCGTAGACGTCCAGCCCGGCAGCGGCCAGGCGCCCATGAGCCAGTGCATCGGCCAGCGCTGTTTCGTCGACCAGGCCTCCGCGCGCGATGTTCACCAGCGTGGCCGTCGGTTTCATCTTCGCCAGCGCAGCGGCGTCGATCAGGTGGTGCGAGGCCGGGGTGTAAGGCAGTACGAGCACCAGATGGTCGGACTGCGCCAACAGCGTATCCAGATCGACATAAGCGGCACCGACTGCTGCTTCGGCATCTGCCGGCAGTCGCGAGCGGTTGTGGTACAGCACCTTCATGCCGAAACCATGCGCGCCGCGACGGGCGATGCCCTGGCCGATCCGCCCCATGCCGAGAATGCCCAGGGTGCTGCCGTGGATGTCGGCCCCGAGCATGGTCTGGAACGACCATTGCTGCCAGTGCCCTTCACGCAGCCAGCGTTCGGATTCGGTGATCCGGCGCGCGGCGGCCATCAGCAGTGCGAAGCCCAGATCGGCGGTGGTCTCGGTAAGCACGTCGGGGGTATTGCTGGCCAGGATGCCCGCCGCACTGAGCGCGGTCACATCCAGGTTGTTGTAGCCCACGCCGACGTTGGCAACGACCTGCAGCTGCGAGGCATTGGCCAGCTCGGCCGCGCCGATACGCTCGTTGAGGGTGATGATCGCGCCATCGGCGCTGGCCAGTTGTGCAGCGATCTGCTCAGGCGACCACACGGTGACGGCGTCGGTGGTGCGCAGCTGCACGCGATCACGCAGCGGCGCGATGGCCGCCTCGATCAGCGGCTGGCTCACCCACACCGTCGGCCGCGTTTCAGCCATCGACCTGCCCGGGAATGCGGGGCGTGATGGTGCCGACATCGCCGCATTGCGCGCGGTGACGCAATGCCTGGTCCATCAGCACCAGCGCCACCATCGCTTCGGCGATTGGCGTGGCGCGGATGCCGACGCAGGGATCATGGCGGCCGGTGGTGACCACTTCGACCACGTTGCCGGCGGTGTCCAGCGATGGGCCCGGCAGGCGCAGGCTGGAGGTCGGCTTCAACACCATCGACGCAACCACCGGCTGGCCGGTGGAAATGCCGCCCAGGATGCCGCCCGCGTGATTGCTGGCGAAACCCTGCGGGGTCAGCAGGTCACGGTGTTCGGTGCCCTTCTGGGCCGCACTGGCGAACCCGTCGCCGATCTCCACGCCCTTGACCGCGTTGATGCTCATCAGCGCCGCCGCAAGCTCGCCATCGAGCTTGCCGTAGATCGGCTCGCCCCAGCCCGGGGGCACGTTGTCGGCAACCACGTCCACGCGCGCGCCGACCGAATCGCCGGACTTGCGCAGCGCATCCATGTACGCCTCCAGCTCCGGCACCTGCGCGGCGTGCGGCCAGAAGAACGGATTGTCTTCCACTGCCGACCAGTCGAACCCTGCAGGCGTGATCCCGCCCAGCTGTGACAGATGCCCGCGCACGGTGACGCCGAAGCGCTCGGCCAGCCACTTCTTGGCGACCACGCCCGCGGCCACGCGCATGGTGGTCTCGCGCGCCGAGGAACGGCCACCGCCCCGCGGATCGCGGATGCCGTACTTGTGCCAGTAGCTGTAGTCGGCATGGCCCGGCCGGAACTGCTGGCCGATGTTCGCGTAGTCCTTGCTGCGCTGGTCGGTGTTGCGGATCAGCAGCGCGATCGGCGTGCCGGTGGTCAGGCCCTCGTACACGCCGGACAGGATCTCGACCTCATCGGCCTCGCGCCGCGCCGACGTGTGCCGGCTCTTGCCGGTGGCACGGCGCTGCAGATCGTGGGCAAATTCGGCCGCGTCCAGCGCCAGCCCGGGCGGACAGCCATCGATCACGCAGCCGATGGCCGGCCCGTGCGACTCGCCGAACGTGGTGACGGTGAACAGCTTGCCGAACGAATTGGAGCTCACGGCCGTTGCGCCGCCAGTTCGGTGATGCGGGCGCTGTGGGCGATCAGCTCGCGGCATTCGACCGCGAAGATGCCCATCTGCCCGACCTTGAACTCGATCCAGGCGAAGTCCACTTCCGGCAGCAGCTTGACCAGGTGCTGCTCGGACTCGCCCACTTCGCAGATCAGCAGGCCGTCCTCGCTCAGGTGCAGCGGCGCATCGCGCAGGATCTTCAGCACCAGGTCCAGGCCGTCATCGCCGGCACGCAGGCCCATTTCCGGCTCGTAGGAATATTCCTGCGGCAGGGCATCGGTCTCGTCGTTGGTGACGTACGGCGGGTTGGTGACGATCAGGTCGTAATGGCGGCCGGTCAGGCCACTGAACAGGTCGGACTTGATCAGCGTGACGTTGTGCGCCTGCAGGCGCTCCTTGTTCTCTTCGGCCAGCGACAGTGCGTCGTCGCTCAGGTCCACGCCGTCCACCTCCCAGTTCGGGTAATAGTGGCCCATGGCGATGGCGATGCAGCCCGAACCCGTGCACAGATCCAGCGCGCGGCTGACGTCGCGGCCGGCCAGCCAGGGTTCGAAACCACACTCGATCAGCTCGGCGATCGGCGAACGCGGCACCAGGGCGCGCGCGTCGCTCTTGAAGCTCAGGCCGGCGAACCACGCCTCGCCGGTCAGGTAGGCGGCCGGGATACGTTCGTCGATGCGGCGCTGGAACAGCTCCAGCACCCGCACCTTCTCCTCCTGCAGCAACCGCGCCTGGCCATACGCCGGGCCCAGGTCATGCGGCAGGTGCAGGCTGTGCAGCACCAGTTGGGTCGCCTCGTCCAGGGCGTTGTCGTAGCTGTGCCCGAAGGTCAGCCCGGCGGCGTTGAAACGGCTGGTGCCGTAGCGGATCAGGTCGATGATCGTGTGGAGTTCGGCGGCCGTTTCAGCGGTCATGGCGGTACTGCGGGCAAAGTGGCCCCCGATTATAGGGGCTGGCGCCTGCGCCGGCATCCGTTGCGACGGAAACGATCAGGCCGCAGCCGGTATGATGGGGACCACTTCGCGCGGGGGCTCCCATGTTCAATCGCAACGTCGGCATCATCCTGCTGATCGCCCTGGCGGCGGGCCTGGGCCTGCTCGCCGCGCAGCAGGTCTTTGCTCCGAAGCCCCCGGCCGGCCAGCCGGCCACCGAAGCGATCACCCTGTACCCGCAGCCGCGCGAGCTGCCCGACTTCAACCTGGCCCAGTCCGATGGCACGCGGCTCATTCCGGGCGAGTTGAAGGGCCATTGGACCCTGGTGTTCCTGGGGTTCACCTTCTGCCCCGACGTGTGCCCGACCACCCTGGCCGAACTGGCCGGTGCGCAGCAGCAGTGGGAAGCACTGCCCGACGGGCTGCGTCCGCGGGTGCTGTTCGTTTCCGTCGACCCCGAGCGCGACAGCGCCACCCGCCTTGGCGAGTACGCGCACGGCTTCCACAAGGACACCCTGGCGGCCACCGCCGACGTCCCTTCGCTGGAACGCTTCGCCACCGCACTGGGCTTCGTGTTCCAGAAGGTGCCGGGCAAGCATTTCGACGAGAATCCCGAGGATTACACCGTCGAGCACTCGGCCAGCCTGGCCGTGCTCGATCCGCAGGGCCGGCTCGCCGGCCTGGTGCGGCCCCCGTTCAACGCGCCGGCGATCGCCCGCGACCTGCAGAAGCTGACCGAGAAAACCGCCCCATGAGCCTCACCACCGCCCTGACATACGCCCTGCCCCATCGCCTGTTGTCCTCGATGGCGCGCTCGCTGGCGTACTCGGACAACCCGCGCGTGTCGCGCTGGCTGATCGACACCGTCAGCCGCAGGTTCAACGTCAATCTGGACGAAGCCGCCAACCCCGACCCGCGCAGTTACGCCACCTTCAACCAGTTCTTCACCCGTGCGCTGAAACCGGGCGCACGCGTGGCCGATGCCGATCCGCGCACCCTGGTGATGCCGGCCGACGGCCGTGTCAGCCAGCTCGGCAACATCGAGGCCGGCCGCATCTTCCAGGCCAAGGGCCAGTCGTTCACCGCCGCCGAGCTGCTGGGCAGCGCCGAGGACGCCAAACCGTTCAACGACGGCCTGTACGCGACCATCTACCTGTCCCCGCGCGACTACCACCGTGTGCACATGCCCTGGACCGGCACCCTGCGCGAGACCGTGCATGTGCCAGGCCGCCTTTTCAGCGTGGGTCCGGCCGCCGTGGCAGGCGTGCCACGCCTGTTCGCACGCAACGAACGCCTGGTCTGCCATTTCGATACCAGCTTCGGCCCGATGGTGAGCGTGATGGTCGGCGCGCTGCTGGTCTCCGGCGTGGAGACAGTGTGGAGCGGCGAGGAGATCCCTCAGTACGGTGACCGCATCACCCGCAAGGACTATCGCGGCCAGGGCATCCGCCTGGAGCGCTTCGCGGAGATGGCACGTTTCAACTATGGCTCGACCGTGGTCGTGCTGCTGCCGCCGGGCGTGGCGGAGTTCGCTCCACACCTGGCTGCGGAGTCACCGGTGCAGCTGGGCCAGGCGCTGGCCACGCTGCGCTGACAATCCCGCCACCGGTTTGCTGCGCAGCGCCGGGCACGCGCCCGGCACTACGCACAGGCCCCTACTGCAGGGTGGGGGCCGGGCCGACGTCCATGCCGTCGTAGTCTTCCACACCCATCTGCGCTGCCAGCGCTGCCAGCTCCTGGTTGCGGCGATCCAGCGACGCTTCGTCGTGGACCTCCACGCGCTCCACATGCAGCACATGGAACGGCGCGTCCCCCTCGTCCGGCTCCTGCTCGAACACCTCCACCAGGGTGTAGCCCTGCGCCTGCAGATGCGCGGCCAGTGCCTGCAGCGGCTCGGCAGTGGAATGCACGAAGAAATAGCCCCACAGCAGCGGGCCGCTGATGTCCCAGTCGGTGTTTTCGCGCAGATTGGCGAACAGGTTGCGGGTTGCTTCAAGGTCCATGGCAGTTCCAGAGGTCGTGGAGATTACTTTTCGCAGCCCTGCAGCTTCAGCACCTGGCCGTGGCGCAGGCTGTAGGCCGGTGCCTTCAGACCGTTGGCGCGTGCCAGCGTCGGCACGTCGCACTGGAACTTGGCCGCGATGCGGCCCAGCGTCTCGCCGCGGCCGACCTTGTAGCTGCGTGCCGGCTTCGGTCGCGCGGCCGGTGCCGGCCGAGGCGCGGCCACTGCCGCCACCGGTGCGGTCGGTACGCTGGTCGAACTGGCTGCATCGGCCACCGGCACCACGCCGCCCACCGCCACGCTGCCGGTGTAGCTGGCAGCGCTTGGCCGCACGATGGCGGCATTGAGGTCGGCCGTGATCAGGGTGCGCGCCAGGTCGGCACGCGGTCCGCTCACGCAGTTGCGCTGATACAGGCTCGCGATGCGGGTGGTTGCGTTGATCAGGGTGCCGGCCGGAATCCAGCCATCAGCCTCATAACGCGGATTGAGGTTGCGCAGCGCACGCATGTAGCCATCACGGGTGCCGTGGCTGCCCAGGCAGATCGTCAGCTCGTAGATGGTGGTCGAGCGCGCCAGGCGCAGGGTGGCCGGCTGCGCGCTGATCTTCGGGAACTCCACGCCGTACTGCTGGGGGTGCAGGAAGATCCACGCCGCAGCAATCACCATCGGCACGTAATCCTTGGTTTCACCGGGGAACTGGTTGTAGACACGGTCGACCCAGAAGCTCTGCCCCGGATTCTCGCGCGCCACGCGCAGGGCGCGCCCTTCACCCCCGTTGTACCCGGCCAGCGACAACTCGATGTTGTTGTTGAGCTCGCGCATGCGCTCGTTGAGATAGGTCGCACTGGCTTCAGCAGCGCTGTGGGCATCGAAGCGGGTATCGAACCCGGTGCCGTCCGGACCGAGGCCGAAACGCCGGCCGGTGGCCGGCATGAACTGCATCAGGCCGGCGGCGCCAGCGCGCGAGGACGCATGCACGCGGCCATTGGATTCCTTGGCCATGATGCCGAACAGGAGCGCTTCGGGCAGGCCGCGCTTCTCCCACTCCGGCCACATCACGGCACGCAGGTTCTGGTAGTTCTCGTAGCTGGTCAGCAGCGCCGGACGCATGTCGGTCAGCCAGCGGCGGATGCCGGCCTGGACGGCCGGGTTGTACTCGACCATGTTGTCGAAGGCGTGCCGCTTGTCGTTGAGCAGTGCCGCCGCGCGTGCGGCTTCCGGCACGTCGGCGGTCAACGGACCGATATGGTCGGGGTCGGCTTCCAGCCGCTCGGCGGGCAGTTCACCGCCCTCGTCTTCCGCGGCCGCATCGGCATCGCGCTTGAGCAGGCGCTTGTAGGTGGCCAGCATGTTGCTCATCTGGCAACCCTTCTGCTTCACGCACTCACTGATGACATCCTCCATGTCCTCCAGCGCCGCGTCGGCCTCGTTGCTGCCCTTGGGGTCGGCGTTGGCCACCAGCAGCAGCGCATCGCTGTAACGCTTCTCGGCAGCCGTCATGCGCTGCTGCAGGGCATCTACCTTCACTTTGTCCCGGGCGGAAACCCGCTGGGCGTGGGCATCGGGGGCCAGGGAAACCAGGCCAGCCAGGGCCAGCAACGGCCAGGTGCGGGAAATCAGGACAGGAACGGGCATTTTTGGCACTGTGTGCGAAACAGGCAGGCAGAGTAGCGGCGCCGCCAAGGTCGGGGCAAGCCGACCTTCGGGCCGTCATCGCTGCCGGTTAACATTGGGCGCATTCACCACAAGGGCTGGACCATGGATCCGATTCTGCTCGGCAAAGGCATCACCGACGATGTGGCCGTCACCCTGCTGCCGAGACTCGGCAACCGCCACGGGCTGGTGGCGGGCGCCACCGGCACCGGCAAGACCGTGACCCTGATGACCCTGGCAGAAGGATTCTCGCGGCTCGGGGTTCCGGTGTTCCTCGCCGATGTGAAGGGCGATGTGTCCGGCCTGGCCGTGCCCGGCACGGGCAGCGAAGCGCTGCTGAAGCGCGCCGCGGACATCGGCGTGGCCGACTATGCGCCGGCGGGCAGCCCGGCCATCTTCTGGGACCTGTACGGAAAACTCGGCCACCCGGTGCGCACCACCGTCAGCGAGATGGGGCCGACCCTGCTCGCGCGCATCCTCGAATTGAATGACACCCAGGCCGGCGTGCTGGACATCGTGTTCAAGCTGGCCGACGACCGCGGCCTGCTGTTGCTGGACATGGATGATCTGCGCGCCCTGCTCGGCTTGGTCGCCGAAGAGCGCAAGGACATTTCCACCGAGTACGGATTGGTCAGCGCGCAGTCGATCGCAGCGATCCAGCGTGCCGTGCTGCGGCTGGCGCAGGACGGCGGTGAGAATTTCTTCGGCGAGCCGGCACTGGAACTGGCCGACATCATGCGGGTCAATCACGACGGCCGCGGTGTGATCGGCATCCTCGCCGCCGACCAGCTGGTGCTCAAGCCCAAGCTGTACTCGACCTTCCTGCTCTGGCTGCTGTCGGAACTGTTCGAACAGCTGCCGGAAGTGGGCGACCTCGACAAGCCCAAGCTGGTGTTCATCTTCGACGAGGCCCACCTGCTGTTCGACGATGCGCCATCCTCGCTGGTGCAGCGCATCGAGCAGGTGGTGCGGCTGATCCGCTCCAAGGGCGTGGGCGTGTACTTCTGCTCGCAGTTCCCCGACGACGTGCCCTCCAACATCCTGGGCCAGCTCGGCAACCGCGTGCAGCACGCGCTGCGGGCCTTCACGCCGCGCGACCAGAAGGCGGTCAGGACCGCCGCCGAAACCTTCGTGCCGAACCCGAAGCTGGATGTCGCCAAGGTGCTGAGCCAGCTCGGCACCGGTGAAGCACTGGTTTCCACGTTGCAGGACAAGGGCGTGCCGATGCCGGTCCAGCAGACGATGATCGCGCCGCCCCGCTGCCGGATGGGGCCGGTCACCGAGGCCGAGCGCGCACAGGTGCGTGCCGGCAGTCCGGTAGGCAGCCGCTACGACACGGCGGTCAACCGTGAATCGGCCGCCGAGCTGCTGGCCCAGCGGGCGCAGAAGAGCGTGGAGCAGGCCCAGACGCCGGCCGCGCGCAGCCGCGAGCAGGACGAGGCACAGGAAGGTGGATTCGGCCAAGCGATCAAGGATGCGATCTTCGGCACCAAGCGCCGCCAGGGCATGATCGAAACCATGGCCAAGCAGACCACGCGCACGGTCGGGACCAAGCTGGGAAACCAGATCGTGCGTGGCATCCTGGGCGGCATCTTCGGCGGCAAGCGCTGAGGCCCTTTCGTATTCCTGAGAAGAAGCTGTATTACATGTCCCGTTGGCGTCCGCCCGCAGAGAAAAGCACCGCCCTGATCACCGCCGCCGGCCACGCCCGGTTGAAAGCCGAGCTGGACGACCTGTGGCGGGTACGCCGGCCCGAGGTGGTGAAGGCGCTGGCCGCCGCCGCCGCCGAGGGCGACCGCTCGGAGAACGCCGAGTACACCTACCGCAAGAAGCAGCTGGGTGAAATCGACCGCCGCGTGCGCTACCTGACCAAGCGGCTCGAATCGCTGCGCGTGGTCGATACCACGCCGACCGATCCACAAGCGGTGTTCTTCGGTGCATGGATCGAACTGGAGAACATCGACAGTGGTGAGACCAGCCGTTACCGCATCGTTGGGCCGGATGAAACCGACGCCGGCCTGGGCTGGATCAGCATCGACTCGCCGCTGGCGCGGGCCGTGCTGAAGAAGCGCCTGGACGATGAATTCTCGGTGGAACTGCCGGGCGGCCGGTTCACTTTCGCGGTGATCAGCGTCGAGTACCCGTCTTCGTAACACCGAGCCCTCCCGGCGTTGCTGTCAATCCAGCGCCGGGCATGGTCCGGCGCTACCGGGGCAAGAGCGGCGGCGGGTACAGGCGGCCCTGCCGCAGCGGGCGGAAGTAGTCGGCGTTGCCATGGAAGGCGGCGTCCTGCTGCGGGTGCCAGCCGGGGATTCCGGCCAGTGGCAGCGGGCGCAGCTGCAGCGGATCGGTCACCGTCGCGCCCTGCTCGATCGCCCGGGCCACGGTCTCGATGCAGGCGCCCTCATCATCGCCGCGCACCACCACGCACTTGCCGACCAGCAGGCGCCCGGGCAGCAACGCCTGTTCCATCAGTGCATGGCCGAACACCGCGGCGATGGTGATGCGACCGGCCTGCCAGTGCGGCGGCGCGAACAGCATCGGCCAATCGTGGGCGTTCCACGCAGCGATCAGCGCATCGTCCTGGACGCACACGATCACGCCGGTCTCGTCGAACTGGGTCAGCGCCGCCTGCGCGCGATTACGTTGACCCGTTGGCATCGTGGCGACGTGCAGGCATTGCCGCCTGTTGAGCGCGTGCTTCAGCTGCGGGTGACACGCCCACACCAGTGCATTGAACAGATCGTGCCAGCTCGCCGCACGGGTGGCGATACGCCCCTGCGCGATGCGCACTTCGTAGTGCAGGCCATCGGCCAGCAACGCCGCATCCTGCTCGACCAGTCGTCGCCCGCGCAACGCCAGCCGCGCATCCAGCTCGGCAACGGTCGGCCAGCGGTCGCCGGACAGAAGATCGCGGAAGGCACGCACGCGGGCAAACAGCGGATGATCGAACACCGCCGGGTCCACCGCCGCGCGCGGCGGCGGCACGAATCGCCGAGGGCTGCCAGCGTGGCCGGCAGCACCCTCGGCCATGATCAGAGCACCTTCAGGTCGAAGGCCGGGCGCGTGGTCGGCGGCAGCGCGTCGCCATACAGATCGTGTTCGTCGCTCTCGGTGATTTCCACGTTGATGAATTCGCCTACGCGCAGCGGCACCTGGTCGGCATTCTGGATATGCACCAGTCCATCGATTTCCGGTGCATCGGCCCTGGAACGGGCCACGGCGATGTCACCTTCGATGGCATCGACCAGGCACTGCTGCACCGTGCCGATCTTGGCCTCCAGACGTGCGGCCGAGATCTGTGCCTGCTTTTCCATGAAGCGCGCCAGGCGCTCCTGCTTCACCTCTTCCGGGACAGGGTCCGGAAGAGCGTTGGCGGTAGCACCCTCGACCGGCGAATATGCGAACGCACCCACGCGGTCCAGCTGCGCCTCATCGAGGAACGACAACAGCTCCTCGAACTCCGCTTCGGTCTCGCCCGGGAAACCGACGATGAAGGTCGAACGCACGGTGATGTCCGGCGCGATGCGACGCCAGTTCTGCACGCGCTCCAGCGTCTTCTCCACCGCACCGGGGCGCTTCATCAGTCGCAGGATGCGCGGGCTGGCGTGCTGGAACGGAATGTCCAGGTACGGCAGGATGCGGTTCTCGGCCATCAACGGCACCACGTCATCCACGTGCGGGTACGGGTACACGTAGTGCATGCGCACCCACGCGTCCAGTTCGGACAGGCCCTCGCACAGCGCCTTCAGGCGGGTCTGGTAGGCCTTGTCGCGCCACATCTTCTCGGCGTACTTCACGTCCACGCCGTAGGCGGAGGTGTCCTGCGATACCACCAGCAGCTCACGCACACCGCCCCGGACCAGGCGCTCGGCTTCGCGCAGCACTTCATCGACCGGGCGCGAGACCAGCTTGCCGCGCATCGACGGAATGATGCAGAAACTGCACGCGTGGTTGCAGCCTTCGGAAATCTTCAGATAGGCGTAGTGGCGCGGGGTCAGCTTGATGCCGTAGTCGGGCACCAGGTCCACGAACGGATCATGCCGGGGCGGCAGCGCCTCATGCACCGCCTCCATCACGCTCTGGTAGTCCTGCGGGCCGGACACCGCCAGCACGTTCGGGTACGCCTCACGGATCTGTTCGGGGCGCTTGCCCAGGCAGCCGGTGACGATGACCTTGCCGTTCTGGTTCATCGCCTCGCCGATGGCGTCCAGCGACTCCGTCACCGCCGAGTCGATGAAGCCGCAGGTGTTGACCACCACCACGTCGGCCGAGTCATAGGACGGGACGATGTCGTATCCCTCCGACCGCAGCTGGGTCAGGATGCGCTCGGAATCGACAAGGGCCTTCGGGCAGCCAAGGCTGACGAAGCCGACTTTGGGGTTCAGCTGGGACATGGAATCGCGGGACTCTGGGGGCCTGGGCCCCTGCCGGAGTGGCAGGGGTTCCTGGGGGCCGGGGCCTGAAAGGGCGCCAGTATACCGGGGTTGAGGGCCGCGCTCTGAACGGCCAGCCGCCCGATCACGCACAGCCGCAGACGCCGCGCTAACCCGCCCAGCGCCGACAATGCAGGTCTGTCCACTGCTACGAGGAACCCGACGATGTCCGAATGGATCACCCTGGATACGCATCATGGCCCGGTCCGGGCCTGGCAGGCCCTGCCGGCGGGCACGCCGCGTGGCGGCCTGGTGGTCGTGCAGGAGATCTTCGGCGCCAATCCGCACATCCGTGGCGTGGCCGAGCGCTTCGCCGCCGAAGGCTATGCCGTGCTGGCGCCGTCGTTCTTCGACCTGGTCGATGGCCCGGACGCCGACCCCGACGCCCTGCCCTATGACCCTGAAGGGGTGAAACAGGGCCTGGAACGGGTAAGTGCGCTGGGCATTGAACGGGCACTGGAAGTGGTGCGCGCCGCAGCAACCCGGCTTGCCCCCTTCGGCAAGGTCGGCACGGTCGGCTACTGCTGGGGCGGAACGGTGGCGATGCTGTCCGCGCTGCGCCTCGGCCTGCCCTCGGTGAGCTATTACGGCGCACGCAATGTGCAGTATCTGGACGAGACACCGAAGGCGCCGGTGATCTTCCACTTCGGCGCGCAGGACCGCAGCATCCCGCCGGAGGCCGTGGAGGCGCATCGCCAGAAGCTGCCGCAGATGGCGACCTATGTCTACCCGGCCGACCATGCCTTCAACCGCGAGGTCGGACATGCGTATGATCCAGACAGCGCCACCCTGGCGCTGCAACGCACCCTGGACTTCTTCACGGAGCATCTTGGATGAGCGATTTCGAACTTGATTCCCGCCTGGCCACCGACAGCGTTCTGGTGGCGCAAGGCCCGCTGTCGCAAGTGCGGTTGATGAACGACGAACGGTTTCCCTGGCTGATCCTGGTGCCGCGTCTGGCCGGGGTAACGGAGTGGATCGAACTGGACGGCGACCAGCAGGACAAGCTGCGCACCGAACTCAACCGCGCCTGCAAGGCCCTGAAGGGCTCCGACGGGGTGGAGAAGATCAATATCGGCGCATTGGGCAACATCGTGCGCCAGCTGCATTTCCACGTGATCGGCCGCCACGACGGCGATCCGGCGTGGCCGGGACCGGTGTGGGGCAGCGGTCCTGCGCACCGCTACGAACCGGACGCCCTGCAGCAGCATGTCGCCTACTGGAAGGAACGGCTAGGATATCCGGCCCACTCCTGAGCCTGTGCCGACACGATGCGATTCAACCTCGTCGCCGCCATCCTGCTGATCCTGATCGGCCTGTTCATGCTTGCCAGCAACCTGGGCTGGACGCACCTGAACCTGTCCAAGCTGCTGCTGACCTGGTGGCCGGTGGCCCTGGTCGGCGTCGGCATCGCCATGCTGTTCGGCCGC
This sequence comes from Stenotrophomonas sp. STEN147, assembly GCF_056757995.1. Classification (NCBI taxonomy): domain Bacteria; kingdom Pseudomonadati; phylum Pseudomonadota; class Gammaproteobacteria; order Lysobacterales; family Lysobacteraceae; genus Stenotrophomonas; species Stenotrophomonas sp. STEN147. Next base: position 29,072 of record NZ_JBRRCG010000020.1, read on the forward strand.
GGCAAATAAGCGAAGGCGGCGCAAGCGCCGCCTTCGATCGTGCGACGCCGGGCATGGCCCGGCGCTACCGGTCCGTCAGGTACGCGGCAGGGTGACGCCGGTCTGGCCCTGGTATTTGCCGCCACGGTCCTTGTAGGACGTTTCACAGACATCATCGGCCGCCGCCTGGAAGAACAGCATCTGGGCCACGCCTTCATTGGCGTAGATGCGCGCCGGCAGCGGCGTGGTGTTGCTGAACTCCAGGGTCACATGGCCTTCCCACTCCGGCTCGAGCGGAGTGACGTTGACGATGATGCCGCAACGCGCGTAGGTGCTCTTGCCCAGGCACACCACGAGGGTGTCGCGCGGAATGCGGAAATACTCCACGGTACGCGCCAGCGCGAAGCTGTTGGGCGGGATGATGCATTCGTCGGCGGTGATGTCGACGAAGCTGCCCGAATCGAAGTGCTTCGGGTCCACGATGGTCGAGTTGATGTTGGTGAACACCTTGAACTCGCGCGAGCAACGCACGTCGTAACCGTAGCTGGAGGTACCGTAGCTGACGATGCGCTGGCCGTTGACCTGCTTCACCTGCCCGGCCTCGAACGGCTCGATCATGCCGTGCTGTTCGGACATGCGGCGGATCCAACGGTCACTCTTGATGCTCATGCTCTGTCCTGGGTGCGAGGGGGCGCGAGGATTCTAGCAGGGGGCCGGGCGCCACCGCCCTCCCCGCCCGGTCCCTACAGCAGCGACGACAGGATCGGGATCGAGGCACGCGGGCGCTTGCCCACTTCCTCGATGAGCCGCTGGGCGGCGTGGCGATAGGCCTGGGCCGGCAGGGAATCCGGCTGCGCGGCGGTGATCGGTGTGCCTGCGTCACCCTGCTCACGGATGCCGATCTGCAACGGCAGCGATCCCAGCAGCGGCACGCCGTACTGCGCCGCCATGCGCTCCCCGCCCCCCTCGCCGAACAGGTGCTCGACGTGGCCGCACTGGCTGCAGGTATGTACCGCCATGTTCTCGACGATGCCCAGCACCGGCACTTCGACCTTCTCGAACATCTTCAGTGCCTTCTTCGCATCCAGCGTGGCGATGTCCTGCGGCGTGGTGACGATCACCGCACCGGCCAGCGGAATCTTCTGGGTCAGCGTCAGCTGGATGTCACCGGTGCCGGGCGGCAGGTCGATCAACAGGAAGTCGAGGTCGTCCCACAGGGTGTCGTTGAACAGCTGAGTCATTGCCGAGGTCGCCATCGGCCCACGCCAGATCATCGGCGTGTCTTCCTCGATCAGGTAACCGATCGACATGGTGTCCACGCCGAAGGCACGCAGCGGTTCGATGCTCTTGTTGTCCGGGCTTTCCGGGCGGCCGGCCAGGCCCAGCATGGCGGGAACGCTGGGGCCATAGATGTCCGCATCGAGCACGCCCACCCGCGCGCCCAGCTGCTGCAGCGCCACCGCCAGATTGACAGCCGTGGTGGACTTGCCGACACCGCCCTTGCCCGAGCCGACCGCGATCACGTTGCGGATGCGCGCGTGCGGTGCCAGCCCCTTCTGCACCTGGCTTGCATGGGGACGACGGGTCGGACTGTTCACTGCGGGCTCCGGCGGAAATCAGGAAGGAGAACCCGACATCATACAAGCTGGGCGCACGCTGACTTGATTCAGGATTGGCCCAGATCCGCGCACGGATTCTCAAGTCGGCGTCCCTACGGCGGCGTTGCCTCTCTGCCCCGCTGGGTGCACAGGTGGGAACTTTCACGTGCAGTTGACGGAAGGGCAGCACTCGTTCATCTTCCGGTCATCTTGATGCGAATCGCCACAAGGAACTGTCGATCATGGAAACCCGCCTCACGCGTGCCCGCCTGGGTGCCACCACCGCACTGCTGCTTGGCCTGCACGTCATCCACGCCTCCGCCACACCGTTGCCGGTCGAGGATTTCGCCAAGATCCCGGCCATCCAGTCTGTCAGCATGAGCCCTGACGGCAAGCAGCTGGTTGCGATCATTGCTGCGCCGGGCAGCAACAATGGCGATACCGCATTGGCCAACTGGAACCTGGACGTGCCCGGTTCGGCGCCCGTGGCGATCACGCCTTCCGGTGATCGCATGAAGTTCATTGCCGCCAGCGCGCTCAAGGCGGGTCGCAGCCTGGTGATCGGCCGACAGGAGCTGACCGCGCAGTTGTCCGGCTGCGGTGAAGGCAACTCGGTCGGCTCAACCAAGACGTTCCTGTCCAAGGCATTCCTCACCGACAGCAGCCAGACAAAGTTCGACGAGGCTTTCGCGGACAACACCCGCAAGCTCGGCATCAGCGAACAGACCCAGCGCTGCCTGGAGCTGGCCGGCACCGCGTCCCTGGTGCATTCGCTTCCGCTGGATCCGGACAAGGTGATCATCTCGCAGATCAACCAGACCAATTTTTCGGCCAGCTATTACTTGTTCAACCTCAAGACCGGGCAGACCGAACTGCTGTTCCGTGGCGACGCCCGCTCCACCCCGGGCCTGTTCCACCCGCGCAACGGCGAGCTGCTGACGCGTACGCAGATCGAGCCGGCCGGCTCGAACGACTACGAGCAGCAGATCCTGGTCAAGAACAAGGCCAGCGGCCAGTTCGAGAAGCACGATACGCTGACCACCCGCCTGTCTGATCGCTACACGATGGAGGTGGTCGGCATCGATGACCAGAACGGCAAGCTGTACATCCTCACCGACAAGTTCTCCGACCAGGTGCAGGCCCGACTGTACGACCCGGCCAGCAGAACGTTTGACAACGAACCGCTGGCGGCTCATCCCGAGTATCCGATCGGCGGCCTGATCCTGGGCACCAAGCCCAGCAACTTCAACCAGGTGCTGGGCTTCTATGTCGACGGTCCGCGCCGTGAAGCGGTGTATGTCGATCCGCAGATGAAGGCCCTGTACGACGGCCTCAAGCAGGCGTATCCGGGCAAGTACATCGCCATCACCGGTTACAACGATGATCTGTCCCGCGTGCTGTTCACCACCAACAGCGCCAGCTCGCCCACCAGCTACCAGATCCTGGTGGATCGCAAGCAGGTCACGACGCTTGGCAGCGAGCGCCCCTGGGTGGATGGCAAGCAGATCGGCGAGCAGCGCTGGGTGACGTACACCGCCCGCGATGGCCGCAAGATTCCTGCCATCGTCGATCTGCCCGCAGGTTGGAAGAACGGCGACGCGGCGTTGCCGGCGCTGGTCCATCCGCACGGCGGACCTTGGGCCCGTGATTACACCGGCTGGGATGTGTCCGGCTGGGTACCGTTCTTCACCTCGCGCGGGTACGCGGTGATCCGGCCGCAGTACCGCGGCTCAACCGGGTTCGGGCGTGAGCACTGGATCGCCGGCGACAAGCAATGGGGCCTGACGATGCAGGACGACAACGATGATGCGGCTGCCTGGCTTGTGCAGCAGGGAATAGCGGCCAAGGACCGCATCGCGATCTTCGGCTATTCCTACGGCGGCTTCGCCTCGGCCGCTGCGGTCGTGCGCAGTCCGTCGCCCTATCAATGCGCCATTGCCGGCGCCCCCGTAACCGACCTCGCCCGCCTGGGTGTTTCCTGGAGCGAGAACCGTCTGCAGCGCATCCTGCAGGGACAGACCGTGAAGGGCATGGACCCGATGCAGAACACCGCCAAGGCCGCCATCCCCCTGTTGACCTTCGTGGGAGACCGCGATGTGCGCACCCCTGCGTCCCACGCCAGGAATTTCTACAACGGCGTCAAGGACAAGGTGCCCGCACGCTTCGAGTTGATTCCGGACATGCCCCACAGCATGCCGTGGTACCCGAGCCACTACCGGGCGACGCTGCCGCTGATGGCGGACTTCCTCAGCAAGGACTGCGGACCGGGCGGCCTGTAAGCAACCGGACGCTGGCCCGTTCATGGACCCCGCTGGCCTGAACCGGCGGGGTTTTTTCATGCGCCTTTCACTGAATTTTCCCTTAGCAACAACGGGTTACAGCAATTCTCCATTCATGTTGCATTTACTTTACGTGGCACATACACTCCATTAACCGAAGCATAACAAGTGGGGATCACATCGAAATGCGCAACGCCAACCGCCACATCAAGCCAAGCCGCGTCCCGCTCACTCTCGCTGTGCTGGCCTGCCTGCAGGCTGCACCGGCCCTGGCCCAGGAGACCACCCAGCAGGAAGCCGCGGCGTCAAGCACTTCCGCCCACAACCAGCGCGCCACCGACCTTGACAAGATCACCGTCACCGGATCGCTGATCCGTCGTGCAGATTACGAAACGTCGTCGCCGGTGTTCACCATCGACACCGAGCACAACGCTGCCCAGGGCCAGGTGTCGGTGGGCGAGTTCCTGCAGAAGTCCGCTATCGGTGCTGCTGAAACCCAGATCACCCACCAGTTCGGTGGCTTCGTCGTCGACGGTGGTACCGGCGTGCAGACGTTCTCGCTGCGCGGCCTGGGTGCCAACCGCACCCTGGTGCTGCTGGACGGCCAGCGTCCGGGCCCGGCCGGTACCCGCGGCGCGGTCGGCGCATTCGACCTGAACGTCATTCCCACCGCCATCCTGCAGCGTGCGGAAATCGTGAAGGACGGCTCCTCGTCCATCTACGGTTCCGACGCCGTGGCCGGCGTGGTCAACCTGATCACCAAGAAGAATTTCGAGCGCCCGGAGCTGACGGTCACCGGCCGTATCCCGACCGAAGGTGGCGGTGAAGTCTTCCAGGGCTCGCTTGCCAATGGCTGGAACTTCGAGAAGGGCAGCATCGTCGCTGCCGTCGAATGGTACCGCCACAACGAGCTGACCCGCGGCGACCGCGACTTCCTGAACTGCGGCAATGATCTGATCAAGGACGCCAACGGCAACCGCATCGACCGGCAGGATCACTCGATCACCGCCGGGACCAAGCTTGCGAACTGCAACAACCTGCTCATCAACGTCATCGATGAGTACGACTCGCCGATCCGTTACATTCCCTCGCCGGACGGCAGCACCGTGGGTCCGTTCCCGGGCTATCGCCCGCGCGCCAACCGCACCTACGCCAACGGCAGCCCGGTCGCCTACTACGAAGAACCGTTGAACTTCGATGCATGGGGTCAGTCTCACATCATCAACCGCCAGGAGCGCAAGTCGGCCTACTTCGCTTCGGACTTCGGTTTTGATGGGTTCAACTGGAAGACCCAGTTCCTCTACAACAACCGCAAGACCAACAACTTCCAGTGGCGCCAGTTCTTCCCCGTCGTGGAAGCCCCGGGCACCACCAATGGCTATGCGCAGCCGGTGCTTCCATTCAAGTCGTCCTCGCAGACCGAGGTCGACTACTACTACCTGGCGAACAAGTTCGATGGCCTGTTCACGGGTAGCTGGGGCTGGGAAGTCAATGCCAATGCCAGCCGCTCCAGCGGCAAGTACAGCTCGCTGGGCATCCGCAACTCGATCACCGGCGACCTGACCCGTCCGGGTGCTGGCGATACGCCTGCAGCGAACTACTTCGACCCGGGTTACCTGAGCGGCGCCAAGGTTGACGAGCTGGTCGACATCCTGGGCATCACCGCCACCGGCAAGACCACCTATGACACCGTGACGGTCAATGCGATCTTCTCCGGTGAGCTGTTCGACCTTCCCGCAGGTGCACTGGGTGCTGCGTTCGGTGTGGAGTACCGCTACTACTCCATCGAAGATACGCCGGACGAGAACTACAAGGATCTCTGGGGCGCCTCGACGGCCGACGTGACCAAGGGTAACGACAAGGTGAAGGAAGCCTTCGTCGAGTTCGACATCCCGCTGATCAAGGGCGTCACCGGCATCGAATCGCTCACCGCCAATGCTTCGGGCCGCATATTCAAGTACGACTCGGTCAGCGGCAGCGACAAGGTCTGGAAGGCCGGCCTGAACTGGCAGATCATTCCGTCGCTGCGTCTGCGCGGCACCGTTGGCACCTCCTATCGTGCACCGGGCCTGTACGAGCTGTACCTGGGCAACCAGACCGGCTTCCAGTCCCAGACCGCGATCGATCCCTGCATCCGCTGGGAAGAGAGCGACAACACCAACATCCGTGCCAACTGCGGTGCCGCCGGCATTCCGGGCGATTACGTCGGCGCAGGCTCCAGTGCCACCGTGTTCACCAGCGGCGGCGCCGGCAACCTGGTTCCGGAAACCTCCCGCGCCAAGAGCGCCGGTATCGTGTTCACTCCGTCGTTCGCCGACCTGAGCGTGGCGATCGACTACTTCGACTACGATATCCGCGGCCAGATCACCTCGCTGGGTGCACTGGACATCACCACCGGCTGCTACGGTTCGAGCACCTTCCCGAACCGTTACTGCGACCTGCTGGAGCGCAACCCGACCACCGGCCCGGACGCGAATTCGATCCGCAACATCTACGCCCAGTACCTGAACATCAACCAGCAGCGTACCCGCGGCTGGGACATGACCCTGAACTGGGAACATGAGTTCGGCTTCGGCAAGTTCGCCCTGGATTCGCAGGTCACCTACACCGTGGAAGACGTGGCACAGCTGTTCGACAGCGCCGAGGCCAGCGGCCTGGCCTCCTCGGATCAGCTTGGCCTGATCGGCCGTCCGGACCTGGTTGCCAACCTGGGCCTGACCCTGACCCGCGGCGACTGGGAATACAACTGGCTGACCCAGTACATCGGCAAGACCGAGAACACCACCCTCAACTCGCGCTTCACCTACCAGGGCCGTCCGGACTCGTACCGCGATCTGGTCGCCGACGCTCGCGTGTATCACACCGCTTCGTTGAGCTACAAGCAGGCCGACTGGGAAGTCCTGGTGGGCGTGGCCAACGTGTTCAACACCAAGCCGGCACTGATCTCCACCGGCGCCGGCACCCGCTACGGCAACACCGCAGCCTTTGCCACCCAGTACGACCTGTACGGCCGCACCCCGTTCGTGCGTCTGAAGTACAAGTTCTGATAGGGCCGTAGTCCGCAGCACCCCGACAGACCCGGCTTTTGCCGGGTCTGTCTTTTGCAGGGCCCGACGCAGCCCCTTGCACCCGCCCATGACCTTCGACACCCTTGCGGGGTAGGCTGGCGGCGTATCGTTCGGCCCACGGCCGTCCCCGCGGCTCTTCCCTGACTCACTCGGCCTGGAGGCCAAACATAGTGATCACGCGTACTCCCAAGATCGTGCTGCTCAGCCTGGCCGTGTCGGCCGTGCTGGCCGGCTGTGGCAAGAACGAAACCCCGGCCAAGGAGGCCGCCGCGCCTGCCCCCGCCGCCGCCGAAGCCACCACCTATACCCTGGATGAAAGCAAGCTGCCGGCCTACAACGCCTTCCAGCCCAGCGATCTGGACACCAACCTGGACGCCTGCACCGCATTCGGCGACTACGTCAACAGCAAGTGGCTGGCCGCCAACGAGATTCCCGGCGACCGCACCAGCTGGGGCGCGTTCACCATCCTCGACGAGCGTTCGGTGGCAGTGCAGCACCAGCTGGCCGAGCAGGTCGCGCAGGTCAAGAACCCGAGCCACATCGAGAAGATCGTCGGCGACCTGTGGGCCACCGGCATGGATGAGGCCAAGATCAACGCCCAGGGCATCGAGCCGCTGAAGGCCGACCTGGCCGCCATCGACGGCCTGCAGGAAAAGGCCGCCATCGCCGACTACCTGCGCACCAGCGCAGCCAAGGGCGAGAACGTGCTGTTCGGCTTCGGCGCCGAGGCCGACTTCAAGAACTCGACCATGAACCTGGCCTATGCCAGCCAGGGCGGCCTGGGCCTGCCTGACAGCACGTACTACACCGACGCCAAGAACGCCGACAAGCTCAAGGCCTACCAGGCGCACGTCGCCAAGGTGCTGGAACTGTCCGGCGTCCCGGCAGCCGACGCCGCCAAGCAGGCTGAGGACGTGGTCAAGTTCGAGACCCGCCTGGCCAAGGCATCCAAGTCGCGCGTCGAACTGTCGCGCAATGTGGAGCTGTACTACAACCCGGTCACCCTGGCTGACGCCGACAAGCTGACCCCGAACTTCAGCTGGACCGAGTTCTTCAAGTCGCAGGGCGTTGCTGCGCCGGAGAAGTTCTCGCTGGCGATGCCGGCCTTCCATGAGGAAGTGAGCAAGGCGCTGGGCGACACCGACCCGTCGGTCTGGCGCGCCTACCTGCGCTTCCACACCGTCGATGGCGCCTCGCCGTACCTGGCCGATGCCTTCGTCCAGGAGAACTACGCGTTCTACGGCAAGACCCTCAACGGCCAGAAGGAACAGAAGCCGCGTTGGAAGCGCGTGCTGGGCACCATCGAGAACGATGCCGGCGAAGCGTTCGGCCAGCTGTACGTGAAGGTTGCCTTCTCGCCGGAAGCCAAGGCGAAGATGGAAGAACTGGTGAAGAACCTGGCTGCCTCGCTGAAGGAACGCATCCAGGGCCTGAGCTGGATGAGCGAGGAAACCAAGGCCAAGGCCATCGCGAAGTGGGAAACCTTCACTCCGAAGATCGGCTACCCGGACAAGTGGCGTGACTGGTCGGGCCTGCAGACCCAGCGCGACAGCTACCTGGCCAACGTGCGTGCGGCCAACGAGTTCAACTACAAGTTCAACCTGTCCAAGATCGGCAAGCCGGTGGACAAGACCGAGTGGGGCATGACCCCGCAGACGGTCAACGCCTACTACAACCCGCTGCAGAACGAGATCGTGTTCCCGGCCGCCATCCTGCAGCCGCCGTTCTTCGATCCGAAGGCAGACGATGCGCTGAACTACGGTGGCATCGGTGCGGTGATCGGCCATGAGATGACCCATGGCTACGACGATCAGGGCGCGCGCTTCGGGCCGACCGGCAACATGGAAGACTGGTGGACGCCGGCCGACAAGAAGAACTTCGAAGGCCTGACCGGCAAGCTGGTCAAGCAGTTCGACCAGTACAAGGTTGACGGCCAGGCCGTGAACGGCCACCTGACCCTGGGCGAGAACATCGCCGACCTGGGTGGCCTGGCCACGGCCTACGATGCGCTGCAGAAGGCCTCGGCCGGCAAGGAAGATCCGAAGGTCGACGGCTTCACCCGCGATCAGCGCTTCTTCTTCAACTGGGCCACCGTGTGGCGTACCAAGTACACCCCGGAAAACGCCAAGGTCCGCCTGGCCACCGATCCGCACGCACCGGCGCAGTTCCGCGCGATGGGCGCGCCCTCGAACCTGCCGACCTTCGCGGCCGCGTTCCAGTGCAAGGCCGGTGCACCGATGGCGCGCAGCGGCGAGCAGCAGGTGGTGATCTGGTAAGCCACGGCTGACGCCAAGGCAGACCTGCAAGGGCCCGGGATCTCCCGGGCCCTTGTTTTTGCGCGACCCGCCACGGCCGCCAGGCATACCGTGATACGTGCATGCTGCGCCCATGCGCGGCTTGCTATAGTGCGCCCGCCCTCAATCCATCATGGATTCGTTCTACATGCCCAATTTCCGTCCGCTTGCCATCGCCCTGGGCATCAGCCTGGCGACCCTGGTCCCGAGCCATGATGCGTTCGCCGCAAAGAAAAAGGCCGCCCGCGCCCCGGCCGTCAGTGCCCAGTGCAGCGACTTCTACGGCACAACCAACGCTGGCTGGCTGAAGGCCAACCCGGTACCGCAGACCGGAGCCACCACGGCGCTGGGCCAGCTGGTCGAGCGCAGCAGGCAGCAACAGCGCGAACTGCTCGATGCGGCCATGACGTCGCCGCAGGGCAACGTGCAGAAGCTGCTGGGCGACTTCTGGGCCAGCGGCCTGGACGAAGCGGCGGTGGAAGCAGATGGCTCCAATCCGATCGCGCCGCTGCTGACCCGCATCAATGCGATCAAGAAATCCAAGGATGTGCCGGCGTCGATCGCTGCACTGCATCAGGTCGGCATCCCGGTCGCCTTCAACTTCGGTCCGGACGTCGACCTGAAGGCACTGGACCGTCATATCGGCTACTTCATGCAGGGCGGCATGGGTCTGCCGGATCCGGCGTTCTATACCCGCACCGATGCCGATACCGTCGCGCTGATGGGCCGCTACCGCACCTACGTCAAGCAGATCCTGGCACTGACCGGTACGCCGGCAGCCAAGCTCGATGCCGAGTCGCAGGCGGTGATCGCGCTGGAAACCGAGCTGGCGCGCAATGCACAGTCGCTGGCCGGCATCAACAACCCGTTCAACAACTACGCCCCGATCTCCACCAAGGAACTCAACAGCCGCTACCGCAACCTGCAGCTGGAGGCCTTCCTGAAAGTACAGGGTGTGAACGACGATCTGGTATCGCTGGCCGACCCGGGCCTGTTCCAGCAGCTGGATGGCATGGTCACCAAGCTCAAGCCGGACCAGTGGAAGGCCTACCTGCGCTGGCGCGTGGGCGACTCGATGGCGCCGTACCTGTCCAAGGCCTACCGGGACGCCGAGTTTGAGTTCCGCGGCCGCGTACTGCGCGGGCAGACGCTGCCGCCGCAGCGCTGGGAAGCGGTGCTCGATGCCATCAATGTGGCGGCCGGTCCGATGGTCGGCCGCGAGTACGCTGCCCGCCATCTCTCGGCCGAAGACCGCCGGCAGGCGGCATGGATCGTCGACAAGGTCCGCGAGGTGCAGATCGAGGCCGTCAGGAACAGCACGTGGATGAGTGCCGAAGCCAAGGCTGAAGCACAGGCCAAGCTGGCGGCGCTGAAGATCGAGATCGGCACCCCGCTGCGCGACCTCGACTACACCGTGCAGCCGATGGGCCGGGGCTCGTTCGGTGGCAACATGCTGATCGCCTCGACCTGGCGCCATCGCGAGGAGATGAAGCGCATCGGCAAGGGCAATGCCGACCGTCGCTGGGACGTGCTGCCGCAACAGCCGTCGCTGGCCTATGACCTGGCGCAGAACCGCCTGATCGTCACCGCGGCCATCCTGCAGGGCCCGGTGTTCAACGCCAAGGCCGACAGCGCCGACAAGTTCGGCAGCTTCGGCGGCCTGGTCGGCCACGAGCTGACCCGTGCCATCGATGCCAAGGGCGCGCTGGTCGATGCCAAGGGCGAACTGCGCAGCTGGTGGACGCCGGCCGACAAGACGGCCTGGACCCTGCTCGGCAGCCGTGTGGCCGCCCAGTACGGCGCCTATGAGTTCCCGGGCGTGAAGGGCGCCAAGGTCAATGGCACGTTGACCCAGGAAGAGAACCTGGCCGACATCGCCGGCCTGGAACTGGCCTGGGCGGCCTACACCGCACAGGAGCCGAAGGCCAAGCCGGCCCAGCAGCAGGGCTTCTTCCGTGCCTGGGCCGCGTTGTGGGCGCAGCAGCTGTCGCCCAACGAAGCCGCACGCCGCCTGACCGCCGACATCCGCGCGCCGGGCATGTGGCGCACCAACGGCACGCTGGCCAACCTCCCGGCGTTCGGCGCCACCTTCAGCTGCAAGGCCGGCCAGCCGATGCAGCGCAGCGATGCCGAGCAGATCAAGGTCTGGCGCTGAGCCAGCCGGCCGTGACACGAAGGGCGCCCTCGGGCGCCCTTTTTTTTGCGCATGCAGCACGATCCGCCATTAACACGCGGCATGCTATCGCTGCGCCTTCGTCCTGCAGCGGAGCCCGACCATGGCCCACAAGAACACGATCTGCATCTGGTACGACAGCGAAGCACTCGAGGCCGCCACGTTCTACGCCGGAATCCTGCCCGACAGCGCGGTAACGGCCGTGCATCACGCACCGGGTGACTATCCGGACGGCAAGGAGGGCAACGTGCTGACGGTCGAGTTCACCGTCTGCGGCATTCCCTGCGTCGGGCTCAACGGCGGCACCGCGTTCAGGCACAGCGAAGCGTTCTCGTTCCAGATCCAGACCGAGGACCAGTCCGAGACCGACCGCCTGTGGAACGCGATCGTCGGCAACGGTGGGCAGGAGAGCCAGTGCGGTTGGTGCAAGGACCGCTGGGGCATCTCATGGCAGATCAGTCCGCGCATGCTGATCGAAGCGGTGACCAGCCCGGACAAGGCCTTGGCCAAGCGCGCCTTCAACGCGATGATGCCGATGAAGAAGATCGACATCGCCACCATCGAAGCGGCGATCCGCACCGCATGACCGCGTGGGATGCGGTCATCGTCGGCGGCGGCCACAATGGCCTGGTCTGCGCGGCCTATCTTGCCCGTGCCGGCAGGAAAGTACTGGTGCTCGAACGCCGTGGCGTGCTCGGCGGCGCAGCGGTCACCGAGGAATTCCATCCGGGCTTCCGCAACTCGGTCGCCTCGTACACCGTCTCGCTGCTGCAGCCTAAGGTGATCGACGAGCTGCAGCTGCACGCGCATGGCCTGCGCGACCCAGGCCGAGGTGGCGAAGTTCTCCGAACGGGATGCGCAGCGCCTGCCAGCCTATGAGGCGAGGCTGGAGGTCTTCGCCGACGTGCTGCGCGCCTGGGCCCTGCGCGCGCCGCCGGACCTCGGCGTCGCAGGCGGCTGGCGCGCATTGCCGGCACTGTGGCGGATGGACCGGCTCGGCCGGGAACTGGCGGCACTGTCCCCTGCCCTGCGCCAGGAGCTGCTTGATCTGTTCACCCTGTCGGCCGCCGACTATCTGGACCGCTGGTTTGAAAGCGAGCCGATCAAGGCCCTGTTCGGATTCGATGGCATCGTCGGCAACTACGCCAGTCCGTACACGCCCGGCAGTGCCTACGTCCTGCTGCACCACGTGTTCGGCCAATGCAACGGGGTGAAGGGTGCCTGGGGCCATGCAATCGGTGGCATGGGCGCGATCAGCCAGGCCATCGCTGCATCGGCGCGCGCGGCCGGCGCAGAACTGCGCGTGGATGCCGGCGTGAAGCGGCTTCTGGTCGAGCACGGACGCGCGGTGGGCGTTGAGCTGGCCGGCGGGGACGTACTGCGCGCGCGCGTGGTGGTGGCCAACGTCAATCCAAAACTGCTCTACGAGCAGTTGCTGGACCCGGAGCAGGTGCCCGCGGCGACGCGCGAACGCATGGCGCAGTGGCGCTGCGGTTCGGGCACCTTCCGGATGAACGTGGCGCTGTCGCGGCTGCCGGACTTCCGCGCCCTGCCCGGCGCCGGTGAGCACCTCAGTGCCGGCATCATCATGGCGCCCAGCCTCGACTACATGGACCGCGCGTGGCTGGATGCGCGGCGCGACGGCTGGTCGCGCGAGCCGATCGTGGAGATGCTGATTCCCAGCACCCTCGACGATTCGCTGGCGCCACCGGGCCAGCACGTCGCCAGCCTGTTCTGCCAGCATGTGGCACCGGTCCTGCCCGGGGGTAGGCATTGGGACACGCATCGCGATACCGTCGCCGACCTGATGATCGCCACCGTCGATCGGTATGCGCCCGGCTTCGCCGACAGCGTGCTCGGTCGGCAAGTGCTGTCACCACTGGATCTGGAGCGGACGTTCGGCCTGGTGGGCGGCGATATCTTCCACGGTGCGCTCAGTCCCAACCAGCTGTTCTCGGCGCGGCCGATGATCGGCCAGGCCGGCTACCGCGGTGCCCTGCCCGGGCTTTACCTGTGTGGTTCAGGCACGCATCCCGGCGGCGGCGTGACCGGCGCGCCGGGCCACAATGCCGCGCAGGTGATCCTGCAGGATCTGTAGGGGTGTGCCAACCACGGCTGGCACCTGCCGCATCAGATGACCCTGCGGATCATTTGACGCTGCGCAGATGATTCGGACGGTTCGGCGGGCCGGGGGGACGGCGCTTGTTGAACGGTGGCTGGCCGCGCCAGTAGCGGATCAGCAGCCAGCCGAACAACATGCCACCCAGGTGCGCGAAGTGCGCCACGCCCGGCTGCCAGCCGGTCATGCCCAGCACCAGTTCACCGACACCGAACAGGATCACGAACGTGCGCGCCTTCATCGGAATCGGTGGGAACAGCAGCATCACCCGCTGGTTCGGGAACAACATGCCGTACGCCAGCAGCAGGCCGAACACACCACCGGACGCGCCCAGCACCGTGGCCGGATTCTCCAGCAGCGTCCCCACCAGCAGCTGGCAGACGCCGGCGCCCGCCACGCATACCAGGTAGTAGAGCAGGAAGCGCTTCTCGCCCCAGGTCTGTTCCAGCGGCGCACCGAACATGAAAACGGCCAGCATGTTGAAGAACAGGTGGCCGAAGCTGCCGTGCAGGAAGCCGTAGGTCAGCAGCTGCCACGGCTGGAAGTTGCCACCCGGGGAGAACGCATCGAAGCCCTGCTGCAGCGGCTGCAGCATGAACGGCTCGAAGGTCTGGTTGCCGAGCAGGAACGGCTGCTGCAACAGGAACAGGATCGCGTTGGCGATCAGCAGGGCCTTGGTGACGGTTGGCAGTCGCGGGAACATGGGGACACCGGCATGGAACGGTCTCCATCATAGCCGCACCGTCGTGTCGTGTCGGCGACTGCCGCGTGCGGCCCGTTCAGACCCCGGTCGCGCTCAGCCCGGTCCCCACACGGCGGCATCCAGCGCCGCCGCCGGGTCGGACGCCGGCATCCGCACCCGGCCGTTCTCCACCACCACGCCTTCCGCGCGCAGCCGCTGCCACTGTTCCCGCCAGCCCGCCGCCCCCTCCGCCATGGCGATGCGCCCGTCAGAGCGCAGCACGCGGTGCCAGGGCAGTGTCGGGTCATCGTTCTGGCCGAGAATGCGCGCCGTCAAGCGTGCCCGCCCCGGCAGGCCCGCGCGCATCGCTACCTGTCCATAGCCCATCACCTGTCCCGGCGGGATCGCGTGGATCACCGCCAGGATGCGCGCGCGCGCCTGGTCCGGCGTCAGCGGCGCAGACGCGTCACCAGCAGCACGCCGAGCAGGACCAGCACGGTGCCGGCGATCTGCGCCGGCCCCATCGGTTCGTCGAGCAGCCATAGGCTCATCACGATGGTGGAAACAGGCCCCAGCATACCGACCTGCGCTGCCAGCGAGGAACCCACGCGCTGCACCGCCAGCATGATCGCCAGCACCGGCAGCACGGTGCAGACCGTGGCGTTGACCAGCGACAGCCACTGCACCGGTGCAGGTGCCTGCCACAGCAGTGGCAGCGGATGGGTGATGGCGAAATGCAGCAGCACCAGACCGCTGGCCACGCAGCTGGCATAGGCGGTCAGGCGCACCGCGCCGATCCGTGCCACCACCTGGCCGCTGCCGAACAGGTACAGCGCATAGCTGAGCGCGCTGCCCAGCACCAGCAGGCTGCCGACGATGATCTGCCCGCCCTCCCGCTGCAGATCGTGGCCGAACGCCAGCAGCACCCCCAGGTAGCTCAGCACCAGCGCGGCGACCTGCCAGCGCCCTGGCCGCTGCCGCGCCAGCAGCACGTTGATCAGCAGCACCAGCGTCGGGTTGAGGTAGAGGATCAATCGTTCCAGCGTGACGCTGATGTACTGCAGACCCTGGAAATCCAGCAGGCTGGACAGGTAGTAGCCGGTGAACCCCAGCCACAGCACGCGCGCCCGGTCTGCCCACGACAGCGGCTCGACACGGCGCGAAGCCCACACCGCCATCAGTGCGAACAGGGGCAGTGCCATCAGCATGCGCAGCGCCAGCAGCGTGGTCGCATCGACACCGTGGCGCAGGCCGAGCTTGACGATCACCGCCTTGCCGGATGCGGCAACGGCGCCGATCGCCGCCAGGCCGATTCCCCCCAGGGCGATGCGTGGGGATGCGGTGGCGATGCGCGGGGAGGAGCTTGACATGGGAACAGCGGCGGGCCGCGCAGGGCGGCCCGGGGGTGCGTGTGGACGCCCATTGTCGCATGGCCCGACGCGGCAACCGCAGCGTCAGCGCATCAGCACCACTTCCTCTGCGGAGGTCGGGTGGATCGCCACCGTGTCATCGAACTGGGCCTTGGTCGCTCCCATCTTCACCGCCACCGCGAAGCCCTGCAGGATCTCGTCCGCGGCCTCGCCCAGCAGGTGCACTCCCACCACGCGCTCTTCCGGCCCGGCGCAGACCATCTTGAACAGGCTGCGCTGGGTACCGTTGGCCAGTGCCTGCAGCATCGGCCGGAAACGGCTGTGATAGACCGTCACCTGCTCGAAGCAGGCACGCGCCTCCTCCTCACCCATGCCCACCGCCCCCAGCGGCGGATGCGAAAACACCACGCTGGCCACATTCTCATAGTCCATCTTCGACTGTGGGCGGCCACCGAACAGACGGTCCATCAGCCGACGCGATGCAGCCACCGCCACCGGGGTCAGGCCCACCTTGCCCGCGATATCCCCCACGGCATGGATGCTGGGTACCGCCGTGGTCTGCCATTCATCCACCTGCACCTGCTCGTGCTCGCCGATGTCGATGCCCAGCGCCTCCAGGCCCAGGCCCCGGCTGTTGCCACGGCGGCCGGTGGCGAAGAACACCGCGTCGAACACGCTGTCCATGGGGCCATCATGGCCGAAGGCGCGGACGCGCTCACCGTCGCGCTGCAGTTCGCGCAGGCGGTAATCAAAGTAGATGCGCACGCCCTGCTGGCGGAGGTTTTCCGCCAGCTGATCGGTCAGCTCGTAGTCGAAGCGTTCCAGCAGGCGCTTGCCGCGTACCAGCAGGCTCACCCGGCTGCCCAGCGCCTGCAGCAGCCCGGCCAGCTCCACCGCGATGTAGCCGCCGCCGATGATCGCGACCTCGGCCGGGGCCGCACGCAGCTCGAAGAAGTCGTCGGATACCAGGCCCAGCTCCGCGCCGGGAATGTCCGGACGCTGCGGGTGCGCTCCGGTGGCGATCAGGATGTGGTCGGCGGTGTAGCGCACGCCGTCGCTGCAGGCCACCGTGTGCGCGTCGAGCAGGTGGCCGCGCGCCGGAATGCGGACCACGCCGGTTTCATCCAGACGCTTGTGGTAGCTGGTATGGATGTTGCTGATGTAGGCCTGGCGATGGATCACCAGTTCCTTCCACGACAGTGCCGGTCGTGGCGGCACATCGAAGCCCATCGCGCTTGCCAGGCCGATACGCTCGTGCAGATCGGCGGCCAGCCACATCGCCTTCTTCGGTACGCAGCCAACATTGACGCAGGTCCCGCCCAGTTCGCCGGGTTCCAGCAGCGCCACGCGCTTGCCGTACTGCGCGGCGCGGATGGCGCCGGCCAGGCCGGCAGAGCCGCCGCCAAGGACGATCAGGTCGTAATCATGGGAAGCCGTGTTCATCGGAATCGCTCGGGTCGGTAAGGGGCAGGATCGATCGCTGGCGTGCGGCCACAGAGGAGATCAGCGATCAGCTGGCCGGTGCCGGCACTCATGCTGATGCCGAGCATGCCATGCCCTGCCGCAAGCCAGACGTGAGGATGCGCAGGCGCGCGGCCGATCATCGGCACATCGTCCACGCTCATCGGACGCCAGCCGCACCACTGCTCCTGCAGCTGCGCGCCACGAGGCATGCGCAGGTGGCGATCAGCGGCCAGCTGCAACGCCTGCAGGCGCTGCGCACGCAGCTGCGGGTCGGCACCGGCGAATTCCATCGTGCCCCCCAGTCGCAGCGCGTCGCGCCAGGCGATCACGAACACGGAGTGATCTTTGAGCACCACCGGACGGGCCGGCACCAGCGGCGGGCGTGACCAGGTCAGCGAGTACCCCTTGCCGGGCTGGATCGGCACCCGCAGGTCGAGCAGCCGTGCCCATCGCGGCGACCACGGGCCGGTGGCCAGCACCAGTTCGCGCGCGCGCAGCGTGCGTCCGCCGGCCTGCACCCGGACCCCGTGTGCGTCGCCGCTGAAGCCCTGCATCTCGACCTGCTCGTCGATCTCGACGCCCTGCGCACGCAGTACCCGCGCCAGCTCCGCAGTGAAACGGTCCGGGCGAAGCTGCGCGTCGCCGGGGAAATGGATCGCACCGGCAAGCCGATCATGGAACGCCGGATTGTCGCGTGCGTAGTGGCCGCCATCGATGCAGCGGGTCGCAATGCCGTGCGCATCCAGCGCCTCGCACTGGGCGATGTGCTGATCGAAGCTGCGTGCATCACCGAACACGTAATCCAGGCCGCCCGTCTCGAATTCACAGTCCAGGCCATGGGTTCCCACCCATTCGGCCAGGCGCACGCGGGAATCATTCAACAGCGCAGCGCGCGCGCGGGTGGCCTGCAGCCAATGCCGCGCATTGCAGCGCGCGCTGAACTGCAGCAGCCAGCGCCACAGCGCGGGATCGAGGCGGCTGCGCACATACAGCGGCGCGCGTGGGTCGAGCATCCAGCGCAACGCACGCAGCGGCACACCCGGCGCGGCCAGGGGCGGTGCATGACTGGGCGTGACGGTGCCGCAGTTGCCGTACGACGTCGCTGCGCCCACGCGGCCACGATCGATCACCCGTACCTGCCGTCCCTGTCCGCACAACGCCAGCGCAGTCGCCAGGCCGATGGCACCGGCACCGATCACGATCACGTCATCGCGCGCCCCCTGCATCGGTCAGCCCCTTCCAGCCTCGCGGCGCATCGGCGGCCACTGGCGATAGGTCATCGCCCGCCACAGCCACTCCATCGGTCCGAAGCGGAAGCGGCGCAGCCAGGCATGGGAAAGCGCGACCTGCGCGGCGAACAGCAGCACAGCGAACAGCAGCTGCACGCTGCGCGGCATCACGTCGAAATAGCCCAGGCCATGGTGGTAGAACACCCAGGTGCACACCAGCGACTGCCCCAGGTAGTGGGTCAGCGCCATCCGGCCGACCGGCGCCAGCCAGCCCAGCCGCGCGCGCCACTGCACGATCCAGGCGAGGTAGCCCAGGCACATCGGCAGCGCGCCGATCATCACCAGCGCCATCGCCGAGGTCACACCAAGGTCGTAGGCACCGGGTGCCAGGTAAGGTTTCCAGGCCACACCCAGCACGGTGACCAGCAGGCCCAGCGGCAAGGCGACCCAGCGCAGCGCCGCGAACAGGCGCGGATGGCGTTCCGGCGCGGCCAGCGCGCCACTGCCGGCCAGTCCACTGCCGATCAGGAACATGCCCAGCACCGCCGGGCCGGTGATCAGCAGCGCCCCCATCGACGAACCAAACTCATGCAGGCGCTGGATGCAGGCCTGGATCCAGTTGCCGTGTCCGTAGACCATGCGCTCCCGGGCGATGCTCTGCTGCGCGTCGACCAGCATCTGCTGCGCGTCCTGCGGCGTCGCCAGTGAAACCATGGCGCCGAGCAGCAGCATCATCGCCGCGCCACCGAGGTAGACGATGACGCCCATCCAAGGCAGCCAGCTGCGCGGTGCCTCGCGGCACGCCAGCAGGGGCAGCGACGCCAGCGCGTAGAGCACGAGGATGTCGCCGGACCAGACCAGCAGCGCGTGGCACAGGCCGATCAGCATGAGCCCGGCGCTGCGGCGCAGATAGAACGGAGTGAACTCGCGGCCGGCGGTCTCGGCGCGCTGTGCCATCACTGCGAATCCGGCGCCGAACAGCAGCGAGAACAGGGTGAAGAACTTGCCCTGCACGAACACGTAGACGAAGGCGTCGGCCCAGTAATCGATCCCCTGCCAACGCACGTCGATACCAGTGAATGCCAGGTCCAGCGGTCCGCTGAAGGCCTCCATGTTCATCAGCAGGATGCCCAGCAACGCGGCCCCGCGCAGTATGTCCAGCACGGCGATGCGGTCGCCGGAGGCGACCGGCTGCAGGGAAGGCGAAGCGCTGTTCACAGGACGTCCGGCGGGCAGGTCCCTCATTATGCAGCCCGCCTGCGCGCCGTGGACGACCGCGCGGTGTTCCAGACATGCAACGGCCCGCCGAAGCGGGCCGTTGCTGCCGTCACGATCGCAGGGCGATCAGTGCGCGTGACCGCCGTCGCCGTGGACGTGGCCGTGCTCGATCTCTTCCTTGCCGGCTTCGCGCACGTCGACGATTTCCACGTCGAAGTGCAGGTCCTTGCCGGCCATCGGATGGTTGAGATCGACGTCGACCACGCTCATGCCGACCTTCTGCACGGTCACCGCACGCGGGCCGAAGTTGGTCTGCAGCACGACCTGCTGGCCCGGCGCCAGCTTGGTATTGCCGAAGTGCTTCTTCGGCACGCGCTGGGACAGGCCTTCGCGGCGCTCGCCATAGGCGTCGGCCGCCGTGACGTCGACACTGAAGGTGGCGCCGGCTTCCTTGTCCATCATGGCGTTTTCCAGGCCCGGGATGATGTTGCCGTGACCGATCAGGATCGCCAGCGGCTCGCCGCGGTCCTTGGACGATTCGATCGGCTCCTGGCCGACTTCGGAAACGGTGTAGTGGAAGCGGACAACGCGGTCTTTTTCGATCTTCATGCGCGACTCTGTCTGGTTCTGCCGGAGGCAGACGGGTTGGGGCGGGTTGTCGCCCGGCGGGGACGCCGCCATCATGACGGCCAATCCAAGGTGGCGCATTATCCGGAGAACATGCACATCACGCCAGTTTCGTCCGGCCCGCGCCGGCTGTCCGTGCCCGCCCTGCTGCTGGTCCTGCCCCTGCTGCTGACCGCCTGCGGCGGCGGCAAGGCCACCCGGACGGCGCCGCCCCCGCCGTCGGCGCACTGGCCGGCGACCACCCCTGACAATCCCGAGGCCGCCAATTCAGTACTGATGCGTGCCATCAGCCTGGTCGGCACGCCCTACCGTTACGGCGGCAACACCCCCGAATCAGGCTTCGACTGCAGCGGCCTGGTCGCCTATGTCTACCGCGAGATGCTGGATCTGAAGCTGCCGCGCACCTCGCGCGACCTGGCCGCCGTACAGGGCCCGAGGATCGATCCGAAGCGTCTGGCCACGGGTGACCTGGTGTTCTTCGGCAGCCGCGGCAACGTCACCCATGTCGGCATCTATGTCGGCGAGGGGCGCTTCGTGCACGCCCCCAGCACCGGCGGCACGGTGCGCCTGGACTCGCTTAGCGGGCCCTACTGGAAGGACCACTACACAGGGGCCAAACGCGTCCTTCGCTAAAATGAACAGGCGTCATGTTCAAAATTGAGAAGTGCGTCACATTGAAAATAACGGTTTTATAACGGAATTTTTAACTTATCAGTGCTTTTACAGGGCATGATGCCCCATCGTTTTTTTCTGTGACCGACGCGTGACGACCGACGACCTGACGTGCAAAGGCCAGACCGCCGCTTCCCCGCGTAGTGTCCGCCCTGTTCTTCTGGGCTTGGCACTGTGCCTGACCAGCCTCCCCGCCTGGTCGCAGACCGTTCCTTCACGCGCCGATGCTGCGCCGGTCCCGGCCGCCGACAATGGCGTGCGTGTGACGGGCAAGGCCGAGGCCGCGGCCCCCCAGCGCAGCCGCACCGATGCAGCCGCCAGTGCCACGCTGGCCGCCCTGCTGCCGCATCTGGCCGCCAACGACACCATTCCGCTGATGGACCGCTCGGCCATGGTCGCCGGCGATCTGAGCCGCCTGCTCGCCAACTACGACACCAGCAGCGCTGCCAATGGCAGCGTTGTCGGCAGCGCCGCCGACAATGGCAAGGTGCAGTCGCTGCTGCGGCGGGCGATGACCCTGCTCGGCACCCCGTATCGCTGGGGTGGCAGCAATCCGGACAGCGGCTTCGACTGCAGCGGCCTGGTCGGCTACGTCTTCCGTTCGGCTCTGGGCATCGAACTGCCGCGCGTCTCCCGCGAGATGGCGCATGACAACAACGCCGAGCTGATCAACGACCGTGCCGCCCTGGCCGCGGGTGACCTGGTGTTCTTCGGTCGCAAGGGCCGGGTCGACCACGTCGGCATCTATGTGGGTGACGGCCGCTTCCTGCATGCCCCGAGCGCAGGCAAGGATGTGCGGGTGGACACCCTGCTCAGCGGCTACTGGGGCAACAAGTTCATGCAGGCGCGCCGCGTCGAGCTCTGACGCCGCCTTTCCAGGCACCTCCTGATACCTGAAAGCCGCTGCCCTGCAGCGGCTTTTTCGTTGCCCGCGGAATGCCTGGGATGCGTCTTCCCTTCCCTGGCCCGGCGGGCACGCCCACAACGAAAAGGCCCGCCAGCGGCGGGCCTTCATCTCTCGCATGACAGGCCGCTGCGCGGCGTCTCAGCTGCGTGGCGGCGTGGGGTCCGGGTCATCCACGCCCACGTTGCTGGAGGGATTGTCGTACACCGACTGGTCGAGCAGGCCGGTCTCCTTGGCCACCAGCACCGGCACCAGCATCTGACCGGTCACGTTGGTCATGGTGCGCATCATGTCCAGGATACGGTCGATGGCATACAGGTAACCGATGGTCTCCAGCGGCAGATTGGCGGCACTGAGCACCACGGTGGCCATGATCACGGCCGTACCCGGCACACCGGCAGTACCGAAGCTGCCCAGCACCGAGGCGATCAGCACCACCACGTACTGCTCCGGCGTCAAAGGCACGCCGCTGTACTGGGCGATGAAGACCGCGCACAACGCGGGGTAGATCGCGCCGCAGCCGTCCATCTTGATGCTCGCACCCAGTGGCACCGCGAATGCACCGTAGTCCTTGTTGACGCCCAGGTTGTGGGTGATCGAACGCAGCGCCACCGGCATCGCGGCGAAGCTGGAGGAGCTGACGAAGGCGACCTGCATGCCTGGCGCCGCGCCGCGGAAGAACTTCAGCGGATTCAGGCCGTGCGCCAGCAGCAGCGCGCTGTAGACGACCACGATGTGCAACGCACAGGCCACGTACAGGGCCAGCACGAAATGCCCCAGCGGCAGCAGCTTCTCGAAACCGTAACTGCCCACCAGGCCGGCAATCAGGCCGAAGGTACCGATCGGGGTGACTTCCAGCACGAAGCGGGTCACCTGGATCATGATGTCGCTCATCTGGCCGACCAGCTTCCGCGCCTCGGTCACCTTCTCGCCCAGCTTGACGATGGCAAAGCCCACCAGGCCGGCGAAGAAGATCACCGGCAGGATCGAGCCCCTGCCAGCGGCCAGCACGGTCTCGCCGGCGGCATTGACCCGGGTGCCGATGCCGGACAGTGCATAGAAGACGTTGGCCGGCACCACATCCAGCAGCACCTGTACCACGCTGGGAACCTCGCGCGGCACATAGTTGCTGGCCATGGACAGCTGCAGGCCACCGGCACCGGGCTGCAGCACGGTGCCCACGCCCAGGCCCACGCACACCGCCAACGCTGCGGTGATCACGAACCACAGGAAGGTGCGGCCACTGAGCGCCGCAACCGACTTCTGGCCATGCAGTGACGAGATCGCGTTGATGACCGCGAAGAACACCAGCGGCACCGCGATCATCTTGATCAGGGTGACATACAGCTCACCGAGCGGACCGAACCATGTTTCCGCAGCGGGGCCGAGCGCCCAGCCGGCCAGCGCACCAAGCACGAAGCCGCCGACCACGCGCTGCCAGAATGGAATCCGCAGCCAGGCAGAGACCAGCGTCATAGGCAATCCAGAGGGGGAAGGAAGGGATGCTGGCACGATAGCCCAAGGCGGCCCGCAGAACGACCGTCCGCCCGGCAAATCAGTGTGTCATCGGCGTGCCTTGCGAGGGCGGGCATAATGAACGTCCCGTTACAGTTTGTGAGATCCCAGCGTCCATGCGCCGTTCCGTCTCCCTGTTGGCCACGTGTGCCACCACCCTGCTGCTCGGCGCCTGCGCCAGCACCACCCCCGCCTCCGCGCCGGCAGGCCTGAAGGTCGCCGTCGAGCCGGTTGCACACCCGGCCGGCGAGACGCCGCAATGGTGGTACCGCAGCGGCGCCGCCCAGGCCGCCGCCAACGGCGCGATGGCCGGCAAGGCCCGGAATGTCATCCTGTTCCTCGGCGACGGCATGAGCCTGACCACCGTGGCCGCCGCGCGCATCTACGAAGGCCAGAAGAAGGGCGGATCGGGCGAAGAGAATCTGCTGTCCTGGGAACGCTTCCCCGCCACCGCGTTCAGCAAGACCTACAACACCGACTCGCAGACCCCTGATTCGGCGGGCACCATGACCGCCATCACCACCGGCGTGAAGACCCACATGGGCGCGATCGGTGTCAGCGCAGGCGCCCGCACCGATTGTGCCGACAGCCTGTCCAAGGGCCTGCTCACGTGGCTGCAGCTGGCCGACAGCGCCGGCCTGGCGACCGGCATCGTGTCCACCGCGCGCCTGACCCACGCCACCCCGGCGGCCACCTACGCGCATTCGCCGGAGCGCAACTGGGAGAACGACACCGATCTGACCGAAGCGGCCAAGGCCGCCGGCTGCAAGGACATCGCCCAGCAGCTGCTGTCCACCTCGCGCTATGGCCGCGGCCCGCTGGTCGCGCTCGGCGGTGGTCGCGGTGAATTCACCACCGTGGAAGAGCGCGATCCGGAATACGACGACAAGGTCGGCCAGCGCCTGGATGGCCGCAGCCTGGTACAGGAATGGCAGCAGGCGCATCCGCAGGGTGCCTACGTGTGGAACAGCAGGCAGCTGGCCGCCGCCGCGAATGCGCCGGCCATCCTCGGCCTGTTCGAGCCGGACCACATGCGCTACGAATACGAGTGCCCACAGGATCCGGCCGGTGAGCCGAGCCTGGCCGAGCTGACCGCTGCTGCGATCACCAACCTGTCGCGCCATCAGGAAGGTTACGTGCTGATGATCGAAGGCGCCCGCATCGACCATGCCAACCACAGCGGCAATGCCTATCGCGCTCTGACCGAAACCGTGGCGATGTCCGATGCGGTACGGGTGGCGTCGGAAATGACGTCGGCCGACGACACGCTGATCATCGTCACCGCCGACCACTCGCACACCCTGAACTTCGTCGGCTACCCCGCACGCGGCAACCCGATCCTGGGCAAGGTGAAGGACAAGGGCGGTGAGGACGGCGCCGGCAAGCTGGACTACGCGCTGGACGGCAACGGCCAGCCCTACACCACCTTGAGCTACGCCAATGGACCGGGCCACACCGGCAGCACCAACCAGCAGCCGGCGGGCAGCAAGCGCTACCCGCACAACCCGAGCAGCTTCGAGCCGGCCAAGGGGCGTCCGGACCTGCATGATGTCGACACCGAGCATCCGGACTACATGCAGGAAGCGCTGGTGCCGATGAAGTCCGAATCGCATGGTGGCGAGGACGTCGGCATCTGGGCGCGCGGTCCCGGCAGCAAGGCGATCCGCGGCACGCTGGAGCAGAACACGATCTATCACATGATCGTGCAGGCAACGCCGGCGCTGCGCGATCGCCTGTGCCAGGCGGGCACCTGCGACGACAAGGGCGTACCGGTGCAGCTGCCGGCGCCCAAGGCCTTCGAACGCAGCGCCGACGGAAAGTAACGGCACGGCGGACGCAGTGTGCAGCCGGGCCATGCCCGGCTGCATCCCGCCCGGGAATCGAAGGCGCGGCGCGCCCCCGCCGATCACCCTACACTTCACCCGTGACTGCCTTCCCCGCCCTGGTTTCCCTCGATGCACCGCTGCTGGTCGGCTACAGCGGCGGACTGGATTCGACCGTCCTCCTGCACTGGCTGCGGCGCTGCACGCAGGCGGCCGGCGTGGGACTGCGCGCCGTACACGTACATCACGGGCTGCAGCCCGACGCCGATGCCTGGGTCCACCATTGCCAGCAGCAGTGCGCGGCCCTGGGCATCGAACTGGTCGTACAGCGCGTGCAGGTCGAGACCGGCACCGGTCTGGGCCTGGAGGGTGCCGCCCGGCAGGCGCGTCGCGCTGCTTTCGTCGCCTCTCTGCGCGACGGAGAGACGCTGGCCCTGGCCCAGCATCAGGACGATCAGGCTGAAACTTTCCTGCTGCGCGCGTTGCGCGGTTCCGGTGTCGATGGCCTGGCGGCAATGAGCGGGAACAGCATGCTCGCCGGCCACCGGCTGTGGCGGCCGCTGCTGCAGGTCCCGCGCGACGCTCTGCATGACTATGCGCGGGCCCACGATCTGCACTGGATCGAAGACCCCAGCAACGACGACGCGTACGCCGACCGCAATTTCCTGCGCCTGCAGG
The DNA here is from genome assembly GCF_056757995.1 of Stenotrophomonas sp. STEN147. Classification (NCBI taxonomy): domain Bacteria; kingdom Pseudomonadati; phylum Pseudomonadota; class Gammaproteobacteria; order Lysobacterales; family Lysobacteraceae; genus Stenotrophomonas; species Stenotrophomonas sp. STEN147. Next base: position 54,764 of record NZ_JBRRCG010000020.1, read on the forward strand.
TCCTGCCGCTGCTGCGCCAGCGCTGGCCGCACGCCGCAGCGGCCCTGGCCGGCAGTGCCGATCATTGCGCACGCACCCGCGGCCTTCTGCAGGAGGAGGACACTGAACTGCTCGCACACCTGGAAGCAGCCCCGCGCGTGCTGTCCTTGCAGCTGCTGCGGCAGGTATCGCCGGAACGCGCCGCACGCGTCCTGCGCACCTGGGTGGCCAGCCATGGCGCGGCCCCGCTTCCGGGGCGGGTGCTGCAGCAGATGCTCGAGGAAATGCTGCCCTCCGCGTGCGACCGGCAGGCGCGGGTGCGCTGGCAGGATCACGTCATCCAGCAATGGCGCGAGCATGCCTATCTGCTACCGGCCGAGCTGCCTGCCCTGCCGCTGGACTGGCAGCAGGAGTGGGACGGCCGGGCGCCTCTGGCCTTGCCTGATGGCGGCCAGCTGCGCCTGCTGGGCGCCGCGATGTTCCAGCAGCCGATGCAGGTGCGTGCACGACGTGGCGGCGAGCGCATCGTGCTGCCGGGACGCAGCCACGCACATGCCTTGAAGGACTGCCTGCAGCGTGAACATCTGGCCCCCTGGCGACGCGCGCAGCTGCCGCTGCTGTTTGCTGACGGCAACCTGCTGGCCGCCGCCGATGTGGTGATCGCCGCACCGCTGCAGGCCTGGCTGCACGCTCACGGCGCCCAGCTGCGGTGGCAGCCGGGTGGCTGGTGAATTGACCCCTGCGCGCGTGCCGTCCACACTTGCCGCATGGCCAAGAAGTCCCCCGAAAACGCCTCCCCTGTTGCCCAGTTCGAGCAGTCGCTCGAATCGCTGGAGCAGCTGGTGGAGCAGATGGAAACCGGCGAGCTGAGCCTGGAAGCGTCGCTCAGTGCTTACGAACGTGGCGTGGGCCTGTACCGCCAGTGCCAGCAGGCGCTGGAGCAGGCCGAACTGCGCGTCCGGCTGCTCAGCGATCCGGCACAGCCCGATACGGCAGAACCCTTCGATCCGCCCAGCCATGACGGCTGAGGCGGCGTTCGCGCGCTGGCGCGACCGGATCGAAAGCCAGCTCGATGCAGCCCTGCCCTCGCCGGCCGATGCACCGCAGCGGCTGCACCAGGCCATGCGCCACTCCGTCCTCGGCGGTGGCAAGCGCATGCGTCCGCTGCTGGTCTATGCCACTGGCCAGTTGTTCGGCGCTCAACCGGAAAGGCTCGACGCGGCCGCGATGGCAGTGGAACTGATCCATGCCTATTCGCTGGTGCACGACGACCTGCCGGCAATGGACGACGATGCGCTGCGCCGTGGCAAACCCACCACCCACATCGCCTTCGACGAAGCCACCGCGATCCTGGCCGGCGACGCCCTGCAGACCCGCGCCTTCAGCCTGCTGGCCGATGCCCCCCTGCCGGCAACACTGCGCGTGGCCTGCCTGCAGGCGCTGGCGCACGCCTCCGGCGCCGCCGGCATGTGCGGCGGCCAGGCACTGGATATCGATGCCACCGGGCAGCAGCAGTCGCTGGCCGCGCTGACCCGGATGCATGCGCTCAAGACCGGCGCGCTGATCCGTGCTGCGGTGCGGATGGGCGCATTGTGCGGCGATGCGCCGGAGCCGCAGCGGGTGCAGCTGGACGCATTCGCCGATGCACTCGGCCTTGCGTTCCAGGTCCGCGATGACATCCTCGACGTCGAAGCCAGCTCCGAGCAGCTGGGCAAGACGGCAGGCAAGGACCAGGCGCAGGACAAGAGTACCTTCCCCGCCCTGCTCGGCATGGAGGGAGCGAAGGCGCAGCTGCGCGAACTGGCGGCCCGCATGCAGGCCGCGCTGGCGGGCTACCACGAAGAAGCCGATGCGCTGCGGGCGCTGGCCAGGCTTGCGGTGGAGCGCGATCACTGACGCGGTGCGCAACGAAAACGCCCGGCAATACCGGGCGTTTTCATTTCCGCATGCAGCCGGTCTTACTTGATCAGGCGCAATGCGAACGGGTAGCGATAGGCTTCGCCGTTGTTGGCCTTGACCGCGGCAATGATGCAGAACACCAGGCTGACCAGTCCGACGATCGGCATCAGGATCGCGCCGATGACCACGATGGTCAGGATGATGCAGACCACCATCGCGATGGCCACGGTGATCTGGAAGTTCAGCGCTTCCTTGGCCTGGTCGGTGACGAAGGACTTGCCGGCGTCGTCCTTGTTGATCAGCCAGATGATCAGCGCGCCGATGAAACCGGTGAAGATGCCCAGCAGGTGCGCGGCCAGGGCCATGGTGCGCTGGTCTGCCGGGACATCGGCGGTGACCGGCGGCGGCGGTGGGACGTTATCGAATTCACTCACGACAAAACTCCTTTTCATTGGGTGGTCTTGACCCACCGGCATCAGGCCGGTTGCGTCAGGCGGCCATAGCTTACGCCATCGACGCCATCAATCATTACCGGCGATGGTCATCCGCCCCACCAGGATCGAACCTGTCCGGATGTGCGAGCGCGGATCGACATCGCTGCCCACCGCTTCGATCGCCATGAACATCTCGCGCAGGTTGCCGGCAATGGTGACGCCGTCCACCGGGTACTGGATCTCCCCGTTCTCGACACGGAAGCCACCGGCCCCCCGCGAGTAGTCACCGGTCACGCCATTGACCCCCTGCCCCATCAGCTCGGTCACCAGCAGGCCGCTGCCCATCTGCCGGGCGATGTCTTCCAGCGACCCGGCGTTGGCCGCCAGCTGCAGGTTGTGCACGCCGCCGGCATTGGCAGTGGTCTGCAGGCCCAGCTTGCGGGCCGAGTAGCTGCCCAGTACGTAGCGCTGCAGCACGCCATCGCGGACCAGTGCCGACGCGCGGGTCGCCACGCCATCGCCGTCGAAGGCGGCCGAGCGCAGGCCGCGGCGCAGGTGCGGCAGCTCGTCGATCTGCATCCAGTCCGGGAACAGTCGCTGCCCGGCGCTGTCCAGCAGGAAGCTGGCCTGGCGGTAAAGCGCGCCACCGGACACGGCCGACAGCAGATGGCCCACCAGACTGCGCGCCACTTCCGGGGCGAACAGCACCGGCATGCTGCCCGTAGCCAGCGAGCGCGGTTGCAGGCGGGCGACGGTACGCGCGGCGGCCTGGCGGCCGACCTGGGCCGGATCTTCCAGGTCCTGCCTGGCCAGCGCACTGGTGTACCAGCCGTCGCGCTGCATGCCATCGCCCTGGCCGGCAATCAGCGCACAACCGATCGAATGGTGGGTGCCGCGCTCACGGCCAATGAAACCGTGCGAATTGGCGTACACCGACAGGCTCTGCGAGCTGGACACCGCCGCGCCATCGGAGTTGCGGATCTGCGCGTCGGCCTCGCGCCCGGCGGCCTCGCAGGCCAGCGCCAGGTCCACCGCTTCATCGGCCTGCAGGGCCCAGGGATGCCAGCCGTCCAGCTCGGGAAACGCCTTGGCCATCAGGGCGGCATCGGCCAGTCCCGCAGCCGGGTCATCCTCGGTGTGGCGGGCGATCGCGCAGGCCTGCTCCACGGTGGCCGACAGGCTGGCCTCGTTCAGGTCGCCGGTGCTGGCGCTGCCCTTGCGCTGGCCGAAGTACACGGTCACGGCGATGCCGCGGTCGCGGGTGGACTGCACGGTTTCCACTTCGCCCAGGCGCACATTGACCTCCAGGCCGCGGTCCTCGCTGCAGCTGACCTCGGCCTGGCTGGCCCCCAGCGCACGGGCACGCTCGAGCAGCTGCTGGGAAAGGTCGGCCAGCCGTTCCAGGCGGGCCGGGCTGTCGTCGCCGACAACCACTTCAGGGGCGATCACGTTCAATGCTTTATCCTGTACAGGTTGGGCCCGGCATCACGCCGGGCGACTTTTTTGAAAGCAGGTGTGGACGATGCGCGGACGCGACGAAGAAACCGGTGAATTCCTTGACAAGAGCCGCAAGCAGAAACGCGGCGAAGCCCTGGAAGTCCTGGCCCTGGGTGAGAAGCTGGTGTCGCTGACCCCGGCCCAGCTGGCCCGCCTGCCGATTCCGGAGGATCTGCTGCCGCACATCGCCGAGTGCAAGCGCATCACGGCCCACATCGCCCACAAGCGGCAGCTGGCGTTCCTGGCCAAGCACATGCGCCGCGAGGAAGACGAAACCCTGGAGGCGATCCGCGATGCGCTGGACGCCAACAGCGAAACCTCGCGCCGCGAAGTGGCGATGATGCACCGCGTGGAAGACTGGCGCGAGCGCCTGCTGGACGACGGCGACAAGGCGCTGGCCGCGCTGCTGGACGAGTATCCGCAGGCGGATCGCCAGCAGCTGCGCACGCTGGTGCGCAACGCCCAGGCCGAGAAGGCGAAGAACAAGCCGCCGCGCGCCTACCGCGAGATCTACCAGGTGCTGCGCGGGCTGATGCTGCCGGCCGCGCTTGGCCTGAAGGTCGCCACCGACGACGACACCGGCGCCGATCTGGACGACGCGACCGACGAGGACTGAGTCCCCGCCGGCCGGGGCGCTGGCCGTGGCCCTTGCCATGGTCAGGCCTGGGTGCCGCCGACGGTCAGGCCCTCGATCAGCAGCGAGGGCTGGCCGACACCCACCGGCACGCTCTGCCCGTCCTTGCCGCAGATGCCTACGCCCTCGTCCAGGGCCAGGTCGTTGCCGACCATGCGCACCTTCTGCATGGTTTCCGGGCCATTGCCGATCAGGGTTGCGCCCTTCACCGGCGTGGTGATGCGGCCATCCTCGATCAGATAGGCCTCGGTGGCCGAGAACACATACTTGCCACTGGTGATGTCCACCTGGCCACCGCCGAAGTTGACCGCGTACAGCCCCTTCTTCACCGAGCGGATCATCTCCTGCGGATCGTGCTGGCCGGCGCGCATGTAGGTATTGGTCATCCGCGGCATGGTCAGGTGCGCGAACGACTCGCGGCGCGCGTTGCCGGTCGGTGCCATGCCCATCAGCCGTGCATTGAGGCTGTCCTGCATGTAGCCGACCAGGATGCCGTCCTCGATCAAGGTCGTGCACTGGGTCGGATGGCCTTCATCATCGACGTTCAGCGAGCCGCGACGGCCGTCCAGGGTGCCGTCATCGACGATGGTCACCCCCGGGGCCGCCACGCGTTCGCCGATGCGACCGGCGTAGACGCTGGTGCCCTTGCGGTTGAAGTCGCCCTCCAGCCCATGGCCGACCGCTTCATGCAGCAGCACGCCAGGCCAGCCCGGGCCGAGCACCACCGGCATCACACCGGCCGGCGCCGGCACCGCGTCCAGGTTCACCAGCGCCTGGCGCAGCGCCTCGCGGGCGAACGCTTCCGGCCGGCCATCGGCGAACAGGTCTTCGTAGCCATAACGGCCACCACCGCCGGCATAGCCGGACTCGCGGCGACCGTTCTGCTCGACGATCACCTGCACGTTCAAGCGCACCAGGGGACGGACGTCGGCACCCAGCACGCCGTCGCTGCGCGCGATGAGCACGGTGTCAACGCCACCGGACAGGCTGACCATCACCTGCTTCACCCGCGGGTCGGCGGCACGCAGATAGCCATCCAGGCGCTTGAGCACTTCAACCTTGGCCTCGTTGCCGAGCCCATCGATCGGATCCAGTGCCGGATACAGCGCGCGTGCAGTGCCGCGCAGCAGCGAGCGGCCCGCCTGGGCACCGCCCTCGCGCGAAATCGCGCGCGCCGACTGCGCCGCCGCCAGCAGCGCATCGGCATGGATGTCATCGGAATAGGCAAAGCCGGTTTTCTCGCCGGCAATGGCACGCACGCCGACCCCCTGCTCGATGGAATGGGCACCGTCCTTGACGATGCCGTCTTCCACGCTCCAGCTCTCACGCCGGGCATGCTGGAAATAGAGGTCGCCGAAATCGACACCGGGGCCGAGCAGCTGGCCGAAGGTGCGCTCCAGTCCAGCGGTATCCAGGCCGCCGGGGCGTAGCAGGCGGTCTTGGGCAAGGGTCAGGGCGATATCAGTCATGGGTCTCGATCTGGGGATGCAGGGGCACTCAGGCAAGCCCCGGGGAATGGGAGGCCGCGCTCAGCGCGACCGCGGCAGGTCGGTCACGGCCGGTGGAAGGGTCGGCGCAGGTGCGGGAGCCGGCGGGGTCCGTTCGCGGCTGCGTTCGATCACCTCCACCTTCGGCTCCTTCCAGGGACCGGTCACCTTGTAGGTACGGGCGCCGATCTCACCCAGCGGCTTGGACAGCACCGCATTGGTCGCCGCCCCCAGCGCCGCCCCGACCGGGCCACCGGCCACTGCGCCGACCACGGTCAGCAGATTGCCGGCACGCGGATTGACGTCGATGGTCTGGTCGAACTGCTGCTGGCGCAGGTCGGCCTGGCCGCGGATGGTGATGTTCGCCGCGGGCCCTTCGATCAGCACCTTTTCGGTGCGGGCCACGCCCTGGCCGAACTGCAGGCTGCCCTCGATCTGGTTGAACGCGAAGCCCTTGGAGAAGAAATCACGGAAGTCGAACATCAGCCGCCGCGGCAGCTGGGCCACGCTGAGCAGACCCAGCACGCGACCGGCACCGGGGTCCAGTTCCAGCAGCTGACCGTTGCGCGCATGGATATCCAGCTGGCCCTGCAGATTGCCCAGCTGGAAGTCCGACGGCCCGCCATTCCACGACGCCTGCAGCTGCGCCTGGCCGGCGCCGCCACGCAGCTGGCCACCGTAGTCGAGATTCTGCATCAGCGCGCCGAGATCCTCGCTGCGCACCTGCGCGTTCAGCTCGGTGCGGGCGCCGCTGCTGCTGCCCAGCCAGCGGCCGGTGATGTCGATCTCCTGGTCGGGCGCGCGGAAGCGCAGGGTCTGCACCTCCAGGCCGTTGCCCCGCGGGCGGGTACGCAGCACGGCCTGGCCGAGCGCCACCTTGCCGAACTTCAGGTCGGCGATGTCCAGCGCGAACGGCGGCAGTTTGGCCGGATCCATGTCGTTGGCGCCGGCCTGCACCCGGGGCGGTGCCGCTGGCGCATCGGGTGCGGCCGGCAGTGACTGCCAGTACACCCGGTCGAGCTGGCCGCTGATGGTGCCGCCCTCGGCATTCGGCACGCTCAAGCGGCCAGCAAGGGAAGGGCCGTCCAGGCGCACATCCAGCGCCTGCGCGCCCGGGCGCAGTTGCAGGCGGGTCTGCTCGAAGACCCCTCCGATCAGCATCAAGCGGCCGACCTGCACGTCGATCGCCCGCAACGGCATCGGATCGCCGTCGCCGTCTCCGCCGCGGGCCAGGCCGATCCACTCCAACGCGTCCAGGGTCGGGCTGTGACCGTTGACCGCCAGCCCGCTGGAAGGCGGCTCGCGGTCGACCTGGCCGCTGCCGAGGGTCACCTGCACGCCGGTCTGATTGTTATGGCTGCGCGCGGCCAGGGCCAGGCGCTGGCCAAACGCCACGTCGATGCGGCCATCCCCCATCGGCAGCTGCGCAGTCACGGTGGTGGCCAGTGGCTCGTCGGCGGGCTTGTCCAGCGGGGCGGGAAGATCCAGGCGCGTGCCTGCCAGATCCGAGCGCAGGCGCAGTTCGCTGGGAGGAGCGGGCGCACCTGGCGCGACCTTCGGCAGGTTGACGGCGATGGTCCAGGGCGAGGTACCGGTGATGTAGGGCTTGAGCCAGGCCATTTCCGGCGCGCGGTCAATCAGCACGCCTGCATCAAGGCGCGCCGAAAGCTCCGACTCGAACGCCAGCTTCGGGTCACGCACGAACCCACCCGCGCGCAGGCTCAGTTGGCCGTCCTGGCCCAGATGGCGCACCGCCAGTTGCTCGGCGGCAAACCCCCCGTTGCCGTAGCGGGCCAACCCACGCATGTTGTCGAATTCCAGCGCGAAGCGCTTCTCCACCAGCTTCACGCCGGCCAGATCGACCGTGCCCTGCAGGTGACCTCCCCCTTCGTCGGCATGCAGCGGCTGCAGCAGGTCGAAGGTCACCTGCGCCGGCCCGGCGGCGGTCAGGTTGTCCAGCGTCTCGCCGTATTCCTGGTGCAACGGGCTCTGCCGCAGCAGCGCCAGCAGCTTTCCGGCTTCGCTGCGGGTATCGGCACGCACGTACAGCGGCTGCTGGCCGAAATCCTTGATGCCGGCCTCGAAGTGCTGCACCGGCACGCCTGCCAGGTCACCACGCCCCTGCATGTGGAAGCCAGGACCGATGAAGGCGATGTCGGCGTCAACCTGGCTCATCAGCGGCCAGTCGCGCTGGAAGCGGATGTCGCCGCGGGTGATATGGCCGGTGGCCTCGAACCGCCCGTCGTTGTTGTCGAAGGGCCAGTCGTCGAGGTCACCGGTGACCAGGCCGATACCATCACGCACCTGGCCGCCGGCCAGCGCCATGTCCAGCCAGTCGGTGGCTCCCTTGCTCATCCTGGAATGGATCCAGAAGCGCTTGGCGGCCGTCATCGGTACATCGTCCAGCTTGGCCGCCAGCTGCAGCCACGGACGCGTGCCATTGCCCTGGAACCAGACACCGCCGCGCAGATCGGCTGCGTAATCCGTGCCTTCCACGCGCAGGGCGGCCGTGCCGATGCGCCAGCCGCCGCCTTCGTCGCGCCACCCCACCACCTGGCCTGCCAGGTGCAGGTCGTGGCGCACACCGAAGCCGGTCGGCCAATCGAACTGAAGCTCGCGTTGCGGCTGCAGCTGCAGGCGGAAGCCATCGGCGTCGCCCTCGAAATGGCCGCCCAGCCCACGCAGGCCAGGTGCGTCACCGACGCTGGCAAAACCCAGCGACTGCAGCTCGCCCTGGGCCCACAGCGGACCGTTGCGCGTGCCGGCCAGCTGCAGTTCCCGCAGATCCAGCTGCGGCTTTGACAGGAACAGCCAACGCCGCAGGCCAGGGTCCAGGCGGTCACTCAGCGCCAGCGCACGCAGCGCGGTGCCGGCCTGCACCGCCCCGCTGCGGATGCCCAGTTGCGTGCCGACCTGCAGGTGCAGTCCATCAAGCTGCTGCGCGCCGGTGTCGTCCACCAGCCGCAGGCGCGGTACCTGCATCGCCCATCCGTCCGCCTGCCGCTGCCAGCGCAGCAGCGCCTGCATGCGCTGCAACTGCAGCCGCGGCACTGCCAGCCCCGGCATCGGTGCACCGTCGATGCGCAGATCCCGCAGATCCGAATTGGTGGTCAGCGCCACGGGGACGAAATCGCGCAGGGTCAGCCACACATTGAGTTCGCCGCGTCCTTCACGCAGGCGCACGCCCCCGGCCGCCAGCAACGGCGACCAGGCGCGGAAATCGATGGGATCGGCGCCCAGCCATGCCTCGCCGTCGCCACGCACACGGTCCACATCCAGCACGGCGGTCAGCGGCAGTGCGTCGGTCTGGGCCCAGGCCCGCACGCCTACCCGCAGGCGGTCGCCGTTGACGCGCAGGCGCAGATCGACGCGCGGCAATACGGTGTCGATGCCGAGTGCCGGGGCCTGCACGCCCAGCCGGCCGCCGATCACCTGCAGCTCGCCCAGCCGGCGCAGTGCCTCCAGCGGGTCACCCCCGCTGCTGGGCTGCGGCAGGCCACGCACCGACCAGCGACCGTCCTGGCTCTGCTGCAGATCCAGGGCCAGGCCGCGCAGACGCAGCTCGGTCAACGAACGGCCCGGCAGCAGGCCGCTGTACATCGACACTAGGATTTCAGCCTCGCCGACCGCCAGGCCCTGCCCGGCGCCGATGCGCAGGCCCTTCAGCTGCAGCAGCGGGCCACGACGGGTCCACGCCGTGTCCAGCTGGTCGAAACGGACCGGCTGGCCTGCGCGCTCGCTCAACCAGGCGGCGATCCTGTCGGGGTGTCGCTCGGCCAGCGGCAGCAGTTGGCTGAAGGTGCCCACCAGCAGCGCCAACCCGACCAGGGCCACCGCACAGGCAGCAATGAGATGACGGCGGATCCTTCGCAGTCGCAGGCGCGGCGGCGCGCTCATCGGCCGCCGCCGACCTTCGCCCGGCGTGGATCAGAGCAGCACAACATCGAACTGCTCCTGCAGGTACTGCTCATCCGCCTGGAAACGGATGCTCTTGCCGAGGAACTCTTCCAGCTCGGCCACCGCCGCGGATTCCTCATCGGTGATGCGCGCCACCACCTTGGTCGACGCGATCACCAGCAGGCGCGCGGCATCGAACTGGCGCACCGCGCGGGTGATCTCGCGGAAGATCTCGTAGGTGACCGTTTCGGTGGTCTTGATGGTGCCGCGACCGCTGCACTGCGGGCAGGTCTCCGACAGCTGGCGCTCCAGGCTTTCGACCGTGCGCTTGCGGGTCATCTCCACCAGGCCCAGCGGCGAGAAGTCGTAGACCGTGGTCTTGGCATGGTCCCGCGCCAGCGCCTTTTCCAGGGTCCGCAGCACCTGGCGGCGGTGCTCGGCATTGTCCATGTCGATGAAGTCGATGATGATGATGCCGCCGAGATTGCGCAGGCGCAGCTGCCTGGCCACGGCCTGCGCCGCCTCCAGGTTGGTGCGGAACACCGTCTCCTCCAGGTTGCGCTGGCCGAGGAACGACCCGGTGTTGACGTCGATGGTGGTCATCGCTTCGGTCTGGTCGATCACCAGGTAGCCACCGGACTTCAGCGGCACCTGTTTGTCCAGCGCGCGGCCGATCTCGTCCTCCACGCCGAACATGTCGAAGATCGGGCGATCGCCGGAGTACAGCTCCAGCTTCTCGGCCAGCACCGGCATGTACTTGGCCACGAAAGCCTGCAGCTGCGCGAACGTTTCCTTGGAATCGACCTTCACCTTGTCCACGTCCTTGCGGATCAGGTCGCGCACCGAACGCAGCGGCAGGCTCAGGTCTTCATAGATCACGCTGCAGGGGGTGGCGTCGCGGCCGCGGCGCTCCACCACGTTCCAGACCCGCGACAGATAGGCGATGTCCTCGGCGATGGCTTCGGCCGGCTGCCCTTCGGCGTTGGTGCGCACGATGTAGCCGTAGCCGCCGTGCTGTGCCGACAACTCGGTCACCAGCGCCTTCAGACGCGCGCGCTCGGCCTCGTCCTCGATGCGCGCGGACACGCCCACCACTTTCGATTGCGGCAGCAGCACCATGTAGCGCGACGGGATGCTGATCTGCGTGGTCAGCCGCGCGCCCTTGGTACCGATGGGATCCTTCACCACCTGCACCACGATGTCCTGGCCGTCGCGCAGCAGCTCGACGATCGGGACGCTGGCCGGTGGTGGCAGCGTGGTGTTCTCGGTGTCGGCACTGGCCACCGGCGCCGGCCGCACCACGTCGTTGGCATGCAGGAACGCAGCGCGCTCAAGGCCGACCTCGACGAAGGCGGCCTGCATGCCCGGCATCACCCGCTGCACCTTGCCCTTGTAGATATTGCCGACCACACCCCGGCGCCAGCCGCGCTCGATGTGCAGTTCCTGCAGCATGCCATTCTCGATCACCGCGACCCGGGTCTCGCGTGGGGTCACATTGACCAGGATTTCCTCAGACATCTGCAGCCTCCCTGGCGGCGTTGGCAATGGGAGCCGGCACGCCGCAGCGCGCCAGCAGACGATCGGTGTGCAGCAGCGGAAGCCCCATCACACCGGAGTAGCTGCCGGACAGGTGTTCGATCCAGCGCTCGGCCCCACCCTGGATGGCGTAGGCCCCGGCCTTGTCCAGCGGCTCACCGGTGGCCACATAGGCGGCGATGTCGGCGGTGCCGATCGCAGCGAACGTGACCTCGGACACCACCAGTTCGCTGTCCAGCCCGGCCGCGCCGACCACCACCACGGCCGTCATCACCTGGTGCGTGCGTCCGGCCAGGCGCGCCAGCATTGCCCGGGCATCGGCGGCATCGACCGGCTTGCCGAACACCTCGCCATCAAGCACGACCTCGGTATCCGAGCCCAGCACCCGTGCGTCCGGGTCATCGGCCAGCACCCGGGCCAACCCGGCGCGCGCCTTGTCGGCCGCAACCCGGCAGACGTACTGTTCGGCGCTTTCACTGGGCGCGCGCTGCTCGACAACCTCCAGGTCAAGCGCCTGGAAGGGGCGTCCGAGTCGGGCCAGCAGCTGGTTGCGTCGGGGGGAGCGGGAAGCAAGATAGAGCATCGGCACAGCATAACCTGAGGCCGCCGCCTGAATCGTCGGCAACCTGCTCCCGCGTGCCTTCAACCCCGAACGGACTCACAGCGCGTTCATCGCTACGACACCACCCTCACGCCACAACAAGGAGATCCCATGCGCCTGACCGCCTCCCCGCTGCTGCTTGCCCTGTCCCTCGCCCTTGGAGCCTCGATGTCCGCCCATGCCGCCCCGCCGCCGCCGATCGCCGCCCCGGCCGAGGGCACCCTGCTGAACATTTCGGCCAACGCCGAAGCGACCCGTGTGCCGGATGTGGCCACCCTGTCGGCCGGCGTGGTCACCCAGGCCGCCGACGGCAACAGCGCCATGCGCCAGAATGCGCAGCAGATGGACAAGGTGCTGGCCGCGATCAAGGCGGCCGGCATCGCAGAGCGCGATGTGCAGACCAGCGGCGTCAGCCTCAACCCGCAGTACCGCTATGCCGACAACGAAGCGCCGAAGATCACCGGCTACCAGGCCAGCAACACCGTCAGCCTGAAGGTCCGCGACATCGCCAAGCTGGGCCAGGTGCTCGATGCGCTGGCCGCCCAGGGCGCCAACCAGATCAACGGCCCCAGCTTCGAGATCGACCAGCCGGAACCGGTCTATGACGAAGCCCGCCTGGCCGCGCTGAAGAAGGCACAGGCCCGCGCCCAGACCTACGCCAAGTCGCTGGGCCTGCAGGTGCGCCGCATCGTCAGCATCTCTGAAAACAGCAACGGCGGCTTCCGCCCGGTGCCGATGATGCGGGCACAGATGGCCTCGGCCGCCATGGACAAGGCCACGCCGGTCGCACCGGGCGAATCCACCGTTTCGGTCAACCTGGACGTGGTGTTCGAGCTGGGTCGCTGACGACCCGGCACGGCGGGGGGGCAGGACCCCCGACCACCCCCCGCCCCCAAAAGGAGCCCCCCGGGCCCGCGGGCAATACACCCGGAACGTGACCCGCCCCCGGGAGGAGAATAAAGGC
>NZ_JBRRCG010000021.1:0-62375 GCF_056757995.1 Stenotrophomonas sp. STEN147
CCCCCCGCGTGCGGCCGCCGGGCTTGGCCCCCTCAACCCGTGTTTTGGGGGGCGCGCCCGGGGCGCCCGGGCCCCCCCCCGGCGGATCCGCATCAGCGCCCTTTCAACACCTTCAGCAGCGCGGCATTGAACTGCCTGGGGTCCTGTACCTGCGGCGAATGGCCCAGTTCGGCGAATTCGACCAGCGTCGCGCCGGCAATCGCCGCAGCGGCCGATTTGCCCAGCGCCGGATAGTTGCCCAGCCGCGCCTTCACTTCTGCCGGTGCCAGGTCACGACCGATCGCGGTGCGGTCCTTCTGGCCGATGAACAGCGCGGTCGGCACCTTCAGATTCTTCAGCTCGTATACCACCGGCTGGTTGAACACCATGTCCGAGGCAAGCGCCTGGCTCCAGGCCACCGCCTGCCTGCCGTCGCCCTCGTACATGCCCGCTTGCATGCGTGCCCAGGTTTCATAGGCAGGCTTCCAGGTGCCGTCGTAGTACACGTCCAGCTGGTAGCGGCGGATGCTCTCGTAACTGGTTTTCAGCTCGCCGGCATACCAGGCATCGACGCTCCGCCACGGCACGCCCAGCGCCTTCCAGTCCTCCAGGCCGATCGGATTGACCAGCGACAGGCTGCGCAGTTCCTGCGGATAGGTCAGTGCATAGCGCACCGCCAGCATGCCCCCCATCGAATGGCCGACCAGGTGCACGGGCAGGCCGCCGAGCTGCAGCTGCTGCAGCAGTGCATGGGTGTTGGCGGCGAGCTGGCCGAATGAATACTGGTAGCGCTCCGGCTTGCTGGATTTGCAGAAGCCGACCTGGTCAGGTGCGATCACGCGGTAACCGGCGGCGAGCAGGGGAGGGATGGTTTCCTTCCAGGTCGCCGCGCAGAAATTCTTGCCATGCAGGAGCACCACCACGCCGATCGGCGCGGTCGTCGGCGCAATGTCCAGATAGGCCATCTGCAGCGGTTGCTGCTGCGATTCCAGGGTGAAGGTCTGTACCGGATAGCCGTAATCGAAGCCCTCCAGCCGCGGCCCATAGGCGGGAGCGGCAGCGGCGGTGAGGGGCAGGCAGGCCAGCAGTGCGGCGGCGATCACGCGCATGGGACATTCCGTGACAGGGGATGCCCGAGCCTAACCGGAACGCGGTGACGGTGTCGTCCGGCAGATGCCCGTCATCAGCACTCGATGACATTCACCGCGAGGCCGCCGCGGCTGGTTTCCTTGTACTTGTCCTGCATGTCGCGGCCGGTGTCGCGCATGGTCTTGATGACCTTGTCCAGCGACACCTTGTGCTTGCCATCGCCGCGCATCGCCATGCGCGAGGCATTGATCGCCTTCACCGCGCCCATCGCGTTGCGCTCGATGCAGGGAATCTGAACCAGCCCACCGATCGGGTCGCAGGTCAGGCCGAGGTTGTGTTCCATGCCGATTTCCGCGGCATTCTCGATCTGGCTTGGATTGCCACCCAGCGCCGCGACCAGGCCGCCGGCCGCCATCGAGCAGGCCACGCCCACTTCGCCCTGACAGCCTACTTCGGCACCGGAAATCGAAGCATTCTCCTTGTAGAGGATGCCGATCGCGGCCGAGGTCAGCAGGAAGTCGAACACACGCTGCTCGTTCGCGCCCGGGCAGAACCGGTCGAAGTAATGCAGCACCGCGGGCAGCACGCCGGCCGCACCGTTGGTCGGCGCGGTTACTACGCGGCCACCGGCGGCGTTTTCCTCGTTCACGGCCAGCGCGTACAGATTGACCCAGTCCAGCGTGGTCAGCGGATCGCGCATCGCCGCTTCCGGCTTCGATGACAGCTCGCGGTACAGCGCCGGCGCGCGACGGCCGACCTTCAGGCCGCCCGGCAGCACGCCTTCCTCGCGGATGCCGCGCGTCACGCACGACTGCATCGCGCTCCAGATCTCGCGCAGCTGGGCGCGGATCTCGTCCTCGCTGCGCCAGCACTTCTCGTTCTCGAACATCAGCTGCGCGATGCTCAGGCCGCTGCGCGCGGTCTGCGCGAGCAGCTCGTCGCCGCTCTTGAACGGATAGGGCAGCGGGGTTTCGTCGGGCACGATGCGGTCATCGGCCGCGTCGTCCTGGTTGACCACGAAGCCACCGCCAACGGAGTAATAGTCGCGCGTGGCGATCACTTCATCGTCGGCGTTGTACGCGGTGAAGCGCATGCCGTTGGTGTGGTACGGCAACTTCTGCCGCTTGTTCATGCCGAGGTCGCGCTTCTCGTCGAAGGCGATCTCATGCTGGCCCATCAGCTGGATGCGCTTGCTGCTGCGGATGCGCTCCAGCGTGGACGGAATGATGTCCGGATCGATCAGGTTGGGGCGCTGGCCTTCCAGGCCAAGCAGGATCGCCTTGTCGGTGCCATGGCCGCGACCGGTCAGCGCCAGCGAACCGTAGACGTCGGCGCGGATGCGTGCGACCTCGTGCAGGCGGCCGGGGTCGAGCAGCCAGCGATGGATGAACCGCTCGGCGGCCTTCATCGGTCCGACGGTGTGGGAAGAGCTCGGGCCAATGCCGATCTTGAAGACGTCGAACGTGCTGACAGCCATGGATGCCAAACTGCGGGTACCGGACAAGCGGCTATTCTAGCGGCTTGCCGGGCCCTCCGATGGCTGCGGCGCAGCATTTCCGCCAAGCGAGGCAAGCCGGTGTTGACCCTGTTCCAGCGTGACGACTGCCACCTGTGCGATATGGCCCTGGCCGAACTGGCCAAGGCACGCGCGCCCGAGTTCGAATCGGTGTTCCTGGATGACCATCCAGCGCTGGAGGCGCACTACGGCGCGCGGGTACCGGTGCTGCGCGACGAGGCGGGCGGCCGCGAACTGGACTGGCCCTTCGATGCGGCGCGGGTGCGGGCCTGGCTGGCTGCGGGGTGACGCCGCCGGGCATGGCCCGGCGCTACCCTGTATCACCGTTCCCAGGTGCAGCCGGGCATGGCCCGTGGCTTACTTCGCGTCGAACTTCACGATCGTGCTGATCGCGGTTTCGTCGGGGATGGTCTTGGTGTCGGCCCAATCGCCGGCGCCGACGCTGAAGTCCAGGCGCTTGACGGTGGCCTTGCCGGTCAGCACCGGCTGCGTGCCCGGCTTCCAGGTGAAGGTGAGCGTCACCGGCTTGCTGACACCACGCAGCTCGAGCGTGCCATCGGCGGCGAACTGGTCATTGCCGATGGCGCGGAAGCCCTTCGCGGTGTAACGCGCGGTGGCGAACTTGCCGACATTGAAGAAGTCCGCGCTCTGCAGCGTCGAGTCACGATCGCTGTTGCCGCTCCTGGCGCCGGCCAGCGGAATCACGACGTCGAGTGAGCCGGCCGCCGGATTGGCGGGATCGAAGCTGAGCTTGGTGGCGAAGCCCGGGAAGCTGCCGGTGAACACTTCGCCGTCGTACTTGCTGGCAAATACCAGGATCGAGCCCGCGCCGGGAGCCTGTGCATAGTCCGCGGCGAACGCCGGGGCGATGGCCAGCATGCCGGCCAGGGCAGCGGCCACGGCCGCCGGGGTGGTCAGTTTCAGGTTCATCGGTCAGTCCTTCTGGGGAGAGGCAAGCCAGCCGCGCGGCAGCATGCGGGTCAACGTGTCGTCGCGCTGGAACAGGTGGTGGTAAAGGGCAGCGCCGGCATGGGCCAGCACCACAGCGATCAGCAGCCAGAAGCCGTACTCATGGATTGCATGCGACACGGCGACGACCTGCGGATCCGGCCCGCTGAGCTTGGGCACATCGACCAGGCCGAACCAGCGGAAGGGCCGCAGCCCGCTGGCAGAGTCGTACAGCCAGCCCGAAAGCGGAATGGCGAACATCAGCACGTACAGCAGCACGTGGGTGGCGCTGGCGATGCGCTCCTGCCAGCTGGGCACACCCGGCACCGGCTTGGGCGCACCGGCGTAGAGGCGCCAGACCAGGCGCAGCAGCACCAGGGCCAGCACGGTGATGCCGATCGACTTGTGCGCGGTGTAGACCCAGAAGTATTTGGGCGTCCTGGGCAGTTCGCCCATGGTCAGGCCGATCACACCCAGGGCGAGGATCAGTAGTGCGATCAACCAGTGCAGGGTCTGGCTGACACTGCCCCAGGCGGCAGGGGAGTTCTTGGCGGTCATGCGGGGTCCTTGGGGGCCGTCTTGCTGTCGGAGTGGGGAACCGGGGCAGGAGTTCCCGGCCTGTCGCTGCGGTCGAGGAAGGCCTCGGCCTCGATCCGTACCTGTACCGCGTCGCCGATCACCCCGGGCCAGGCGGTGATGCCGAACGCGCGGCGGCTCAACGTGGTGCTGGCGGAAAAACCGGCGGTGCGGCGGAACGGCGGCAAGGGATAGCGTTTGATGGCATTGAGGGTCACATCCAGCGCGACCTCCTGGCTGACCCCGCGCAGGGTCAGCGTTCCGAACACACGGGCGTGGTTCGCATCGATCGGTTCGACCCGCGACGATACGAACCGGGCGCTGGGAAACCGCTCGCCATCAAGCAGGCTGCGGGCCAGCGTGGCCTGGTTCCATTTGGCATCACCCAGATCCAGCCGGGCCACCGGCACATCGACCTGCAGGGTTGCCTCGCGCCAGTTGTCGGGATCGAACTGAAGGTGGCCCTCACTGCCCGAAACCGTCCCCATGGCCTGCGAATAGCCGGCATGATCGATCGTGAACAGCACCCGCGTGTGCACCGGA
Organism: Stenotrophomonas sp. STEN147; assembly: GCF_056757995.1. Lineage (NCBI taxonomy): Bacteria > Pseudomonadati > Pseudomonadota > Gammaproteobacteria > Lysobacterales > Lysobacteraceae > Stenotrophomonas > Stenotrophomonas sp. STEN147. The sequence goes on from NZ_JBRRCG010000021.1 coordinate 4,652, forward strand.
TCCAGCCGGTAGGTATCGAGCTGTGCCCAGGCGGGTGCAGCGGCGAGCAGCAAGGGCAGCAGGAGCAGGCGGGGTCGCATCGATGGCGGGCTCCGGGAAGGGACGCTGCGATCATACGCACAGCCCCCTGACAACGCTGCGTGCATGGCTGCAACAGTTCGTGGTGGCGATGCCACTGGAAACGGGCTGTTGCAGTCGTGAAGCCTGGGCTGTGTGACAATCGCGGCTGGATCGGGGGTTCAGGATGACGAGTGGCTGGCGTCTGTGGTGCCGAGGCATCGCAGTAACGGGTCTGCTGCTGCTGGCAAGCGCCACGGTGGCCGCGACTCTGGACATGGCTGGGGAGACACCACGGCTGCGCCGCTTCGGCGCCGCCGAGGGCTTGCCGTCGCGCATGGTCGTGGCCCTGGCCGAAGACCGCCAGGGGTACATCTGGGCGGCTACCGATGGTGGGCTGGCCCGCTACGACGGCACGACGCTGCGGGTCTGGCAGCATGAACCGGAGCGACCGGGTTCGCTGCCGGGCAACGAGATCGAGACCCTGCTGGTGGATCCGCTGGACCGGGTGTGGGTCGGCATCAACGGCAAGGGCATCGCCCGGCTGGACGCGGATCGCGAGCGCTTCTCCAGCTTCGACACGGTGAACAATGAATGCCAGAGCCAGTTCTGGACACTGGCCTATGCGGACGATGCGCTGTGGATCGGCACCAGCGGCCATGGCGTATGCCGCTTCGGCGAGGATGGCAGCCTGCGCTTCTTCCAGCATGATCCGCAGCGCCCCGGCGGCTTGCCCAGCAACACCATCTTCAGCAGCTTGGTTGACGCGCAGGGCCGCCTGTGGGTCGGCACCGAGGCCGGTGTCGCCCGCTGGAACGGCAACGGCTTCGAGGCCATCGCGCCGCGCGAGCTGGGCTCGGTCAGCGTGCTGCGTCTCAGCCGCGACCCCGATGGATCGATCTGGGTCGGCAGCCAGAACGAAGGCCTGTTCCGCATCGATGCCCAGGACCGCGTCAGCCGTCCACGCTGGGCCGGCAGTGATCGCCTGCGCTCGGCACTGGTGCTGGCGGACCGGCAGGGAGGCTACTGGGCAGGTACCTCGGATGGACTGCTGCGCGGTGATGCGCAGACACTGCGGCGCTTGGAGGGCGATCGCGGCAGCGGCTTCCTGACCGCGCACAGTGGCGTGCTCGATCTGCTGCAGGACCACGAGGGCGGGGTCTGGGTGGCCCTGCTGAGCCAGGGGTTGGCCTATCTGCCGCCGGACTGGCGCCGCTTCTCCACCTGGAACCAGCTCGACGGCAAACCGCTGGACAGCCAGTACCTGCTCAGTGCGGCCACCGATGGCCGGAATTACTACGTGAGTTCGGCACACGGCGTGTACCGGATCGATGCGCAGGGTGTGCTGAGTCTGCTCGCCAGTGATCGCGAACTGGGCAGTGGCGCGGTCTGGTCGGTACTGCCGCGGCCGGACGGCCGTCTCTGGCTGGGCCGCGCCGGGCGCATCACCGTCTATGACCCGGCCACCCGCGCAACCCGGGACTGGCGCATCGACGGCGGCTCCGACCTGCGCCAGCGCATCGACCTGATGCGGCAGGCGCCGGATGGCACCGCCTGGGTGTCGGTGATGAATGTCGGCGTGCAGCAGCGTCTGGACGATGGCCGGGTGCTGCGCAGCTTCCCCGTCGAGGGATTCCGCGGCCTGGGCGATGCGCCGATCGAGCAGATTCGATTCGATCCGCGCGGGCAGGCCTGGGTGATGGGTGACATGGGCCTCTGGCGCCAGCAGGGTGAGCGCTTCGAGGCGGTTCCGGGCGTCTCGCGGGGATCGATCTACGACCTGGTGTGGATCGATCCGCAGCAGCTGTGGCTCGCCCGCCAGGGCGCCTTTGAGCGCTACCAGTGGGACGGCATGAGCCTGCGCCTGGTGCAGCGCGTCGATGCTGCCGCCGGCGTGCCACCCCTGAGCATGGGTGGGCTGGCCTTGGCCGACGATGGCCGACTGTGGGCCACCACGCCGCGCGGTCTGCTGCGCTGGGATCCGAAAACGAAGCGGCTGAGGCAGTTCACCGAGCGCGACGGACTGCCCGATGCCGAATTCACCGGCCGACCGCCTGCGGTGAACGCCGATGGCCGCGTGCTCGCGGTGACCCAGACCGGCGCGGTCGGTTTCGACGTCAATGCCGCCGACACCCCACTGCCATCCTCCGCGCTGGTGATCGCGCAGGTGCGCGTACGTCGCGACGATGCGCGCGGCTGGCAACCCTTGCCGACCACCGGGGTGCTGCTGCTGGGTCCGGATGACCGTGATCTGCAGATCGACGCGCGGCTGCTCTCGTACGGCAACCCGCAGGGCAACCGCTATCGGTTCCGTGTGCAGGGCTATGACCAGAACTGGGTGGAGCAGGGCGGCGACGGCCAGCGCACGCTGTCGCGCCTCGCGCCCGGTGCCTACGTGATCGAAGTACAGGCGGCCACCGACAGTGGTCCGTGGACGCCGTCGCAGCAACTGCAGGTGAAGGTATTGCCGCCCTGGTGGCGCAGCGGCATGGCGATCTTCGGCTACCTGCTGCTGGGCTCGTTGCTGCTGCTGGTGCTGGCATGGGCGATCCGCAGCCGTCTGAGAAGGCGCCAGCAGTGGCAGCTGACTGTGCACAAGCAGCAACTGGCCGAGCAGGCCTCGCAGGCCAAGAGCCACTTCCTGGCCACGCTGGGTCATGAAGTGCGCACGCCGATGACCGGCGTGCTGGGCATGAGCGAACTGCTGCTGGCCACATCACTGGATCCGGTACAGCGCAGCTATGCCGGATCGATCCAGCAGGCGGGCAGCCATCTGCTGCGTCTGGTCAACGATGCCCTGGACCTGGCCCGGATCGAAGCCGGGCGGCTGGAGCTGGACCTGCGTCCGTTCGATCTTGCCGCGCTGTTGGACCAGGTGCAGATGCTGATGCGGCCGATGGCGCAGCAGCGCCAGCTCGATTTTGTACGCGAGGATGCCTTGCCCGGCCCGATCAGCGTCAGTGGCGATGAAATGCGCATCCGCCAGATCCTGCTGAACCTGCTCGGCAATGCCATCAAGTTCACCGAGCGCGGCCAGGTCGGCCTGGGCGTGCGGCTGCAGGAGGATGGCGGCGGGGTGTGCTTCGAGGTGTTCGATACCGGCCCCGGCATCAATGCCGAACAGCAGCAGCGTCTGTTCCATCGCTTCGAGCAGGCCGATGGCCCGCGGACAGCATCGCGCTATGGCGGCAGCGGGCTGGGCCTGGCGATCTGCCAGGAACTGGCCGTGGCGATGGGGGGGCGCATCGATGTCGACAGCCAGCCGGGCAGGGGCGCGCGGTTCCGCGTGCAGCTGCCGCTGCCGTGGACCCGCCAGGCTGCCCACAGTGGTTCGGACAGGGCGTCGCCACCGCCGCTGCCGCCGCTGCGCATCCTGCTGGTCGAAGATGACGCCACGGTAGCGGACGTCATCGCCGGCCTGCTGCGCGGTCGTGGCCACGACGTAGTGCATGTGCTGCACGGCCTGGGGGCCTTGTCGGAGATCGCGACCGAGGGGTTCGATGTCGGTCTGCTCGACCTGGATCTGCCGGCGCTGGACGGAACCGCGATCGCCCGTCAGCTGCGCGCCATGGGCTATGAGCTGCCGCTGGTGGCGGTGACCGCGCGGTCCGATGCCTATGCGGAGGCGCAGGTGCTGGCCGCCGGTTTCGACGGTTTCCTGCGCAAGCCGGTCACGGGCGACATGCTGGTGGCGGCCATCGTGCAGGCTCGCAGCAAGCGCCAGGGTGAGGGCTGATTGCGCCGGCGCCGGGCGTGAACGGCGCGACTTTCGGTTTACCATGCCGACGCCCGCACGACGGGCACCATCTGGGAACGCGTGAGGAGGCGATCAGTGGCGTATCTGCGGGCGGCGATGCTGCTGATGCTTCTGCTGTGCTGCCTGGCGCCCGCTGCTGCACAGCCGGTACCGCCCACGCCCCGGCAGGTGACGGTGTTCGATGGCCTGCCGTCCAACACCGTCAACCGCATGGCGGAGGACCGCTACGGCTACCTGTGGATCGCCACCAATGACGGGCTGGCACGATACGACGGTCGCAACTACCGGGTCTGGCGCTCCGAGGACGGCCTGCGCGACAACCGCATCTGGACCGTACTGGTCGATACCCGCAACCGCTTGTGGATCGGCACCGAGAATGCCGGCCTGGTAAGGATGTCGGCCGACCGCCGGCAGCTGCGGTTCTTCGACCGCAGCAGCCAGCCGCTGATGAGCACCAATACGATCTGGAGCCTGGCCGCCACCCCCGATGGCTCGATCTGGTTCGGTACCCACGAAGGCGGGCTGTACCGGGTGGATGGCAATGATCGCGTGCAGCGCTTCCTGCCCGAGGCGAACAATCCGCGCAGCCTGCCGGCTGCTGCGGTGCCCTATCTGGCCACGCTGCCCGACGGCAGCCTGTGGGTGGGCACCAAGCATGGCGTGGCGCGTTGGACCGGCAGCGATTTCGAACGGGTCGGCGACGAGCAGGTGCCCGGCCAGCTGATCAACGGTCTGAGCGCCGAGCCTGACGGCAGCCTGTGGATCAGCACGCTGTCCGGCGCATTCGTGCGCCGGCCGGATGGTCGCTTCGAGCGGCAACCCTGGTCGGTGCCGGCCGGCGACGAGGTGCTGGGCATGATGCTGCGCGATGAGCAGGGGGGCTACTGGCTGGACACCCGCAGCGGACTCGGCCGAGCGGTCGATGGCCAGTACCAGACGGTGCCGCTGTACAGCGCGATCGCCCGCGGCCAGGTGCGGCCGAACTGGACCGGTGCCTACGAGGATCGCGAGGGCGGCATCTGGCTGGCCAGCACCAATGCCGGTCTCTGGCACCTGTTGCCGCGGTGGTGGCAGTTCTCGGTGTTCTCGCGTCTGGAGGACGATGCATCATCACTGCGCAACGCCTACGTACTCGGCACCAGTGCGTCCAGCAACGGAGGTGTCTGGACGGTCGGCAGCCACGGCGCGCTGGATCGCTTCAATCCCCGTACCGGCCAGATCGAGCAGTTCCGGCGTGGCGTCAATGGCATCCACTGGCTGACCTCGGTTCGCGAGGACCGCCATGGCCGGGTCTGGATCGGTTCGTCCGGAGCGCTGCTGCGCTATGACCCGGCGCGCGACGAGCTGCGCCGCTGGGGGCGCGACGCGCCTGCCGATGCCGCGATGGAGGGCGATGTCGACGCACTGATGATCTGCGACAGCAACAGCCTGTGGTTGATGATGCCCGCCGGCCTGCAGCAGCGCGATCTGGAAGGTCGGCTGCTGCTCGAACTGGACAATGGCCAGAACGGACTGCAGAACGGCCAGCTGAACCAGGATCTGGTATGCGGTCCGCAGAAGCAGCTGTGGCTGGCCAGCAGCCGCGGGCTGCTGCAGTGGCAGCCTGAGCAGCAGCGCTTCCAGCCGGTGCCCGGCGCGCCGGCAACGGCACTGTACGCGGCGTATACCGGCAGCGACGGCCAGGTGTGGCTGTCCGAGGACGGCCGGTTGTCGCGCTATCGATGGAGCCAGGGGCGTCTGGAGCGGCAGGGGGTCATTGGTGCCGAACAGGGATATCCAGCGGTTTCCGCTACCGGTCTGGTGGTCGATGCGCAGGGTGTGGCCTGGGCCACCAGCGCACGCGGCCTGGTCCGGGTCGGCGCGGACGGCCAGAACGTGCGCCTGTACGGCGTGCACGATGGCCTGCCCAGCCAGGAGTTCCGCGCGCATACCTTGATCGCGACGTCTTCGGGACGGTTGGTGGCAGGCACCCCGGCCGGCGTGGTGGTGTTCGATCCGGAACAGGTGCGGCCTTCGGTGCGCCGCGCACCGCTGGTGATCGAGCGGGTGGAGGTGCGCCGCAACGAGCAGGTGCTGGACCTGACCCACGACACACCGTTGCTGATCGCCGACGGCGACCGCGATCTGCGCATCGTGGCGCGCCTGCTGTCCTTTGCCGATTCGGCCTCCAATTCGTATCGCTACCGCCTGGCCGGTTATGACCCGGACTGGGTCGAGGTCGGGCCTGCCGGTGAACGCCTGTTCTCGCGGCTGCCGCCGGGCAGCTATCGTCTGGAAGTGCAGGCGCGCTCGGCCGACCACGTCTGGTCGCGGGTGCAGACCCTGGAGTTCCGCGTGCAGCCGCCGTGGTGGCGCAGCCTGTCGGGCCTGCTGGTGCTGACGTCGATCGCGTTGCTGCTGACCAGCTGGTTCGCGTGGCTGTACCGTCGCCGCCTGCAGCGTCGCCACGCCTACCAGCTGGCGTTGCACAAGCAGGAGCTGGCCGAGCAGGCTTCGGCGGCCAAGACACGCTTCCTGGCCAATCTGGGCCATGAGATCCGCACGCCGATGACCGGTGTGATGGGCATGAGCGAGCTGCTGTTGTCCTCGCCGCTGGATCCTCAGCAGCGCGGCTACACCCAGTCCATCCGCCAGGCGGGCGAGCATCTGCTGCATCTGGTCAACGATGCGCTGGACCTGGCGCGGATCGAATCGGGGCGCCTGGAACTGCAGTCCCGGCCGTTCGCGCTCCATTGCCTGCTGCAGGACCTGGCCGCGCTGATGGGGCCGCTGGCCGCGCAGAAGGGACTGCGCTTCGTCCTGGACAATCGCTTGCCGCCCGGCCTGCAGGCCACCGGCGATGCGGTCCGGGTGCGGCAGATCCTGCTCAACCTGCTGTCCAACGCGGTGAAGTTCACCAGCCGTGGCACCATCACCCTGCATGCCCGGTGCGATGAGGCGATGCGTGCACTCCAGTTCGAAGTGCGTGACACCGGGCCGGGCATCAGCCAGGAACAGCAGCTGCGCCTGTTCCGCCGGTTCGAGCAGGCTGACGGTGCACGTACCGCGGCGCAGTATGGTGGCAGCGGCCTGGGGCTGGCGATCTGCCGCGAGCTGGCGCAGGCGATGCAGGGCCGGATCCAGGTCGAAAGCCAGTTGGGGCGCGGAACCTGCTTTGGAGTGATGCTGCCCCTGCCGCTGGAAGTGGACGCCGACGCCGATGCGGACAGCGCCGCGCGGAGCGAGGATGCAGTAGCGAACATGCCCCCCCTGCGCGTGCTGCTGGTGGAGGATGACGCGACGGTGGCCGATGTCGTGCAGGGTCTTCTGAGTGCGCGCGGCCATGAGGTGGTGCATGCCGGGCATGCGTTGGCGGCGTTGCGCGAGATCAGCGGGAGTGATTTCGATGTGGCCCTGCTTGACCTGGACCTGCCGGGCCTCAGCGGCTTCGAGCTGGCCGAGCATCTGCGCAACCAGGGGTACACGCTGCCGTTGCTGGCGGTGACCGCGCGCACGGACCCGGACCTGCAGAAGCAGGTGGAAGCGGCCGGGATCGGCGGTTTCCTGCGCAAACCGGTCACGGGCGAGCTGCTGGTGGAGGCCATCGCCAAGGTGTTGGGACGCTGAGGCCGGGCACAGTCCGGCAGGCTACTCCGCGACGTGTTCGACCTGGCGGGGTTCGGGCTTGGTGTCCGGCAACTGCCAGAAGATCATCGTCGAGGTCAGCGTGATCGCACCCACGCACAGGAACGTGGCATGCAACGCCGCCGTCGCGCCGTGGCCCTCCAGGTGCGTGCCGAAGGCCGCCAGCAGGCTGCCCGCCGCCGCCGCGCCGAAGCCGGCAGCCAGCATCATCACCATCGACAGCAGACTGTTGCCCGAACTGGCGAACTCCCGATCCAGATCGCGCAGGGTCACGGTGTTCATCACGGTGAACTGCAGCGAATTGACCGCACCGAAGAAGGCCAGCTGCAGCAGGCGCCAGCCCAGGTGCTGGCCCGGCGTCATCAGGATGAAGCTGGCCATGGCCAGGCCCACCAGCACGGTGTTGATCATCAACACGCGCCGATAGCCGTAGCGTTCGACCAGCTTCACCGCCAGCCGCTTGGAGACCATGCCGGCCGCGGCCACCGGTACCATCATCAGGCCGGCGTTCATCGGTCCCAGGCCAAGGCCCACCTGCAGCAGCAGCGGAATCAGCATCGGCATGGCGCTGCTGCCGATGCGTGAGAACAGGTTGCCGAGGATGCCGATGCGATAGCTGGGCACACGGAACAGCGCCAGCGAGAACAGCGGCGCGGTCGAGTTGGCCGCATGCAGCCAATAGCCCACCAGTGCGGCCAGTCCCGCCACGGTTATCAGCATCACCAGCGCGTGCGGCGTACCCAGCCCGGAGATGCCATCCAGCGCCAGCGACAGCACCACCATCGCAAAGGCCAGCATGATGTAGCCGCGCAGGTCGAAGCGGGTGCGGTGGCTGGCGTAATGGTCCGGCATGATCTTCATCGCAGCGATGAAGCCGATCACGCCGATCGGAAGGTTGATCAGGAAGACCCAGTGCCAGGAGGCGATCTCGACCAGCCAGCCGCCCAGCGTCGGGCCGATCAAGGGGCCGATCAGGGCGGGGATGGCGATGAAGCTCATCGCACGCAGGAAGTCCTCGCGTGGCACCGAACGCATCACCGCCAGGCGGCCGACCGGCAGCAGCATCGCACCGCCGATGCCCTGCAGCACGCGGGCACCCACCAGCTGATGCAGGTGCTGGGCCAGCGCGCAGGCCAGCGAGCCGAGGGTGAACAGGATGATCGCCACCAGGAAGGTGCGCCGGGTGCCGTAGCGGTCAGCGATCCAGCCGGAGGCGGGAATGAACGTGGCGACCGCCAGTGCATAGCTGAACACCACCGACTGCATCTGCAGCGGACTCTCGCCCAGGCTGGCCGCCATCGCCGGCAGCGCCGTGTTGACGATGGTCGAGTCCAGCATCTGCATGAAGATCGCCAGGGACACCAGCCACAGCAGGGGGCGCTGGCGGTTGTAGGTCGATGGCGATGTGGACATGGGGTGTGGCCGGTGCAACGTGGGGGCGCCATGATCGCGCACTGCGGGTCACGGCGCGATCAACGCCGCGCCGCAACCGCATGCGCACTGCTCAGCGCTGGCTGTGCGCGTGCACCGCGTCGACCAGTACCTGCACGTGGGCCGGGTCCATATCCGGTGACATGCCATGGCCCAGGTTGAACACGTGGCCCTCGCGCGACCCGCCATTGCCGGCGGCATAGGTATCGAGCACGCGCGCGGCAGCGGCGGCGATCGCATCGGGCGAAGCGTACAGCGTGGTGGGGTCGAGGTTGCCCTGCAGGGCAACGCGACCACCGGTGCGGCGCAGCGCTTCGTCCAGGTCCAGCGTCCAGTCCAGGCCCAGTGCATCCGCACCGGTCTGCGACAGTGCTTCCAGGTGCAGGCCGGTGCCCTTGCCGAACAGGATCAGCGGCGTACGCTCGCTGCCTTCGCCACGGTCCAGGCCCTGGGCAATCCGCTGCAGGTAGCGCAGCGAGAATTCGCGGTACATCGCCGGCGACAGCACGCCGCCCCAGGTGTCGAAGACCTGCAGGGCCTGCGCGCCCGCCGCACGTTGTGCGCCCAGATAGGCGATGACCGCGTCGGTGGTGACCTCCAGCAGGCGGTGCAGCGCCTGCGGGTGGTTCAGCGCCATGGCCTTGATGCGCGAGAAATCCTTGCTGCCGCCGCCTTCCACCATGTAGCAGGCCAGTGTCCATGGGCTGCCGGAGAAACCGATCAGCGGTACCTGGCCATCCAGCTCGCGTCGGATCAGGCGCACCGCATCCATCACGTAGCCCAGGTCCTGCTCCATGTCCGGCACCGCCAGCCTGGCGATGGCGGCTTCGTCACGCACCGGGTGGCGGAACTTGGGGCCTTCGCCTTCGACGAAGTACAACTCCAGTCCCATCGCGTCGGGGATGGTGAGGATGTCCGAGAACAGGATGGCGGCATCCAGCGGGAAACGCCGCAGCGGCTGGAGGGTGACTTCGCAGGCGATCTCCGGGTTCTTGGCCATCGCCAGGAAGCTGCCGGCCTTGGCCCGGGTCGCGCGGTACTCCGGCAGGTAGCGGCCGGCCTGGCGCATCAGCCAGACGGGCGTGCAATCCACCGGTTCGCGGCGCAGAGCGCGTAGCAGGCGATCATTGCGGAGAGGGCTGGTCACGTTGAACGTTCCTTGGATCGAAGGTGGGCAGCGGCGTCAGTCGCCGTGCGAAAGGATCTGGAAGCCACGATGCAGTTCGGCATCGCGCGCCTTCTCGAAGGCGTGGCGGGCTTCGTCGGCCTGCAGGAACAGCTCGCGGCGCAGCTGCGAGCGGCCACCGACGCGGCCGCTTTCGCGCAGCAGCTCCCAGCCGCCGAAAAGATCCGGCTGCAGGCTCAGGCGCAGGAACCGCGGTGCCTGCGCACCGGCTTCGGGATGTTGCAGGTAGACATGCATGGCCCGATTGTAGCGGGGCCAGGGTGACCCCGGCCGCAACGCGGTAGCGCCGGGCCATGCCCGGCGGACGCTCAGGAAACCCCGGTAGCGCCGGGCCATGCCCGGCGCACGCGGAAGCGATCAACCCTGGCCCAGCACCTTCAATACCGCCGCTTCATCCACGTCCGGCACCACCTCGGCGCGCCCCATGCCGCGCCAGAGCACCAGGCGCAGTCGACCGGCCACGTTCTTCTTGTCCAGCCGCATGCGGCCGAGCAGGGCCTGCGGATCCAGGCCGGCCGGGATCGCGACCGGCAGCCCGAGCCTTTCCAGCAGCGCCTGCAGGCGCGCGCGGTCGGCATCGTCGGCCAGGCCGAGATCGGTGGACAGCCTGGCCGCCAGCACCATGCCCACTGCCACCGCCTCGCCATGGTTCAGCGCATCGCGGCCCGGCGCCGAATAGCCCTGTTCGGTTTCGATGGCATGGCCAAAGGTGTGGCCGAGGTTCAGCAGGGCACGCTCCCCCTTCTCGAACGGATCGCGCTCGACGATGGCGGCCTTGTGCCTGCAGCTGCGGGCGATGGCTTCGGCCAGCACCACGTCCTCGCCAGCGGACAGCGCGTCGGCGTGGTGCTGCAGCCAGTCGAAGAAATCCGCATCGCCCAGTGCGCCGTACTTCACCACTTCGGCCAGCCCCGCGCGCAGTTCGCGCGGCGGCAGGGTGGCCAGCACGCCGGTATCGGCCACCACCGCGCGCGGCGGATGGAAGGCACCGACCAGATTCTTGCCGGCAGGAATGTCTACGGCAGTCTTGCCGCCCACGGACGAATCGACCATCGCCAACAGCGTGGTCGGCAGCTGCACGCAGTCGATGCCCCGCATCCAGCAGGCTGCGGCGAAGCCGGCCAGGTCGCCGACGACGCCCCCACCGAGCGCGAACACACAGGCATCGCGGGTGGCGCCCAGGGCTGCCAGCGCTTCAATGGCGCGGCCGAATTCGGCCAGGGTCTTGGAGGCTTCGCCGGCAGCCAGCACGTGTTCGCCGACGACCAGGTCCGGACGCGCGGCCAGCAGGGTCTGCTTCAGCCGCGCCAGGTACAGCGGGGCGACGTCGCTGTCGCTGAGCAGCAGGACGTGGCGCCCCCGCACGTGGCGGGCGAGGGCAGGGCCATCGCTCTGGACGCCGGCGCCGATGGAGATGGTGTAAGGGCGGTCACCGCCAACGGCGACCTGCAGCGGAGTGGGGGAAGTCATGCGATCAGGTCCTGGCGCTGCCATTGCGCGGCGAGCTTGACGACCAGCTGGGCGGTGGCGTCGGCAGCGGTGTACGGGTCGGTATCAAGGGTAAGGTCGGCCAGTTCGCGGTACAGCGGATCGCGATGGGCGGCCAGGTCATGCAGCACCTGTTCGCGGTCGGGGCGCTGCAGCAACGGCCGGGCCTTGTCGCGGGCCAGCCGTTCCAGTTGTGCGGTCACGCTGACGCGCAGGTAGACCACGAAGCCACGGCGGGCGATCAATGCCCGGTTGTCCGGGTCCAGTACCGCTCCGCCGCCGGTCGAGACCAGCTGGCCGTGGCCCTGCAGGAGGCGGGCCAGCGCGTCGCGCTCGAGGCTGCGGAAGCCGGCTTCGCCGGAGTGCTCGAAGATCGTGGGAATGCTGGCTCCGGCGGCGTCGACGATGGACTGGTCGACATCGACGAAGTCCAGCGTGAAGCGCTCGGCGAGGCGGCGGCCGATGCAGGTTTTGCCGGCGCCCATCGGGCCGATCAGGATCAGGTTCGGAGCAGGATTCATGCGCCCTGATGCTAACACCTCCGTGCCCCGGCCTTTACGTCCTTCACGTCAGGGTGGGACTTCCTGCGGGGATTCCCGCGTTCAACGGAGTACAGGCCATGTCGGTTGCCAAGGTCATCGAAATCACCGCCTCTTCGCCCACGAGCGTGGAGGATGCCGTGCGCAGCGGCCTGAAGAAGGTCTCCGGAACCGTGAAGGGCATCCAGGGGGCCTGGATCAACGAGACCAAGGTGGTCACCAATGGCAGCGGTGAGATCACCGAATGGCGGGTCAATCTGCGGGTGACCTTCCTGGTGGAATGAGGGGCCTCAGCGCAGTGCCTGTATCTGGCGCTGCGCATCCAGCACCACCACCCGGTCGGCGAGGGCCGGCAGTGCATGCAGCGCCTGCCGGCTGACCCGCTCGAAGTACTGCACGAAGCGCTCCAGCTGCGGCCGGCTCATGCCATGCCGGCCGGGCTGGGCCGCCTGCAGGCTCTGCTCCTGCTGCCAGCGCCAGCGCGGTACTACCGAGAAGTCCGGCGGCTGTAGGAACCACAGGCGGTCACAGCGTTGCCACAATGCCGGGTAGTCGCGCCCCAGGGCCTGGTTGCACCAGTGGCGCCAGCGGCCATCGCTGTCGGCATCACGTTCAAGGGCGTTCAACGGCTGAGCCAGTTCGGATTCCTCCTGCGCCGGTGTGCCCAGGAACCAGCCTTCGAACACCAGCAGGTCCAGCGGCTTTTCCAGCCGTGGCCACTGCGCCTGTGGCAGGCGCTCGTCGGCCAGCTTGTCGAAGCGCGGCAGCGCCAGTGGTTCGCGCGCGGCGGCGGCATCGAGCAGCGCGTGGACCAGCGGCAGGTCGTGGGTGCCCGGCGGCCCCCGGGTGATCAGCAGCGGATGGACCTGGCGTGCCAGCCGCTGCCGTTGCGCGCGGGTCAGGTAGACATCATCGATGGACAGGGTCGCGGCGTTCAGGCCCCGGTTCCGGGCGCGCGCCACCACCTGCTCGGCCAGCGTCGATTTGCCGCTGCCCTGCAGCCCGCTGATCGCCAATACTGGAACCGCCGCGCCGCTGCCCAGCGCATCATCCAGTGCCTGCTCGGCCAATGTTTCGGGAAATCCTTTCACCTGGGGCATATACGCAGCAGCGACCATGCCGCCACAATAGATCAATCCGTGTGAGAAGAACGCAATCATGAGCGACCTGTACACCGAAGCCCTGTCCACGTTTGCCGCCCTGTTCGACGAGGCCAAACAGAGCCGCGAGGTCGAGCCGAACGCGATGACCGTGGCCACTGCCGATACGCACGGCCGTCCCTCGGCGCGCACCGTGCTGCTGAAGGCCTTCGATGAGCGTGGCTTCGTGTTCTACACCCACCTGGACAGCCACAAGGGCCAGGAGCTGCGGGCCAATCCGCAGGCAGCCCTGCTGTTCCTGTGGCGCAGCCTGCGCGAGGCCGGCATCCAGGTACGCATCGAAGGCCGTGTCGAACAGGTGGCCGATGCGGAAGCAGACGCCTATTTCGCCAGCCGTCCGCGCATGAGCCAGATCGGCGCGTGGGCCTCGCAGCAGTCGAAGACGCTGGCAACGCGCGAAGAGTTCGATGCGCGCGTGGCCGAGGTCGAAGCACGTTTCGAGGGCAAGGACGTGCCGCGTCCGGACGGCTGGAGCGGCCTGCGCGTGGTGCCTGACCGCATCGAGTTCTGGTACGGCGCGCAGTTCCGCCTGCACGAGCGCTGGTGCTATGAATCCGGTGCTGAAGGGCGCTGGAGCAAGCGCCTGCTGTATCCGTGAGCGGCTGCGCGGCCACGATCCGCCAGGCCACACCGGCCGATGCCGCTGCATGGTCGCAGCTGCGCGTGGGCCTGTGGCCCGGCGCCGATGATCCGCTGGAGGCGCTGGCGCAATCGCTGGCCGATCCGGAAGGTGCGGTGTTCCTGGCCTGCGCGGCTGACGGTGAGGCGGTCGGTTTCGCCGAGGTACGCCTGCGCCACGACTATGTGAACGGCACCGGTTCCTCGCCGGTCGGGTTCCTGGAAGGCTGGTATGTGACGCCGCAATGGCAGGGGCGCGCTGTCGGCCGCGCCCTGCTGACGGCAGTGCAGGCGTGGACGCGGGACGCGGGCTGCAGCGAGCTGGCCTCGGACAGCCGCCTGGAGGACGTACAGGCGCACGCGGTACACCGTGCCTGTGGCTTTGAAGAGACCGAGCGGGTGGTCTATTTCCGCATGCCGCTGGACGCGGCCACGCGGGGGTAGTGCCAACCTTGGCCGGCGCCGCGCCACGTGGTCCGCGCTGCGCCTGCCTACAGTCCTTCCGCGCGCAGCCAGCGCCACAAGGTGGTGCGTGACACGCCGAGCACCTGGGCCATGCCTTCGCGGTCATTGCGGTGGTCCTGCAGCAGCGCCTGCAGCTGGGCTCGTGCCGGGCGCCTGCCATTGCTTTCCAGCCGCAGGGACGGGGTGCTTTCGCGCGCCAGTTCCGGCGCCAGCTGCAGCAGGCGACCAGCGTCGATCATCCCGTCTGCCGGCTGCCAATGGATGCGCAGGCGGTCGACCAGATTGCGCAGTTCTCTCACGTTGCCCGGCCAGTCGGCGGCACCCAGCACTGCCATCGCGTCCTCGTCCAGGGGGGCGTCGACACCGCGCAGCTGGCGGAAGAAGTGCCGGGTCAGCAGCGGGATGTCAGCGCGCCGGGCACGCAGCGGGGGCAGTGCGATGCGCAGTGCCGCCAGCCGGTAGTAGAGGTCGCGCCTGAAACTGCCGGCTGCTGCGCGATGCTCCAGCGACTGCAGCGTCGCGGCCACCACCCGCAGGTCCACGGGGGTTGGTTCGGTGGCGCCGACGCGCAGCACTTCGCGTTCTTCCAGCACGCGCAACAGGCGGGTCTGCAGCGGCAAGGGCAGCTCGCCGATCTCGTCAAGGAACAGTGTGCCGCCATCGGCCGCTTCGACCAGGCCGACCCGGCCGCCACGACGTGCGCCCGTGAAGGCGCCATCGCTGTAGCCGAACAGTTCGGCTTCCAGCAGCGATTCGCTGATCGCGCCGCAGTTCAGCGCGACGAAACGACCGCGCCGGCCGCTGGCCGCGTGCAGTTGCCGTGCCACCAGTTCCTTGCCGGTACCGGTCTCGCCGGTGACCAGTACGGTGCTGTCGTGCGGTGCATAGAGCGCGATCTGTGCGCGCACCTGTGCCATCGCCTCGCTGTCGCCGAGCAGCGCGTATGCATCGCCACGCGCGGCGGCACTGCGCCGCGTGGTGGGGCGTGGACCCACCGATCGTGCCAGGGTCTGGGTCAGTTCCAGCGCATGCTCGAAGGCCTGCCGTACCGAGTCGGCCGAATACAGCAGCACGCCCGGCAGCCCGGCCTGCTCGGCATGGTCGATGGCCATCCCGGTGCCGACGATCACTTCGATGCCGTTGGCACGCAGATCGGCGATGCAGTCGCGCGCATCTTCGCGGGTGACGAAGCGGCGGTGCTCGATATCCAGGCCGAAGCTCTGCTGGAAGCCGCTGAACACCGGCACGTCGCTGGCATGGGTGACCAGGCCGATGCGTGCGGCGATGCGGCGCGCGCGCGCCAGAGCCTCCATCAGGTCGAAGCCGTTGGCCTGGATCGGCACCAGCGGCAGGTCGAGCCGACTGCGCAGCCAGGCCGCGTTCGAGCCACCGGCAATCACCACGTCGCAGTGCTCGCGGCGCAGGCGCTGGCCGATCACCTCCACTGCCTCTTCGAAGCCGAGGTTGATCTGCTCGATGCGTGCGCGCCGGTCGAACTCGGGAATGACGTCACCCAGCAGGCCGGTCAGCCGCGAAACGCTGACCGTCCAGATCACCGGGCGACCGGGGTCGGCATCGGCATGGCGCAGGGGCGAGCGGGGCAGGTACATGGGTGGACACCGGTACGGGGTGTTTCATGATACATCCGTTTCAATGTTTCATATGTTTCATCACTGTCTGCCGGTCATGCCTTTGAAATCAATCGCTTGCAGCTTGGCACGGTGCTTGCGCCTGTCCACCTGTTCCTCAACATGGATTGCCGCATGACCGCTTCCGCCCCTTCTTCCGCCGGTGCCCGCTTCCGCGAGGCTCTGGCCGCCGAATCGCCGCTGCAGGTGATCGGTGCGATCAACGCCAACCACGCCCTGCTGGCCAAGCGCGCCGGCTTCCGCGCCATCTACCTGTCCGGCGGTGGCGTTGCCGCAGGCTCGCTGGGCCTGCCGGACCTGGGCATCAACACCCTGGAAGACGTGCTGGTGGACGTGCGCCGCATCACCGACGTCTGCGACCTGCCGCTGATGGTGGACATCGATACCGGCTTCGGACCCAGCGCGTTCAACATCGCGCGCACCGTGAAGTCGCTGATCAAGGCCGGCGCGGCCGCCTGCCACATCGAGGACCAGGTGGGCGCCAAGCGCTGTGGTCACCGTCCCGGCAAGGAGATCGTTTCGCAGGGTGAGATGGTCGACCGCGTGAAGGCCGCCGCTGATGCAAAGACCGATCCGGATTTCTTCCTGATCGCACGCACCGACGCCATCCAGGTGGACGGCGTGGACAAGGCCATCGAGCGCGCCATCGCCTGTGTAGAGGCGGGCGCCGATGGCATCTTCGCCGAGGCCGCCTACGATCTAGACACCTACCGCCGCTTCGTCGATGCAGTGAAGGTGCCGGTGCTGGCCAACATCACCGAATTCGGTGCCACGCCGCTGTTCAGCCGCGACGAGCTGGCCTCGGCCGGGGTCGCCATCCAGCTGTTCCCGCTGTCGGCGTTCCGCGCGGCGAACAAGGCGGCGGAGAACGTCTACCAGGCGGTGCGCCGCGACGGTCACCAGCGCAGCGTGGTCGACACCATGCAGACCCGCGAAGAACTGTACGACCGCATCGGCTACCACGCGTTCGAGCAGCAGCTCGACGCACTGTTCGCCGCCAAGAAATAAGCAGTACCCTGCACCATCAAGTTTTCGGAGGGAAACATGAACGATACGACCGCAACCCCGACCTTCAAGCCGAAGAAGTCCGTCGCCCTGTCCGGCACTGCCGCCGGCAACACCGCGCTGTGCAGCGTCGGTCGCAGCGGCAATGACCTGCACTACCGTGGCTACGACATCCTGGATCTGGCCAACACCAGCGAATTCGAGGAAATCGCGTACCTGCTGGTGCACGGCAAGCTGCCGACCCGCGCCGAGCTTGTTTCGTACAAGGCCAAGCTGAAGTCGCTGCGTGGCATCCCGGCCGCGGTGAAAGCCGCGCTGGAAGAACTGCCGCCGTCGGCACACCCGATGGATGTGATGCGCACCGGCGTGTCGGTGCTCGGCTGCGTGGCGCCGGAAAAGGATGACCATAACCATCCGGGTGCACGCGACATCGCCGACAAGCTGATGGCCTGCCTCGGCTCGATGCTGCTGTACTGGTACCACTGGAGCCACAACGGCCGCGCCATCGACGTGGAAACCGATGACGATTCCATCGGTGGCCACTTCCTGCACCTGCTGCACGGCGAGAAGCCACAGGATTCGTGGGTGAAGGCGATGCACACCTCGCTGATCCTGTACGCAGAGCACGAGTTCAATGCGTCCACCTTCACCTGCCGTGTCATCGCCGGTACCGGCAGCGACATGTACAGTGCGATCTGCGGTGGCATCGGCGCGCTGCGCGGCCCCAAGCACGGCGGTGCCAATGAAGTGGCCTTCGAGGTGCAGAAGCGCTACGACAGCCCGGATGAGGCCGAAGAGGACATCAAGGCCCGCGTCGAGCGCAAGGAAGTGGTGATCGGCTTCGGCCACCCGGTGTACACCGTGTCCGACCCGCGCAACAAGGTGATCAAGGACGTCGCCCGTGAGCTGTCCGAAGAGCAGTCGAGCATGAAGATGTACGACATCGCCGAGCGCCTGGAAACGGTGATGTGGGACATCAAGAAAATGTTCCCGAACCTGGACTGGTTCAGCGCCGTCAGCTACCACATGATGGGCGTGCCGACCGCGATGTTCACCCCGCTGTTCGTGATCGCCCGCACCGCCGGCTGGAGCGCGCACATCGTCGAGCAGCGCATCGACGGCAAGATCATCCGTCCGAGCGCGAACTACATCGGCCCGGAAGATCGCGAGTTCGTGGCCATCGACAAGCGCGCCTGACCGCCGCGTGATCCATCCATCCGGTCGGCCCAGTGCCGGCCGGATGCCTTCGTTGCCGCTCGCCGGCATCCGGCCCGCCCCAAGCATTCCGCCAGCCCATGAATACCGATTACCGCAAGACCCTCCCCGGCACCCCGCTGGATTACTTCGATGCGCGCGCTGCGGTCGATGCGATCCAGCCCGGCGCCTACGCCACGCTGCCGTATGTCTCGCGCGTGCTGGCCGAGAACCTGGTACGGCGTTGCGATCCGGCGCTGCTCACCGCCTCGCTGACGCAGCTGATCGAACGTCGCCGCGACCTGGATTTTCCCTGGTTCCCGGCGCGCGTGGTGTGCCATGACATTCTCGGCCAGACCGCGCTGGTGGATCTCGCCGGCCTGCGCGATGCGATCGCCGACAAGGGCGGCGATCCGGCCAAGGTCAACCCGGTGGTGCCGGTACAGTTGATCGTTGATCACTCGCTGGCGGTGGAGTGCGGTGGTTTCGATCCGCAGGCATTCGAGAAGAACCGCGCCATCGAGGATCGCCGCAACGAGGATCGCTTCCATTTCATCGACTGGACCAAGCGGGCGTTCCAGAACGTGGATGTGATTCCGCCGGGCAACGGCATCATGCACCAGATCAACCTGGAGAAGATGTCGCCGGTGATCTACGTGCAGGACGGCGTGGCCTTCCCGGATACCTGCGTGGGCACCGACAGCCATACCCCGCACGTCGATGCGCTGGGCGTGATCGCCATCGGTGTCGGCGGCCTGGAGGCCGAGAACGTGATGCTCGGCCGCGCGTCGTGGATGCGCCTGCCCGACATCATCGGCGTGGAACTGACCGGTCGGCCACAGCCGGGGATCACCGCCACCGACGTGGTGCTGGCCCTGGCCGAGTTCCTGCGCAGGGAACGCGTGGTGGGCGCCTGGCTTGAATTCTTCGGCGAGGGTGCGGCCGCGCTGACCATCGGTGACCGTGCCACCATCTCCAACATGTGCCCGGAATACGGCGCGACCGCGGCGATGTTCTACATCGACGGGCAGACCATCGATTACCTGCGCCTGACCGGCCGCGAGGAATCGCAGGTGGCGCTGGTGGAGAACTACGCACGCAGCACCGGTCTGTGGGCCGATGCGCTGGCCACGGCGCAGTACGAGCGCGTGCTGCGCTTCGACCTGTCCAGCGTGGTCCGCAACATGGCGGGCCCGAGCAATCCCCATCGCCGTCTGCCGGTGGCCGAGCTGGCCGAGCGCGGCATCGCCGACGCAGCCAAGCTCGATGCCGGCAAGGCCGAGCAGCTGCGGGGCCTGATGCCTGATGGCGCGGTGATCATCGCCGCCATTACCAGCTGCACCAACACCTCCAACCCGCGCAACGTGATCGCCGCCGGCCTGCTGGCGCGCAAGGCCAACGAGCGCGGCCTGCTGCGCAAGCCGTGGGTCAAGTCGTCGCTGGCCCCGGGTTCAAAGGCGGTGCAGCTGTATCTGGAAGAGGCCGGCCTGCTGCCGGAGCTGGAAAAGCTCGGCTTCGGCATCGTCGCGTTCGCCTGCACCACGTGCAACGGCATGAGCGGTGCGCTGGATCCGGCGATCCAGCAGGAAATCATCGACCGCGACCTGTATGCCACCGCGGTGCTGTCGGGTAACCGCAACTTCGATGGCCGCATCCATCCTTACGCAAAGCAGGCCTTCCTGGCATCGCCGCCACTGGTGATCGCCTATGCCATTGCCGGCACCATGCGCTTCGACATCGAGAAGGACGTGCTTGGCGTGGACGCCGACGGCAACGAGGTGCGCCTGAAGGACATCTGGCCGAGCGATGCCGAGATCGATGCAGTGGTGAAGGCGGCGGTGAAGCCCGAGCAGTTCCGCAGCGTCTACAACCCGATGTTCAACGTGCGCGTGGAGCAGGGGGCGGCGGTCAGTCCGCTGTATGACTGGCGCCCGCAGAGCACCTACATCCGCCGCCCGCCGTACTGGGAGGGGGCGCTGGCCGGTGAACGCACGCTGGCGGGCATGCGCGCGCTGGCGGTGCTGCCGGACAACATCACCACCGACCACCTGTCGCCGTCCAACGCAATCCTGGCCTCCAGTGCCGCCGGCGAATACCTGGCGAAGATGGGCCTGCCGGAAGAGGACTTCAATTCCTACGCAACCCACCGCGGCGACCACCTGACCGCGCAGCGCGCCACCTTCGCCAACCCGAAACTGTTCAACGAGATGGTGCGCAACGACGACGGCAGCGTGAAGCAGGGCTCGCTGGCGCGGGTGGAGCCGGAGGGCAAGGTGATGCGCATGTGGGAGGCGATCGAGACCTACATGGAGCGCAAGCAGCCGCTGATCATCATCGCCGGTGCCGACTACGGCCAGGGCAGCTCGCGTGACTGGGCGGCGAAGGGCGTGCGCCTGGCCGGCGTGGAAGCGATCGCGGCGGAAGGCTTCGAGCGCATCCACCGCACCAACCTGATCGGCATGGGCGTGCTGCCGCTGGAGTTCAAGCCGGGCACCACCCGGCTGACCCTGGGCATCGACGGTACCGAGACCTTCGACGTGGTGGGCGAGCGCACGCCGCGCGCCGACCTGAGCCTGGTCATCCACCGCCGCGATGGGCAGGACATCATCGTGCCGGTCACCTGTCGCCTGGACAGCGACGAGGAAGTGGCGATCTACGAAGCGGGCGGTGTACTGCAGCGCTTCGCCCAGGATTTCCTCGAAGGTGCCCGGGTGGCATGAGACAACCGACGGCCCGGCAACGAGCCGTCTTTCATTGCAAGGAACCGTTCCATGAGCTTTCTTCCGCAACTCCGCATTGCCGCCACCTACATGCGCGGTGGCACCAGCAAGGGCGTGTTCTTCCGCCTGCAGGACCTGCCCGCAGCCGCACAGGTGCCGGGCCCGGCACGTGATGCGCTGCTGATGCGCGTGATCGGGTCGCCCGATCCCTATGGCAAGCACACCGATGGCATGGGCGGGGCCACGTCCAGCACCAGCAAGTGCGTGATCATCTCCAGTGCGTCCGTGCCCGATCACGATGTGGACTATCTGTACGGCCAGGTTTCGATCGACACCGCGTTCGTCGACTGGAGCGGCAACTGTGGCAACCTCAGCACTGCGGTGGGTCCGTTCGCCATCGCCAACGGCCTGATCGATCCGGCCCGGGTGCCGCGCGACGGCCTGTGCACCGTGCGCATCTGGCAAGCCAACATCGGCAAGACCATCATCGCCCACGTGCCGATGCGCAATGGCGAGGTGCAGGAGATCGGTGATTTCGAGCTGGATGGCGTGACCTTCCCGGCCGCCGAGATCCACCTTGAGTTCATAGATCCCTCCGATGATGGCGACGCAGGCGCGATGTTCCCGACCGGCAACCTGGTCGATACCCTGGATGTGCCGGGCGTGGGCAGTTTCGAGGTGACGATGATCACCGCCGGCATCCCGACCATCTTCCTCAATGCGGCCGATCTGGGCTACAGCGGTACCGAGCTGCAGCCGGCGATCAACGACGACAAGGCTGCCCTGCAGAAGTTCGAGAGCATCCGTGCACACGGTGCGCTGCGCATGGGCCTGATCTCGACGCTGGAAGAGGCGGCGACCCGCCAGCACACGCCGAAAGTGGCGTTCGTGGCACCGGCACAGGACTATGTATCGTCCAGCGGCAAGGCAATCCCGGCATCGGCCATCGATCTGCATGCGCGTGCGCTGTCGATGGGCAAGCTGCACCACGCGATGATGGGCACTGCCGCTGTGGCGATCGGTACCGCTGCTGCGATTCCGGGCACGCTGGTCAACCGTGCCGCCGGCGGTGGCCAGCGCGAGGCGGTGACCTTCGGGCATCCGTCCGGCACGCTGCGCGTGGGCGCCCAGGCCGGTCTCGTTGACGGCCAGTGGACAGTGACCAAGGCCATCATGAGCCGCAGCGCCCGTGTATTGATGGAAGGCAGCGTGCGGGTACCGGCCGACACCTTGTAACGCGGGACCATGGCGGTAGCGCCGGGCCATGCCCGGCGAGCGCGGCAGGGCCCGCCCATGAACCGCCGGGCGTGGTCCGGCGTCAGCGGAGAACAGACGATGTCCGACAGCCACACCCCGTCCAACGAACGTGCCGCGTGGGATGCGCTGCTGGAGGACATCGTCGATTACGTGCGCGACGTGCGCATCGACTCGCCACTGGCATTCCAGACCGCGCATTACTGCCTGCTGGATACCCTCGGTTGCGGCCTGGAAGCGCTGTCCTTCCCGGCCTGCAGCAAGCTGCTCGGACCCCTGGTGCCGGGCATCAGCGTGACCAACGGCGCGCGCGTGCCGGGAACGCACTACGTGCTGGATCCGGTGCAGGCGGCGTTCAATATCGGCGCGATGGTGCGCTGGCTCGACTTCAACGACACCTGGCTGGCCGCCGAGTGGGGTCATCCGTCGGATAATCTCGGTGGCATCCTGGCCGTCTGCGATTGGCTGGGGCGCAATGCCGTGGCCCTGCGTCGTCCGCCGCCGACCGTGCACGATGTGCTGGTGGCGATGATCAAGGCGCACGAGATCCAGGGCGTGCTGGCCCTGGAGAATTCCTTCAACCGGGTCGGGCTGGACCACGTGGTGCTGGTGAAGGTCGCCACCACCGCCGTGGTCGCCCGCCTGCTTGGGCTGGATCGCGAGCGGATGCTCAATGCGCTGTCGCTGGCCTGGGTCGATGGCCAGGCGCTGCGGACCTACCGGCATGCGCCCAACACCGGTTCGCGCAAGAGCTGGGCCGCCGGCGATGCCACCAGCCGCGGCGTGCGCCTGGCGCTGATGGCGGCCAGCGGCGAGATGGGGTATCCCAGCGTGTTGAGCGCGCCCACCTGGGGCTTCGAAGCGGTCTCCATGCACGGCCAGGCGGTGACGCTGGGGCGGCCGCTGGGCAGCTACGTGATGGAGAACGTGTTGTTCAAGATCAGTTTTCCCGCCGAGTTCCACGGCCAGACCGCAGTGGAGGCCGCGGTCGCGCTGCACGCGCAGCTGCGGGCAGGCGGGCGCAGCGTCGATGACATCGCGCATATCACCATCCGCACGCAGGAGGCCTGCATGCGCATCATCGACAAGCGCGGCCCGCTGCACAATCCGGCCGACCGCGACCACTGCGTGCAGTACATGGTCGCCATCGCGCTGCTGCATGGGCGGCTGGTGGCCGAGGACTACGAGGACGATGTCGCTGCTGACCCCCGCATCGATGCGCTGCGCGCGCGGATGACCTGCCACGAAGACCCGCAGCTCAGCGCGGATTACCTGGACCCGGACAAGCGCAGCATCGCCAACGGCCTGACCGTCCGCTTCAACGACGGCAGCGAACTGCCGGAGGTCCTGGTCGAGTACCCGCTCGGCCACGCCCGGCGACGCGACGAGGGCATGCCCCTGTTGCTGGACAAGTTCCGGCGGCATCTGGCCCATCGGTTCCCCACCACCCAGCAGCAGCGCATCCTGGCGGCCTCGCTGGACCCGGTGGCGCTGGCGGCCATGCCGGTGACCGACTACGTGGATCTGTACCGGCCGGGGTAGGGCGCGCCCTGGTAGGTGCCAACCTTGGTTGGCACGGGCCCAACGCCAACCAGGGTTGGTCGCTTCCGGGACCGCCGGGCATGGCCCGGCGCTGCCGTTCCGATGTATTCCTGCCGGATCGGCGCCAACACCTTGACGCGGCGCGCCTATAATGGCCGCCTCGATCAAGGAGTGACGACATGAGCGGTCCGGCACGGCGCAAGCGGTGGGGATGGGCGGCGGCGGTACTGGCAGGAGGCCTGTTGCTGGGTCTGGCCGGTTGCCGCAATGACAGCGGGCAGCTGCCCAAGGCCAGTGGCGAGGCCATTACCACCCAGGCCGAGCAGGTGAAGGAGTTCACCCTGCTGCGCGCCTACCCGGACCAGAAGAATGACGGCCTGTCGCTGGCGCTGGAGTTCTCGCGCCCGCTGGTCGGCACGCAGGATTTCGACACGCTGGTGCGCTTCGAGGAGAAGGTCGGCACCGACGACAGCAGCTGGACCCTGTCCGATGACGGACTGACCCTGCGCTATCCGTTCGTCGAAGCCGGCAAGGAGTTCAGCCTGGTGGTATCGCCGGACCTGCTGGCCGCCGATGGCAGCCGGCTGGGCAAGGAGCTGAAGCAGAAGGTGTTCAGTGGCGAATTGAAGCCGGTGGCCGGCTTCGCCTCGCAGGGCAGCGTGCTGCCGGCCAAGGACAGCCGCGGCCTGCCCGTTGTCTCCGTGAATGTTCCCGAGGTCGACGTCGAATTCCTGCGCGTGCGCGAGAAGGATCTGCCGACCTTCTTCAGCCAGTACCAGCGCGGCGGCCGTCGTGGCAGCTGGGAACTGAGCAGCGACTACGAGCGCAGCCCGATCAATGCGTTGGCCGAGCCGGTCTACGTCAACCGCTTCATCCTCGGCGGCAAGCAGAACGAGCGCGTGCTGACCTACCTGCCAACCCAGGACATCAAGGAGCTGCAGGAGCCGGGCCTGTACTTCGCACTGCTCAAGCGCACGGGCGATTACGAGGGTGAGTTCGACACCGCGTTCTTCTCGGTCAGCGACATCGGCCTGCACACGCGCGCCTACAAGGACAAGCTGTTCGTCCACACCGCCGGACTGAAGGACGGCGCACCGCTGAAGAACGTCGAGCTGCGCGTGCTCGACGGCAAGGGCGAGGTGGTGCTCAAGGGCAGTACCGATGGCAACGGCAATGCGCTGCTGAACTACACGCTCGACGCCACCCACGTGCTGGTGGCCAGCAGTGGTCGCGACACCAGCTTCCTGCCCTTCAACCAGCCGGCCCTGGACCTGAGCGAGTTCGCCGTTGCCGGCCGTGACAATGCCTGGTTCGATGTCTACGCATGGTCCGGCCGCGACCTCTATCGGCCGGGCGAGACCGTGCGCCTGTCCGCGCTGCTGCGCGACAATGATGGCAAGCCGGTCAAGTCGCAGCCGGTGTTCCTGCGCCTGAAGCAGCCCGACGGCAAGACCTTCCGCGAGACCCGCCTGCAGCCGGGCGAGCAGGGCTACATCGCCTTCGAGCAGGTCATCCCGGCCGAGGCGCCGACAGGACGCTGGCAGGTGGAGTTCCGTACCGATCCGGCCAGCAAGGAAGCGATCCAGGGCATGACCCTGCGCATCGAAGAGTTCCTGCCCGAACGGATGAAGCTGGACCTGGACAGCCCGCAGAAGACGCTCAAGCCGGGCGAGGATCTTCGTCTGCAGGCCGATGGCGCGTATCTGTACGGCGCGCCGGCTGACGGCAACCGCTTCACCGCGCGCCTGGCCGTGGCAGCCGAACAGCAGCCGGTCGAGGGATTGCCGGGCTACTTCTTCGGCGACCCGACCCTGCAGCTGCCGCGCGAGGCCAAGGACGTGATCGACACGACGCTGCCGGCCAACGGCCAGCTGCGCGAGGACGTGACGCTGCCGGAAGAAGCGGCCAAGGCCAAGGCGCCGATCGCGGTGGTGCTGTCCGGCAGCCTGTACGAGACCGGTGGGCGGACCGTGACCCGCACCCTGAAGCGGGTGATGTGGCCGGCCAATGCACTGGTCGGCGTGCGTCCGCTGTTCAACCCCGACGATGGTGCCGACTCCAACAGCAACGCCCGCTTTGAACTGGTGCGCGTGGACGCGGCCGGCCGGCCGCAGCCGGCCAAGGGCCTGAAGATCACCCTGGTACGCGAGCTGCGTGACTATCACTGGACCTTCAACGACAACCGTTGGGACTACGATTTCACCCGTCGGTTCGAGAACAAGGAAACCCGCACGATCGATGCCGGCAGCAGCGCGGTGGCGTTCGATGTTCCGGTCGAGTGGGGCGAGTACCGGGTGGACGTGTTCGATCCGGGCACCGGCCTGACCAGCCGCTATCCGTTCCGTGCCGGCTGGAGCTGGGGTGATGACAATCGCGGTCTGGATGCACGCCCGGACAAGGTCAAGCTGGGCCTGGACAAGACCGGCTACAAGGCGGGCGATACCCTGCAGGTGACGGTGACGCCGCCGCATGCCGGCAAGGGCATCCTGATGGTCGAGACCGATCGCATGCTGTACGTGCAGGACATCGACGCCAAACCCGGTGCCACCTTCAACATCCCGGTCACCGCTGACTGGGAGCGCCACGATGTCTACATCACCGCCCTGGTGTTCCGGGGCGGCAGTGCGCCGAGCAAGATCACCCCGGCGCGCGCTGTCGGCGTGGTGCACGTACCGATGGACCGCAGGGGCCGCACCGTGGCCGTCGGCCTGGTGGCGCCGAAGCAGATGCGCCCGGAACAGGATCTGCCGGTGACGGTCAGCGCACCGCAGCTGGCCGGCAAGGCCGCGCACGTCACCGTGTCGGCGGTGGATGTGGGCATCCTCAACATCACCCGTTTCCCCGTGCCCGATGCCGGCGCGCACTTCTTCGCCCAGCGCCGCCTCGGCATCGATGCCTATGACATCTACAGCCGGGTGATCGAGAGCTTCGACGGCGGCGCCGGCAAGCTGAAGTTCGGCGGTGACATGGCGCTGCAGTCCCTGCCTCAGGCCAAACGGCCGACCGCGCGCGTGCAGACCGTGGATCTGTTCTCCGGCCCGGTACAGCTTGATGCCAAGGGCAATGCCCGCATCCGCCTCAAGGTGCCGGACTTCAACGGCACGCTGCGCGTGTCGGCGCTGGTGTACAGCGATGACCAGTACGGCAAGCGCGACGTGGAAACGGTGGTGCGCGCACCGATCCTGGCCGAGGCCAGCATGCCGCGCGTGCTCGCCCCGGGCGACCGCAGCACCGTGACGCTGGACGTGCAGAACTTCACCGGCAAGCCCGGCCAGTTCAACGTGCGCGTGGACAGCGAGGGACCGCTGGCGCTGGGCGAGGGCAGCCGCAGCGTGCAGCTCAATGCCGATGCGAAGACCACGCTGAGCTTCCCGCTGTCGGCACGCGAAGGCCACAGCGTGGCCAAGGTGCGGGTGCGGGTGGAAGGCAATGGCTTCAAGGCCGACCGCCGCTACGACCTGCCGGTGCGTGCGGCATGGCCGCAGGTGCTGAGCTCGCAGGTACGCACGCTCGACCCGCTGGCGGCGGTCAGCCTCGACAGCGGTCTGGCCGATGGCCTGATGTCCGAGTCGGTCAATGCGCGCCTGCTGGTCAGCCCGCTGCCCCCGATTCCGTTTGCCAGTGCCCTGCAGGGCGCGCTGAATTACCCGTATGGCTGCGCCGAGCAGACCACCAGCAAGGGCTACGCTGCGCTGATCCTGGATCAGGCCACGTCGTCGATGCTCGGCGCAGACGGCCTGGACGCCAAGACCCGCCGCGAACGCATGGAGGGCGCGTTCGGCCGCCTGGCGTCGATGCAGGTGGCCAACGGCAACTTCTCGATGTGGGGCGACGATGGTTATGTGAACCCGTGGCTGACCCCGTACATCGCCGAGTTCCTGCTTGATGCCCGGGATGCCGGCTTCGCCGTACCGGACAACGTACTGCAGAAGGCACTGAACCGTCTCAGCGAGGATCTGCTGTCCGGCGGCAACCCGTTCTACGGCCAGGACGAGCGCGAGAAACTGAAGTTCGCCAACCAGGCGTATTCCGGCTACGTGCTGGCCCGGGTCAACCGTGCGCCGCTGGGTACGCTGCGCACGCTGTACGACAACGAGCGCAGCAAGGCGGTCGGCGGCCTGTCGCTGGTCCACCTGGGTGTGGCGCTGTCGCTGCAGGGCGACGCCAAGCGAGGCCAGGCCGCGTTGGAAGCTGCCTTCGCCAAGTCCAGCAGCGAGCGCCCGTCGTACTTCGGCGACTACGGCAGCGCGATCCGTGATGACGCGCTGATGATCGCGCTGACCCACGAGAACAAGCTGGCGAAACCGGCATGGGATGCGCGTGCGGTGGATCTCGGCCGCGGCCTGGATGCGCGCCGCAACGCCGGCTGGATGTGGCTGAGCACGCAGGAGCAGGTCGCCATTGCCCGCCTGGGCAAGGCGCTGGCGGCCAACCAGAAGGCGCTGGTGGCCGGCGAGCTGGTGATCGGTGGCAACAGTGAATCGATCGGCGAGCGCAAGCTGTTCGGGCGCACCTTCAGCGCCAGCGAGCTGGCCAGCGGAGTGCGCTTCACTCCGAAGGGCCAGCCGCCGATGTTCGCCAGCATCGATGTGGCGGGCATCCCGCGCAGTGCGCCCGCGCCGGACAACGGTGTGATCGGTGTCGAACGCAGCTACTTCGGTACCGACGGCAAGCCGTGGTCGCCGCGCCCGCTCAAGGAAGGCGAAGCGCTGATCGTGCGGGTCACCGTCAGTGCCGACACCACCATGCCGGATGCGCTGCTGACCGATCTGCTGCCGGCCGGCCTGGAGATCGAGAACTTCAACCTGGGCGATGCCAAGCAGTGGGCAGACGTGGTCGTCGATGGCATCACCATCAGCGACCGCGGTGACGCGGCCGATACCAAGCATGAGGAGTTCCGCGACGACCGCTACGTGGCAGCGCTCAAGCTCTCGCGCGGCGGAAAGGCCAATGTGTTCTACCTGGTGCGTGCGGTGACCCCGGGCACCTACTCGGTGCCGCCGCCGCTGGTGGAAGACATGTACCGGCCGCAGCTGCGTGGCGTCGGCCGCAGCAACCCGACCACGATCACGGTGGTGCAGCCGTGACCGCGCGGACGGGCCGCGACGGCGCGGCCCGTCCTGCTGGCAACCTGCAATGAAGAACGCAATGACGACCCGGCGGGCGGACCTGCGCCGCCGGCTGCGGCCGCTGTGGCCGTGGCTGCGCTGGGGAACGGCGGGTCTGCTGACGCTGCTGCTGGTACTGGACGTCGTTTTCCCGCCGCCACTGCCGAAGCAGCGGGACACCAGCACCCTGGTGGTGGCTGCCGACGGCACGCCACTGCGTGCGTTCGCCGATGCCGAGGGCGTGTGGCGCTATCCGGCCTCGATCGACAGCGTCTCGCCGTTGTACCTGCAGGCGTTGTTGACCTATGAGGACCGCTGGTTCTGGCGCCATCCGGGCATCAACCCGCTGGCGATCCTGCGTGCCAGCGGCCAGCTGCTGCGC
Source organism: Stenotrophomonas sp. STEN147 (assembly GCF_056757995.1). Taxonomy (NCBI): domain Bacteria; kingdom Pseudomonadati; phylum Pseudomonadota; class Gammaproteobacteria; order Lysobacterales; family Lysobacteraceae; genus Stenotrophomonas; species Stenotrophomonas sp. STEN147. Next base: position 33,831 of record NZ_JBRRCG010000021.1, read on the forward strand.
GGCGGCCGCATCGTATCCGGTGGCTCGACCCTGACCATGCAGGTGGCACGCATCCTCGACCCGCATTCGCGTACCCCGTGGGGCAAGCTCAAGCAGGTGCTGCGTGCCCTGCAGCTGGAAGCGCATCTTTCCAAGCGGGAGATCCTGGCCCTGTATCTGGAGCGTGCGCCCTACGGCGGCACCATCGAGGGCGTGGAGGCTGCCAGCTGGGCCTACCTGGGCAAGCCGGCCGCGCAGCTGTCACATGCCGAGGCCGCGTTGCTGGCGGTACTGCCACAGGCACCCAGCCGCCTGCGCCCGGACCGCCATCCGGAAGCGGCGCAGAAGGCACGTGACAAGGTGCTGGCACGCATGGCCGAACGGGGGGCGTGGACACCGGATGAGGTGGAGGATGCACGCATCGAGAACGTGGTGGCGCGGTCGCTGCGACCGCCGCTGCATGCGGCATTGCTGGCGCAGCGGCTGCATGCGGCACACCCCGGCAAGGCGCGCATCCGGAGCAGCATCGACATCGGCCTGCAACGCACACTGGAAGAGCGCGTGGCCAGCTATTTCTCGAGCCTGCCGGAGCGGACGTCGGCGGCACTGCTGGTGGTCGACAACCAGACCCTGCAGGCGCGCGCCTACGTGGGGACGCTGTCCTTCGGCGACCGCCAGCGCCTGGGTCACGTCGACATGGTGCAGGCCTGGCGCTCGCCGGGTTCGACCCTCAAGCCGTTCCTGTACGCGATGGCGCTGGATGACGGCCTGATCCACTCGGAGAGCCTGCTGGTGGACGCGCCGCAGAGCTTCGGCAGCTACCGGCCGGGCAACTTCGACATGGCGTTCAATGGCCCGATCGGCGCCTCCAGTGCGTTGCGTCTGTCGCTCAACGTACCCTCGGTGGACCTGCTGCAGCGGGTCGGCGCCGCGCGCTTTGCCGCGCGCCTGTCACACGCCGGCATCCAGCTGCGTTTTCCCGCGGGCAGCCCCCCCAATCTCTCGCTGATACTCGGTGGCACCGGCGCGAGGCTGGAAGATCTGGTCGGGGCATTCGCCGCACTGAACCGCAACGGTATCGCCGGCCGCGTGCGCTACTCCGATGACGAGCCGATGATCGAGCGGCGGCTGGCGTCGCCGGGGGCGAGCTGGATCGTACGCGAGATGCTGGAGTCGAACCCGCGTCCGGGGTATGGCGTGGGCACCTTCGATGTGGGAGGGCGCCCCCGTGTTGCCTGGAAGACCGGGACCAGTTACGGCTACCGCGATGCCTGGGCCATCGGCAGCACGCGGCATTACACCGTGGGCGTATGGGTGGGGCGGCCCGACGGCACGCCCCTGCCGGGCCAGTACGGCGCGGTCACCGCGCTGCCGCTGATGTTCGAGGTGGTCGACAGTCTGCCGCGCCAGCGTGGCGATTCGGCGGCGGCACCAATGCCGGCCAGCGTCAGCCAGGGCGACATCTGCTGGCCGACCGGTGAACGCGCCGAAGGATTGCCGCCGGCCGTGTGCCAGCGGCGGATGCCAGCGTACCTGCTCGACGGCGCCGTACCGCTCACGTTCCCCGAGCGCGAAGCCCGGCGTTGGCAACCGGGCCGTCAGCGCTACCTGGCAGATGCACGCACCGGTCTGCGCGTCTCGGCCGATTGTCGTCTGCCCCATGAGGAGGTGGCGCGCGAAATCGCCCGTTGGCCGGCGCTGCTGTCGCCGTGGCTGCCGAAGGCGACCCGGGAGCTGTCGCAGCTGCCGGCGCTGTCACCGGACTGCCGCGATGATGGCCGTGAGGCCAGCGTGGCGCTGCACGTGGACGGTCTGAATGATGGGGCCACGCTGGCGCGCGCGCCCAATGCCGAACACGGTGTGCGCCTGCAGCTGCGCGCGCTGGGCAGCGAGCAGGCAGTGGACTGGCTGCTGGATGGCCGCTGGATCGCACAGACCCGGGGATCTCAGCTGATGCAGCGCGAGTTCGCCGAACCGGGTAGCCATACGCTGACCGCGCTGGCTGCCGATGGCGCGTGGACGCAGGTGCGTTTCAACGTCCTCCGGTAGGTGCCGGCCCACGGCCGGCACGCGGTATCCGATACGCGCAGCGCTATTCCCCGATCCACCCGTCCAGCAGGTCGGCGAACTCATCGGCGTGCTCTTCTTCCTGCGCCAGGATCTCCTCGAGGATGCGCTTGGTGGTCGTGTCGCGATCACCGATGAAGTCGATCATCTCGCGGTAGCTGTCGATGGCGATGCGTTCGGCGACCAGATTCTCGCGGACCATGTCACGCAGGTCGCTGCCCTCCTTGTACTCGGCATGCGAACGCGCGCTCAGCGTGTCCGGATTGAGGTCCGGCTCGCCGCCGAGCTGGACGATGCGTTCGGCCAGCTTGCCAGCATGCGCCTGTTCCTGCTGCGCATGCTCAAGGAACTCGGCCTTGACCGCATCTGCCAGCATCCCCTTGGCGGTGAAGTAATGCCGGTAGTAGCGCAGCACACAGACATACTCGGTGGCGAGGGCGTCGTTGAGCAGCTTGATCACGGCCTTGCGGTCGGCACTGTAGCTTTCGGTGATCGCGCCATCTTCAAGATTGCGCCGCGCGCGTTCGCGCAGGACCTTGCGGTCGCTGATGCCGGGAAGCGGGTGGGCAGACGTGGTGGCGTTGGCTGGCGTATTGGACATGGCTGGCCGTTTCCTCTTGCGGTGGAAGATCAGGTGGGCAGGTGCTCCAGCACGTACTCGGCCGAGGACACCTCGAACTGGCCGGGCTGCTCGATCCAGGCCGCGCGGACGACGCCGTCGTCCACGTACAGGGCAAACCGGCGCGAGCGGATGCCCATCCCCGAAGCACTGGCATCCAGTTCCAGGCCCAGCGCGCGGGTCAGTTCGGCATTGCCGTCGGACAGCATCAGCAGGCCCTCGGGTACGTGCTGGTCAGCGGCCCAGGCCTTCATCACGAACGGATCGTTGACCGCCATGCAGTAGACCTCGATGCCGCGCTGGCGGAACGCCTCGAACTTCTCGACGAAGCCGGGCAGGTGGCGGGCCGAGCAGGTGGGGGTGAAGGCGCCGGGCACGGCGAACAGCACCACTTTGCGGGCGTCGAACAGCGAATGGGTATCGAGCGTCTCGATGCCCTCGCGGATGCGCTTGAGGGTCACTTCCGGAATGCGGTCGCCGACATGGATGGTCATGATGGACTCCTTGCTGGGGCAGGCTAGTGGGCGGGATGGGACAGGGGCGTCAAGACATTGGAAACCCCGCGTGCAGGCCCCATCTTCAGGGGGCACGCGCCAGGGTTCCAGCCACAGCGTGGCGCAGACCGATGGCAGGCGCATTGCGCAGGATCAGTCGGCCTCACCGGGGCCGCACGAGGGGCGGCGTAGCATCGCCGGCGCGTAGAATGAACCCGGGGCGGCGCCACCGGCGCGGCCGAAGCGAATCGAGGTAGCTGGATGGAATTCAAGGATTACTACGCCACCCTGGGGGTGGAACCGAGTGCGGGTGATGCGGAGATCAAGACCGCATACCGCCGGCTGGCACGCAAGTACCACCCGGACGTCAGCAAGGAGGCCGGGGCCGAAGACAGGTTCAAGGCGGTCAATGAAGCCTATGAGGCGCTGCGCGATCCGGAAAAGCGCGCGGCCTATGACCAGCTGCGCGCGCAGGGCTACCGGCCGGGCGAGGAATTCAATGTGCCGCCGAACTACGGTGGCGGTGGCTTCAATTTCGAGGAAGTGTTCGGCGGTGGTGGCCCCAATGGCGGCTTCAGCGACTTCTTCGAGAGCCTGTTCGCCCGCCAGCGCGGTGGCCAGGGACCGGGCCCGGGATTCAGCAGCCAGGGGCATGCACCCAACCGCGATACCCGCGCCAAGCTGTCGGTGCCGCTGGAGGCCGCCTACAACGGCGACAGCCTGCGCATCACCGTCAACGGCAGGCAGCTGGATGTGCGCGTGCCCAAGGGCATCCGTCCCGGCCAGGTGATCCGTCTGGCGGGGCAGGGCAACCACGGCGGCAACCTGCTGCTGGAGGTGGAGTACGCCGCACACCCGCAGTTCGAGGTCGATGGCCGCAACATCCTGTATTCGCTGCAGGTCACACCGTGGCAGGCAGCGCTGGGTACCAGCATCAGCGTGCCCACGCTGGGCGGCGCGGTGGAGCTGAAGATTCCGGCCGATTCCGAAGCCGGTCGCAAGCTTCGCCTGCGCGGCCGCGGCCTGCCGGGCAATCCCGATGGCGATCAGATCGTCGAGCTGGAGATCATTGCCCCGGCCGCCACCGACGAAGCGCAGAAGAAGGCATACCGCAACCTCGCCAAGGCCTTCGGCGAATCAATCTGACGCCCTGTGCAGCGCCCTCGGCGAATCAACCCAGGGGTAGCGCCGGGCCATGCCCGGCGGCTCCTGACCCGCTGCGTTCGCCGGGCATGGCCCGGCGCTACCCGCGCATGCTGCGGCTTCAGCCCTGCCCGGCGAACACCCGCTCCAGCACCTCGGACAGCTCATCTTCCGAGAACGGTTTGGTGATGTAGGCCTTGGCGCCCTGGCGCATGCCCCACATACGGTCGGTGTCCTGGTCCTTGGTGGTCACCAGGATCACCGGGATGTGCCGGGTCGCCTCGTCGCGGGCGAGGGTGCGGGTCGCCTGGAAACCGTTGAGGTTGGGCATGACCACGTCCATCAGCACCAGATCGGGCAGCTCGGCACGGGCGGCTTCCACCCCGGCGGCGCCATCGGTGGCGGTCAGGATCTGGTGCCCGAGCTTCTCGACGATGCGCTGTATCCCCAACAGCTGCGACGGTGAGTCGTCGACGATCAGAATGCGTGCCATGTTGTTCCCCAGGTAATGCCCGCAGTGTAGTGCGGGCGGATTACCGGCGGGAGGGCGGCGCCTGCCGTCCGTCGCCTGCCTGCAACGTTCAGTCGATCCGTACCACCGTGCGTCCCAGCGAGCCGCCGGCCAGCATGCGCTCGAACACCTCCGGCAGCGCCTCCAGGCCGACTTCCGCCGTACAGATCTGCTGCAGATGCTGCGGCTTCCAGTCGTCGCCCAACCGCGCCCAAACGGTTTCGCGCAGGGCGCGTGGCGCGTTGGCCGAAGAAACGCCCAACAGCGATACGCCACGCAGGATGAAGGGCATCACCGTCATGTCCAGCTTCGGGCTGGCGGCGAGGCCCGCGCTGACCACGCTGCCGTAGGGCACGGTCTGCGCCAGCAGGCTGGCCAGCATGTCGCCGCCGGCGTTGTCCAGGCCCCCGCCGAAGCGCCCGGTCTGCAACGGGCCGGTATCGGCCAACGCCTCGCGTGGCAGAACCTCGCTGGCGCCGATGTCGCGCAGGAAGCGGGCCTGCTCCGGCTTGCCGCTGACGGCGTGCACGGTATAGCCGGCGCGGCTGAAGATCGACAGCGCCAGGGCACCCACGCCACCGCTGGCGCCGGTCACCGCCAGCGGGCCCAGATCCGGGGTCTGCCGATTGTCCTGCAGGCGCAGCAGCGCCAACGCGGCGGTGAAACCGGCCGTGCCCAGCACCATCGCCTCGCGCGGGCTGAGCCCGGGCGGCTGCGCGATCACCGCACTCGACTCCAGCCGCACATACTGGCTGTAGCCGCCGTCGCGGGTTTCGCTCAGGCCGCAGCCGGTGGCCAGCACGGCGTCGCCCTCGCGCCAGGCGGGGTCGGTGGAGGCCACGACCGTGCCGGCCACATCGATGCCGCCCACCAGCGGAAAGCGGCGCAGGATCCGGCCCTTGCCGGTGCCGGCCAGGGCGTCCTTGTAATTGACCGAAGACCACCGGGCGCGGATCAGCACCTGCCCGGGGTTGAGGTCGTCGACCCCCAGCCGGGTCAGGCCGCTGCGGTAGCCGGCGTCGTCGCTTTCGATGCGGAAGGCGGTGAACGGGGTGGTGGGGACCATCGGCGTGCCTGACTTCGAGGAAAACGCCACCTTACCCCGTTCGCCCCCTTTCGATCCTGCCGATCCGCCCCATCTTGTATGATCGGTGATGGTTCACGGCTGGCGCCGCGGGAAGGGCCCGCGCCGCAGCCCATATCTTGATGGAGCGTGCATGGCCTGGAATACACCCGGCGGCAACAAGGGCGGACAAGGCCCCGAGGACAATCGACGCGGGCCGTTCGGGTCGCGCGGCGGTGGCAATGGTGGTGGCTGGGGCGGGCTGCCCGGGCCGTTGAAGGATCTGTTCGATGGCGGCATCGTCCGCTGGGTGGTGGCAGCCCTGGTGCTGCTGGTGCTGTTCTCCAGCTTCCAGCTGATCGGCGAGCAGCAGCGTGGCGTGGTGCTGCGCTTCGGCCAGTTCTCGCGCATCCTGCAGCCCGGACCGAACTTCAAGCTGCCGTGGCCGATCGAGTCGGTCACCAAGGTCAACGCGACCGAGATCAAGACCTTCTCGATCCAGGTTCCGGTGCTGACCCGCGATGAGAACATCGTCAACGTGTCGTTGAACGTCCAGTACCGCATCGATGATCCGCAGCAGTACCTGTTCGGCACGGTCGATGCCAACCAGGTGCTGGAACAGTCCGCCCAGAGTGCCGTGCGCGAGGAAGTCGGTCGTGCCGATCTGAACGCCGTGCTGAACAACCGTGGCCCGCTGGCCGCGGCTGCCGAGGAGCGCCTGCAGGCGCTGCTGCGCGCGTTCAAGACCGGCCTGACCGTCACCGGCCTGACCCTGCAGGACGCCCGTCCGCCGGAGGAAGTGAAGCCGGCCTTCGACGAGGTCAACGGTGCGCAGCAGGTCAAGGAACGCCTGATCAACGAAGCCCAGGCCTACGCCGCCAAGGTCGTGCCGGAAGCACGAGGCCAGGCCTCGCGCGCCCGTACCACCGCCGAAGGCTACAAGCAGGCCGTGGTGTCCAAGGCCGAGGGTGATGCGCAGCGCTTCAGCCTGCTGCAGGCCCAGTACAAGGATGCGCCGGACGTGACCCGCAAGCGCCTGTGGCTGGAAACGGTGCAGCAGGTGCTGAGCGAGAACCGCAAGGTGATCGGCGGCGATGGCCGCCAGCTGATCTACGTGCCGATGACCGGCGATACCCGTCCTGCGACGCCGGCCGCCGGCGTGCCGAATCCTGACGTGGTGATGCCTTCGTTGCCGGGTACCACGGCGGCGGAACCTTCCCGTGACCCGGGCCGGCCCACGGGCCGCCCGACCGGGCGACCGAGCGGCCGTGAGGAGGGCAGCCGATGAAGAGTCCAATCTGGATCGCCGTGATCGTGGCGGTGGTGCTGGGCCTGCTGGGCTCGGTGTACGTGGTCCGCGAGGACCAGACCGCCATGGTCCTGAACCTGGGCAAGGTGGTGCGCTCGGACATCAAGCCGGGCCTGCACTTCAAGCTGCCGATCGTGGAAACGGTGAAGGTCTTCGACCGCCGCTTCCAGGTGCTTGATACCGCCCCTGCGCGTTACTTCACCGCCGAGCAGAAGGACGTCAGCGTCGACTTCTTCGCGATCGGCTACATCTCCAACGTGGGTGACTACTTCCGTGCCACCGGCGGCGATCCGCGCATCGCCAATGCCCGCCTGGCACCGATCATCACCGACTCGCTGCGCAACCAGATCAACTCGCGCACCCTGCAGCAGCTGGTGTCCGGCGACCGCAGCGAGCTGATCGCCGAGCAGCTGAAGGGGATCAACGAGGCGGTGGCGGGGCTGGGCATGCAGATGATCGATCTGCGCATCAAGCAGGTCGATCTGCCGACCGACAGCCAGGTCATCAACGACGTGTATGAGCGCATGCGCGCCCAGCGCAAGCAGGAGGCCGCCAAGCTGCGCGCCGAAGGCGAGGAACAATCGCTGACGATCCGCGCCCAGGCCGACCGCGACAGCACCGTGCTGATCGCCGAAGCCGAGCGTGATGCCCAGCGCCTGCGCGGTGAAGGTGATGCCGATGCCGCGCGCATCTATGGCAAGGCCGGTTCTGCCGATCCGGCGTTCTACGCCTTCTACCGCAGCCTGGAGGCCTACCGTGGCTCCATGACCGACGGCAACGGCGTGATCGTGCTCGACAAGAACGACCCGTTCCTGCAATACCTCAAGAGCGATCGCTGAGGTCGCACGCACTACCCACGGGGCCCGGCCAGATGCCGGGCCCCGTGCCATTTCTGGAGTTCCCGATGAAAGACCTGTTCGCGGCCGTGTGCCTGGTCGCGGTGCTGGAAGGCCTGTTCCTGTTCGCGGCCCCGCTGGCCTGGAAGCGCATGGCCGAGCGCCTGCTGGACCTGCCTGGACCGGCGCTGCGCAGCTTTGGCGGCCTGATCCTGCTGGCCGGCCTGAGCCTGCTGTGGTGGGCACGGCATTAGCAGCGGGTCATATTCCTTTCCGCAGGAAAGGGATCTGACCCCGTTTCGGGCCCCTGACCGCTGGGTGAAGCCGTCCGTCGGAAAGGTGGCATCCGACCCCGGAAACCCGGATAATGCACAAAAGCCGGACGGGCCTCCCCCGTTCGGCTTTTTCCGTGTCTGGGCCATCCATCGCCGGCTGCTCCCCGTTTGGAGCCGCCATGACCGCGCTGGCCACCCCCGCCACGGTTTACCCGTCCGCGGCCCCGATGGCCGCAACAAATCGAGGAGCCCGTCATGGGTCAGTCTGTCGTAGTGTTGGGTGCCCAGTGGGGCGATGAAGGCAAGGGCAAGATCGTCGATCTGCTCACTGAGGAAATCGGCGCGGTCGTGCGCTTCCAGGGCGGCCACAATGCCGGCCACACGCTGGTCATCAACGGCAAGAAGACCGTCCTGCACCTGATCCCGTCCGGCATCCTGCGCGACGACGCACTGTGCCTGATCGGCAACGGCGTGGTGATCTCGCCGGCCGCACTGCAGAAGGAAATCGCCGAGCTGGAAACCTCCGGCGTGGAAGTGCGTTCGCGCCTGAAGATCTCCCCGGCCGCGCCGCTGATCATGCCGTACCACATCGCCCTGGACCAGGCGCGCGAACGCGCTGCCGGCGGCAAGGCGATCGGCACCACCGGGCGTGGCATCGGCCCGGCCTACGAAGACAAGGTGGCGCGTCGTGGCATCCGCATCGCCGACCTGCATTACCCCAAGCAGCTGGAAGAACTCCTGCGCACCGCGCTGGATTACCACAACTTCGTGCTGACCAAGTACCTCAACACCGACGCGATCGACTTCCAGAAGACCTACGACGAGGCACTGGCCTTCGGCGAGTACGTCGAGCCGATGAAGTCCGATGTCGCCGGCATCCTGCACGACCTGCGCAAGCAGGGTAAGCGCGTGCTGTTCGAAGGTGCGCAGGGCGCGCTGCTGGACATCGACCACGGCACCTATCCGTACGTCACCAGCTCCAACACCACCGTCGGCGGCGCACTGGCCGGTGCCGGCGTGGGTGCCGATGCGATCGACTACGTGCTGGGCATCGCCAAGGCCTACGCCACCCGCGTCGGCGGCGGTCCGTTCCCGACCGAACTGGACGATGAGATCGGCCAGGGCATCCGCGACCGCGGTGCCGAGTACGGCGCCTCCACCGGCCGTCCGCGTCGCTGCGGCTGGATGGACATCGTCGCGCTCAAGCGCGCCGTGGCCATCAACGGCATCAGCGGCCTGTGCATCACCAAGCTGGACGTGCTGGACGGCATGGAGAAGCTGAAGGTCTGCATCGCCTACGAATACCGCGGCAAGCGTACCGAGTACGCGCCGCTGGACGCGCAGGGCTGGGAAGAGTGCACCCCGGTGTACCTGGAGTTCCCGGGCTGGAGCGAGAACACCCACGGCATCACCCAATGGGATGACCTGCCGCCGGCCGCGCGCGCCTACCTGCGTTCGCTGGAGGAGCTGGCGGGCTGCCCGATCAGCATCGTCTCCACCGGCCCCGATCGCGACCACACCATGGTCCTGCAGGATCCGTTCGCCTGAGGTAGCGCCGGGCCATGTCCGGCGTGGTGGTAACGCTGTTCAATTGAAAAAAGAGCGCCGCGACTCCCGGTGGAGTCGCGGCGCTTCAGTTTGGGCCGGTTTCATCTTTCGGCGGTGGCGCTGTCAAGTACAGCCACGGAAGCCGACACCATGACCGCTCGCAAGACCCCGCCGTTCCATGTTGTTGAGCCCATCAACGACGACGCCAATCCCGCCGACGATCTCAGCACGTTCCAGGGCTGCCTCACCCGCATCCGTGATGGCGAGGGCTCCCATGGCATGTTGTGGCCGGAGGAGAACCTGTCCGACGGACGACGTCAGTCCTTGGCGCGGATCGACCGTGCGGCCGTGGGCATCCTCACCGCGGTGGAGATGCTGCATGCGGCCAACCGTTGCGCCACCATGGCGACGCCGCGCAGGCACCTGGACGAAGGTGGGGTGGAAGGGCTGTTCTTCGCCTGCCGCGAACTTGCCGAGCGGGTCTGCAGAGAAGTCAGGCCGGCCTGACCTCCTTCCGCATGAACTCCGACAGACCGCGCGGGCGTTCCTGGCTGCGCCTGACCGTGCTGGAGGTCGATCCCACGCTGGCCGGGCGGGCGGCCTCGGTGGAACTGCTGCCACCCTTGGATGTGCTCAAGCTGACCGAACTGGACTATGTGGCTGTGGCCGTTCTTCTTCCGGCAGCCCCTGGCACTGCTGTTACTGCTTGCCGGTGGCGGGCTGGCGACCGCCAGCATCGCGCTGCGGCGGTGGCGACGCCGGCAGCGCCGGGCCATGCCCGGCGGGGTACTTGTCAGAAACCCAATACGGGTAGGATCGTGCCCAAATCGGGCATCACTGCGACTGGCTCTGCCACGCGGCACACGCGCTAGCCTCCCGCGTGCAACAGCGGGTACGGATTGATCGATTCCCCCTTCCACCACTGCTTCTCCGGCCCCAGCACGTGCACTTCGAAATGCAGGTGCGGGGCCTCGGCGCTGGCGTTGCCGGTGCTGCCTACGTAGCCAATCACCTCGCCGCGCTTGATCACCTGCTTTTCGGCCAGGCCATCGGCATAGCGTTGCAGGTGGGCGTAGTAGTAGCACCAGTGCCCGCTCGGCTCGAACTGGTAGATCGTCAGCCCCCCACGCTTGCTGTCGAACAGCTTTTCCACCGTCCCATCGGCCACTGCCAGCACCGGGGTTCCTGCGTCGGCCATGATGTCGATTGCATCATGCACGCGCCCTTCGCTGCGGGCATCGGTGAAGGTATCGCGCAGCTGCGAAGGCAGTACGCCCTGTACCGGCAGCAGCAGGCCGCTTGGCGCATCGGTGGCGGTGGCGCTGGACGGCGGCACCGCCGTGGGAGCCGCAGCGCGCACACGCGGCGTTGCAGCCGCAACCTCCGGCGCCGCAGCCACCGCAGGTGGTGCTGCAGGCCGGGCAACCGCTACTGGCTCACCCGCATCGCGGCGCAGCCACCAGCCCATTCCCACACCCACCAGCACGCCCAGCACGATCAACTGCGAAAGTCGCATCGGCTCACTCCTGCATCACCACGGGGACGGAGGTATCCACCGCATCGGCCACGCGCAGTGCATCCCAGTTGGTCATGCGCACGCAGCCATGCGATTCGGTCTTGCCGACATGCCCGGGTACCGGCGTTCCGTGCAGGCCATAGTGGGGTTTGGACAGATCGATCCAGACCCGGCCGACCGGATTGTTCGGACCGGGCGGCAGCGTGGCCTTCTTCTCGCCTTTGCGCGCATCCCAGAACAGCTTGGGGTTGTAGTGGAACGGCGGGTCGCGATGGACGCCGAGAATCTTCCATTCACCGATCGGCAGCGGATCGTGCTGGCTGCCGGACGAAACCGGCACCTGTGCGATCACCTTGCCCTGCGCATCCAGCAACTGAAGAGTGGAATCGGACTTGTCGACCACGATCTTCGCCGCCTTCGGCAATGCCGCGGGGGCGATGTTGGGCACCTGGATGCGGCTGCCGGCCTTGGCCAGATCGACGCCGGGGTTGAGCAACTTCAGAAGGGCGGGGGACGCGTGGAAGCGTTCACCAAGCGCTTCCTCGACGCTGCTGTAACCCAGCGACTTCAGCTTTGCCTGTGCGGCGGGTTTCTTGGGAATGGACTGGAACGGACCGGCAACATCCTCGGCCGTCAGCGTGTAGCTGGCCAGCGGCGCGATCGTCTCGGCCTGGAGAGCCTCCCAGGTGCTGTCGTCCAGCTCTCCGCTCACCGTCAGGCCGTGTGCCGCCTGGAAGCCGGCCACGGCCCGATGCTGGTTGCTGCCGACTTCACCGTCGATCTCGCCCGGGGAGAAATTGGCGCGATCCAGCAACACTTGGGCGTGCAGCGGCGAGCGGGCCGCTGTATCGGGTCCGGCCTTCTCGGCAATGGGCTCCGGCAGCTGGGCCGGCGGCGGTACCTGCGCGAAGGCGGGCGACACCAGCAAGGACAGGGCGAGCAGGGCGGGGCGGTACACGGGCATGGAGATCTCCGGCAGATGGCAGCTCCACCCTGCCCACAGAGGCTGCGCAGCCTCCGTGAAAGCAACCTGATGCCGGCATGAGCAGGGCAGCCCCGGCGTGGCTCAGGCCCTTGTCGCAGAAGTAAGGGGCGGGGCCTCACCAAGGTGAACGGCTGCCGACGCCCGTGCATGTTGCCGATCAAGATTGCCGGTGGCGCGGCCGATACGGGCGCATCCCCCCGTTTTGGATGTACCCATGGATTACTTGAGGAATGTCAGGGTTGCCTGGCGTCTTGGGCTGGGCTTTGGCCTGTTGCTGCTGCTGGTCGCCGCCGTGGTGGCCACCGGCGCCACCGCCAGTGTCGTGCAGAAGCGCGCGATGCAGCAGGTGGTCGACGTCAGTGTGGCCAAGGTGCGTCTGCTGTCACAGATGCTCGATGCCAACAATCAGATGATGGTGGTGCGCCGCGAAATGCTGATCCGCGAGGGCGAAGACCGCGGCAGCGACGAGAAGCGCATTGCCGACCTGGTCAAGCGCTACGAGGCGAGTTGGTCCGCCTACCAGGCCCTGCCAGGCGATGCCGAGGGCAAGGCCATCGCTGAAACCATCGCGGCCAAGCGCGCCCTTGCGCGCCCGCTCAACAAGCAGACCAGCGAACTGATGGAGCAGGGCGATTACCCCGCTGCCGTGGCACTGACCCTGGGGCCGGTGCAGGACGCGGCCAACGGCTGGAACAAGGCGTTGGCCGAGGGAGTCGACTTCGAAGAGAAGGAAAGCCGCGATGCGGCCGCCGAGGCGATCCGTCTGGGCGAACGCAGTCTGCTGCAGTTGCTGGCGCTGGGAGGCGTGGCCCTGCTGGTCGGCATCGCCGCCTCGGTGATGATCGGTCGCAGCCTGACCGGTCCGCTGGCACGTGCGGTAAACCTGGCCGAGCGCCTGTCCAAGGGTCAGCTGGACCAGGAGTTCCGCCTCGGCGGCCGTGACGAGCTGACCCGGCTGGGCGAGGCGATGGCCAGCGTGCGGCAGAGCGTGCAGGCCGCCATCGGGGCGCAGATGCACATGGCCGAGCAGCACGAGGCGGGTGCGATCCGCTATCGCATGGACGCCAGCGCGTTTCCGGGCGATTTCGGGCGCATGGTGCAGGCCACCAACAGCCTGGTGGAATCACACGTGCAGGTGGAACTGCTGATGGCCGAGGTCATGCAGCGCTATGCCATCGGCGACCTCAGCCGCGACCTTCCGGACTATCCCGGCGAAAAGGGTACGCTGACCCGCACCCTGGCCGCAGTGAAACAGAGCCTGCTGGCAGTCAACACCCAGATTGACGACCTGGTCCGCGCGGCACGCGCCGGAGATTTCAGCGTGCGTGGGGATGCCAGTGCGTTCCAGTATCAGTTCAAGGCGATGGTCGAGCAGCTCAACGGCATGATGGCCAGTTCGCAGGCCAGCATCGCCGACGTCTCCGATGTGCTGCGCGCGATCTCCGGGGGCGACCTCACTGCGCGCATGGACGGTCACTACGACGGCGTATTCGCCCGCATGCGCGACGATGCCAACACCACCACGGCCCAGCTGACCGGCATCGTGCGCGGCATCCAGGACGCTGCCGACAGCATCAACACTGCCGCGCAGGAGCTCGCCGCCGGCAACAGCGACCTGTCGCGCCGTACCGAACAGCAGGCCGCCAACCTGGAAGAAGCGGCGGCATCGATGGAAGAACTGACCTCGACCGTCCGCCAGAATGCCGAGCTGGCCCGCCAGGCCGACAGCGAGGCACACGCTGCCGGCGCGGCGGTGCGGGCCACCGAACAGGCAATGGCACAGATGGCATCTGTGATGGGGGAGATCGATCAGTCCTCGGCGCGCATCTCGGAAATCTCCACGGTCATCGATGGCATCGCCTTCCAGACCAACATCCTGGCCTTGAACGCTGCGGTGGAAGCTGCACGCGCGGGTGAGCAGGGCCGTGGCTTTGCCGTGGTCGCCAGTGAAGTGCGCACCCTGGCGCAGCGTGCGGGCATCGCCGCCAAGGAGATCAAGGAACTCATCGAAGAGGCGGCAGGCAAGGTGCAGAGCGGCCTGGCGGTCACCGTCGAGTCGGAAGCGGCCATTGCCCGCCTGGCACAGGCGAGCGCACGCACCAACCAGCTGATGAGTGACATCGCTGCGGCGAGCAAGGAACAGGCGGCCGGCATCGAACAGGTCAACCAGGTGGTGGTGCAGATGGATCAGGTGACCCAGCAGAATGCCGCACTGGTGGAAGAAGCCACTGCCGCCAGCCGCGCGCTGGAAGAGCAGGCCAATGCGCTGACCGCGTCGGTCGCGGTGTTCCATATCGAGCAGAGCGGTGCAGTCCGCGCGGTGGCAGCACGCGCGGCCTGATCCACGCCAGCCCGTCGCCTCATGACGGGTTCTCCCCTGCGTCCTGCGGCACCGTGGAGTATGCCGCAGGCCGGTGGTCTACCGCGCGGCACCTTTTTCGGCGATGCTCGCTGAAAAGGGGAGCGGGCATGGACAACAGGGAACCGGAAGGGACCTATGGCGATGTGCCGCGGGTGCAGGGCATCGAGGTGGCTGCGGCGCCACCGGAGCCGGCAGCAGCGACCGACTGGTCGATGCTGCCGCTGACCCGTGGCGATGATGACTCGGTGGTGATGCAGGCGCTGTCCCGCATGCGCCGTGAGCCCGCACTGCTGTTCACCACCGCCTATCTGCTGGTGTCACTGCTGGGGCTGTGGTGCAGCTTCTGGTTCTACCGGGGATTCGAGCTGTCGATTCTGGATTACATGCAGCCCAGCGATTTCCTGGTGGCCGGCATCCGTGACCCGGCCTATGCACTGCTGCTGGCTGCGGGCGTGCTGCTGGTGCTGCTGGTGAGCTGGCCGGAAACGCTGCGGATGCGCAATGCGGCCAAGCTCGAGCAACTGCGCGCACGCAACTGGGCATGGCGGGCGGTGCTCATGCGCTCGGTACTGACCAGCTGGGAGGGCGTAGGTCTGCGGCCGCTGACGGCGATGACCCTGGCCGTGGCCGCATTCATGGCCATCGGCGCGGCCAACTACGTGCAGGTGCGGGGGCAGCAGATCCGCAACGAGGAACGTGGGGAAGTGATCCGCCTGCAGTTGAACGGCGATGCGGCACCCTTGCCCGGCACCGCGCGCCTGCTGGGCTCCAGCAGCGCATTCCTGTTCGTCTGGTGGCCGCAGCAGCGACGGGCCGAAGCGATTCCGATCGCTGCGGTGCGCAAGCTGCAGGCGGTGGCCGTGACGGCACCCGCGCCCAAGGGCCGGGCCGGCGATTGACTGAGCCGTGGCGCCGCCGGGTGCTGATGCTGCCCCGCGTGCGCCACGTCACCGTGCAGGGCCGCAGGCACCGTGTGCCCGCTGCGCTGCCGGGTGCATCTCAACCGCCTGCGCGGGTCCGCGCGGCCTTCTTCGCGGCGGTCGAACGTGCCGCCTTCTTTGCCGCCCGGGTTGCCGCTGCCTTCTTCGCGGCTGCACTGCGCGTGCTGGCGGTGGACTTCTTCGCGGGCGCCTTCTTCGCGGCTGCCTTCTTTGCGACCTTCTTCGCCGCCTTCTTCGCAGTTTTCTTGGCGCCCTTGCGGGCACTGCCACTGCGCTTGCCTCCCCCATCCTGCTTGTTCACGGTGGCCCACGCGATGCGCTCGGCGGTGCTTTCACTGGCACCACGCTCGCGCTCGCTTTCCTCGATGTGTTCAGCCTGGCGCTTCTGCTTGTCGGTATAGGCGGATTTGTCTCCACGGGGCATGACACGTCTCCTTGCAGGCGATGGGGGTGAGGCCGTCAGGCCAGTTGCCGCAGCTTCGGTTCGCGGGCCCACTGGCGGGTGGCGGCGACGGCGAGGAAAGCGCCGGCATCGCCCGCGTCGACGATGCCTGCGTCCTTGCCGACGCGCGCCGCCTTGAGCAGCACCTGGCCGCCTTCATCGCTGCCGATGGCCTTCAGGTGTGCCCACGCGGTGCTGGCAAATTCCAGCCCCGCGCTGTCCCTGGAAAGCCGCTTGCCGGCTTCCTCGCTGAGCACGATCGCCACCGCATCGAACACCGCCGATGGAGTCCCCGCCAGTTGGCCGTCGGCCGCCTGCACCTTGCCGTTGCTCAGGGTGGCGCCGCCCACCTTGGGAGCCACCAGCTTCACCGCCGCGCCAGCCTTCTCGGCGGCCTTGCGCAGGCTGCTGATGACACCGGCATCGGAGCCTTCATCAAACAGGATGCCGATGCAGCGCCCTTGCAGGGTGGGTTTGTTGCGGCCAATCACGCGGACTTCCGGTGCGGGGGGCATGTCCTGTGCCGGCGTAGCAGTGGGCGCCGGGTCGGGCAGGGCGGGCAGCGCCAGTCCTTCCGCCACCCGCTGCGCGAGGGTTTCGTCGATGTTGCGCAGGTGGCTGACGGTACGAACCCGCACCTTCAGCGTTTCCACCTTGGACAGCTCGAACACCAGTGCCGAGGCCAGATGGGCCTGCTCGGGTGCTTCCAGGCTGCGGAAGAACATCCGTGCCTGGCTGTAATGGTCGGCGAAGCTCTCGGCACGCGT
This sequence comes from Stenotrophomonas sp. STEN147, assembly GCF_056757995.1. NCBI lineage: Bacteria > Pseudomonadati > Pseudomonadota > Gammaproteobacteria > Lysobacterales > Lysobacteraceae > Stenotrophomonas > Stenotrophomonas sp. STEN147. Next base: position 50,688 of record NZ_JBRRCG010000021.1, read on the forward strand.
GCGCCCCTTGCGTCCGTCATCCGCGCTGGCATGGCTGCGGAATCCGGCCGGTGTCTCGCGCGGGCTGTCGTCCTCCAGCGAACTGGGGTCGTAGGCCACGCGGCCCTTGGGCACCTGCATCTGCATATGCCCATCGCGCTGGTGGTTGGCAAACGGGCACTTCGGCGCATTCACCGGGATCTGGTGGAAGTTGGGTCCGCCCAGGCGGATCAGCTGGGTATCCAGGTAGGAGAACAGCCGGCCCTGCAGCAGCGGGTCGTTGCTGAAGTCGATGCCGGGCGGCACGTTGGCCGGGCAGAAGGCCACCTGCTCGGTTTCGGCGAAGAAGTTGTCCGGCCAGCGATCCAGCACCATGCGCCCGATCACCTTCAGCGGCACCAGCGATTCGGGAATGATCTTGGTCGGGTCCAGGTGATCGAACGGAAATGCGTCGGCCTCCTCTTCCGTGAACAGCTGCACGGCCAGTTCCCATTCGGGGAAGTCGCCACGCTCGATCGCCTCGAACAGGTCGCGCCGATGGAAATCGTTGTCCGCGGCCTGCAGCTTCAACGCCTCGTCCCATACCGTGGACTGGATGCCCAGCTTCGGCCGCCAGTGGAATTTGACGAAGGTGGAGTCGCCGGCCTCGTTCAACAGGCGGAAGCTGTGCACGCCGAAGCCTTCGATCATGCGCAGCGAGCGTGGAATGGCGCGGTCGCTCATCGCCCACATGATCATGTGCATCGATTCGGGCATCAACGAAATGAAGTCCCAGAACGTGTCGTGCGCGCTCGCTGCCTGCGGGAACGCGCGGTCCGGTTCCATCTTCACCGCATGCACCAGGTCGGGAAACTTCATTGCGTCCTGGATGAAGAACACCGGGATGTTGTTGCCCACCAGGTCCCAGTTGCCTTCAGGGGTGTAGAACTTCACCGCGAAACCCCGCACGTCGCGGGGGGTGTCGACCGACCCGGCACCGCCGGCCACGGTGGAAAAGCGGGTGAACACCGGCGTCTTCTTTCCGACTTCGCCAAGGATGCGCGCACGGGTGTACTTGGCCAGCGAGTGATTAAGTTCGAAATAGCCGTGAGCGGCGCTGCCGCGGGCATGCACGATGCGCTCCGGGATGCGCTCATGGTCGAAGTGGGTGATCTTCTCGCGGAGGATGAAGTCCTCCAGCAGGGTGGGGCCTCGTGGGCCCTGGCGCAGCGAGTTCTGGTTGTCGGCGACGGGGATGCCCTGGGCCGTGGTCATCGGCGGGTGCGTGCCGCCGGCGTGCAGGTGCAGTTCGTCGCCGTCGCCACGGCGATGGTCGGGGGAGGGGGCGGGTGCGCGCTTGCCGGTGGGCTTGCTGGCGGCCATGGGTCCAGGTCCTGTAGCGGGGAAGTCAACCTCTACCCTCGCTCGCCAGACGTTAAGCCCCGGTCCCGCGCAGGTGATCGCGCGGACAAGGGCGCCTCGGCTATGCTTGGCGCATGCGAGTCGAGCCCGCCGACATCGAAGCCCTGTTCGACGCCATCCCGGACGTGCTGTTCTTCATCAAGGACCGCCAGGGCCGTTACACCCACGTCAACCAGACCATGCTGCGGCGGCTGGGCCTGCGCGCGCGCAAGGACGTGATCGGGCGTACCGCGGCCGAGATCTACCCGACCGGCCTCAGTGCGGACTATGTCGACCAGGACGCACGCGTGTTGTCCGGCGAGGTGATCGAGAACCTGATGGAGCTGCACCTGTTCGCCAACCGCGAGCCGGGCTGGTGCCTGACCTGCAAGCGGCCGCTGGTGGTCGATGGCAGCATCGAGGGCCTGATCGGCATCTCGCGCGACCTGGGCCAGAAAGACAGCCTGGGAACCCAGTACGAGCAGCTGCGGCTGGCCCTGGCCCATCTCAACGCGCACTACGCCGAGAACGTGCGCATGCAGACGTTGCTGGACATCACCGGGTTCTCGCTGTCCAAGCTGGAGCGCAGCTTCCGCAAGGTGTTCCAGATGACCCCGCAGCAGGTGCTGACGCGGCTGCGGATCCAGATGGCCATGCATCTGCTGCATGGCGACGACAGCATCGCCTGCATCGGCCAGGCCTGCGGGTTCAGTGACCAGAGCGCGTTCACCCGCAAGTTCAAGGCCGAAACCGGTTTCTCGCCGCGCGCCTACCGCGCCCGCATCGGCGAGCCGGCGCTGGCCTGAGCGGCCTGCTGCACTGTGCCTATCCCCACAGGCGCGGGACAGGGTAAGGTGACGCCCCTGTAGCCGCCGCCCACTCCTGCCGATGCCCGCCAGCCCCGTTACGCCTGCCTCGCCCTCCCGCCTGGGCCATTCGCTCAAGCCACGCCAGCTGATCATGATGGGGTTGGGCAGCGCCATCGGCGCGGGCCTGTTCCTGGGGTCCGGTGTGGGCGTACAGGCGGCCGGCCCGGCGGTGCTGGTGTCGTACCTGGTGGCCGGCGCACTGGTGATCATCGTGATGAACGCACTGGGCGAAATGGCGGCGGCCAAGCCGACCAGCGGCGCGTTCTCGGTCTATGCCGCCGACGCCATGGGCGCCACGGCAGGGGCCACTGTCGGCTGGCTCTGGTGGGTACAGCTGGTGATCGTGATCGCCGCCGAGGCCGTGGGAGCGGCGGGTCTGCTGGCCACGGTCTGGCCTGCCATTCCGGTGCCGATGGCCGCCCTGGCGTTCATGCTGTTCTTCACCGCGATCAACCTGCTGGGGGTCCGGAATTTCGGTGAGTTCGAGTTCTGGTTCGCCATTCTCAAGGTGGTGGCGATCCTGGCGTTCATCGCCATCGGTTTCGCGCTGCTGATGGGCTGGCTGCCGCAGGTGACCTCTCCGGGACTGAGCAATTTCACCGCGCACGGCGGTTTTGCACCGCAGGGCCTGGCCGGCATCGGCGCAGCCCTGCTGGTGGTGGTGTTCGCCTTCGGCGGCACCGAGATCGTGGCCGTTGCCGCGGCCGAGACCGAGGATCCCGAGCGCAGCATCGCCCGCGCCATCCGCACCGTGGCCTGGCGCATCCTGGTGTTCTACATCGGCTCGCTGAGCGTGATCATCGCGGTGGTGCCGTGGACCAGCGAAGCGCTGAAGTCGCCGTTCGCTGCGGTGCTGGATGCGGCCCGCATCCCGGGGGCGGGCACGGCCATCACGCTGATCGCAGTGATCGCCCTGCTGTCGGCCCTCAACGCCAACCTCTACGGCGCGTCGCGGATGATGTATTCGCTGGCGCAGCGCCGCGAGGCACCGGCCGTGCTCGGCTGGACCGACCCGCGGCAGGTGCCGGTGATCGCCGTTCTGGCCAGCGTGCTGTTCGGCTTTGCCGCGACGGTGATGGAACTGCTGTTCCCGGACAAGGTGCTGCCGGTGCTGCTGAACATCGTCGGCTCGACCTGCCTGCTGGTGTGGACGCTGTCGCTGCTCTCCCAACTGGTGCTGCGCCGCCGTGCGGACCGCCTCGGCTCGCGCCTGCCGTTCCGCATGGCCGGTTTTCCGTGGCTGACCTGCTGCGCCCTGGCGATCCTGGCACTGATCTTCGGCCTGCTGCTGAGCGAGGCGCATACGCGCCTGCAGTTCCTGTCGATGGTGGCCCTGACCGCCACGATCGCGGCCGGCAGTGCCATCGCGCGCCGCATGCGCGAGGCCTGATCCCGTACTGCCGAGCGTGGGCTCGGCTCTACAGCGGGCATACATCCTGCGTGCCATCCTGTTCGCGGGGCCGTCATCGGCCCGCTGAACTGGAGCACCCCATGTTGCGCAGTCGTCCGTTCCTGATGTTCACCGGCCAGGCCGAGGCGGCCCTGGCCCTGTACGCCGAGGCGTTCGCCGATTTCCGGCTGCTTGCCCTGCAACGCCATCCCGACGGCGCAGGGGCGGGAGTACCCGGCCAGGTGCGGCAGGCGACCTTCATGCTCGGCGGCACCAACTATCTGTGCTTCGACAGCCTGGATGTGCACGACTTCACCTTCAGTCCGTCGATCTCGCTGTTCGTCGAGTGCGGTGGCGCCGAACAGTTCGAGCGCGCGGCGCGCGTGCTGGGCGAGGGCGGGCACTGGCTGATGCCGGTGGGCGACTACGATTTCAGCAACCGCTACGGCTGGGTGCAGGACCGGTTCGGTGTGTCCTGGCAGTTGAGCCTGGGGCAGATGCCGGATCCGTGATCGGTTCAGCCGCTGCGCTCGCCGGGCATGGCCCGGCGCTACCGTAAACGAAAACGGCCCGCTTGCGCGGGCCGTTCCGTCAATCACGCTTCGACTTCATCATCCTTGTAGGCGTCGACCGGGATGCAGGCGCACATCACGTTCTTGTCGCCGTAGACGTTGTCGACGCGGGCCACCGGCGGCCAGTACTTCTGCAGCTTCAGGCTGGGCAGCGGGAAGGCGGCCAGCTCGCGCGGATAGGCGTGGGTCCACTCGCTGGCCGTCACCGCGGTGGCGGTGTGCGGCGCGTTCTTCAGCGGATTGTCCTCGCGGTCCAGGCGTCCATCCTCGATCGCACGGATTTCCTCGCGGATCTGGATCATGGCGTCGATGAAGCGGTCCAGCTCATGCAGCGACTCGCTTTCGGTGGGCTCGACCATCAGCGTGCCGGCCACCGGGAAGCTCAGCGTCGGCGCGTGGAAGCCGAAGTCGATCAGGCGCTTGGCCACGTCCTCGGCGCCGATGCCGCTGCTCTTCTCCAGCGGGCGCACATCGAGGATGCACTCATGCGCCACCAGGCCATTGCGGCCGGTGTACAGCGTCCTGAAGTGCGGCGCCAGGCGCTTGGCGATGTAGTTGGCATTGAGCTGCGCGACCTGGGTCGCCTTGCGCAGGCCCTCGCGGCCCATCATCGCGATGTACATCCAGCTGATCGGCAGGATCGAGGCGCTGCCGAAGCTGGCGGCGCTGACCATGCCGACGGGGCCGTTGTCACCCAGCTTGCCCGGCAGGAACGGGGCCAGGTGCGCCTTGACCGCGCACGGGCCGACGCCCGGGCCGCCGCCGCCGTGCGGGATGCAGAAGGTCTTGTGCAGGTTCAGGTGGGAAACGTCCGAACCCCACTTGCCCGGCTTGGCCACGCCGACCAGGGCGTTCATGTTGGCACCGTCGGTGTACACCTGGCCGCCGTGCTTGTGGATGATCTCGCAGATCTCGACCACCTCCTCCTCGAACACGCCGTGCGTGGACGGGTAGGTCATCATGATCGCGGCCAGGCGGTCGCTGTACTTCTCGGCGTTGAGGCGGATGTCCTCGACATCGACATTGCCGTTGGCATCGGTCTTGGTGACCACCACCTTCATGCCGCACATCTGTGCCGAGGCCGGGTTGGTACCGTGGGCCGAATCCGGAATCAGGCAGATGTCGCGATGCTCCTCACCACGCGAGCGGTGGTAGGCGCGGATCGCCAGCAGGCCGGCGTACTCGCCCTGTGCACCCGAGTTCGGCTGCAGGCTGACCGCATCGTAGCCGGTGCATTCGACCAGCATCGCTTCCAGCGACTCGATCAGTTCCTTGTAGCCCAGTGCCTGGTCGGCCGGCACCAGCGGATGGATCTGCGAGAACTCCGGCCAGGTCACCGGGATCATCTCGGCGGTGGCGTTGAGCTTCATGGTGCACGAGCCCAGCGGGATCATCGTGCGGTCCATCGCCAGGTCCTTGTCGGCCAGCGAACGCAGGTAGCGCAGCAGTTCGTGCTCGCTGTGGTGCGTGTTGAACACCGGATGGGTCAGGAACGCGGACTGGCGCAGCAGCCCGGCCGGCAGCGCGTCGGCGGTGCTGGCATCCAGTGCATCGACATCGGCATCGGCACCGAAGACGGCGGCCAGCGCGACCACATCGGCGCGGGTGGCGGTCTCGTCCAGGCTGATGCCGACCGAGTCGCTGTCGATCGCGCGCAGGTTGTAGCCGGCGGCGCGCGCCTTGGCATGGATCTCATCGGCGTGCACGCCGGTGACGTGCAGGGTGTCGAAGAAGTCGCCAGCAACCTGCACGCCGGCCTTGCGCAGTGCGGCGGCGAGGATCGCGGCCAGGCGGTGCGTGCGGCGGGCGATGCGGGTCAGGCCTTCCGGACCGTGGTAGACGGCGTACATCGAGGCCATCACCGCCAGCAGGACCTGTGCGGTACAGATGTTGGAGGTGGCCTTCTCGCGGCGGATATGCTGCTCGCGGGTCTGCAGGGTCAGGCGGTAGGCCGGGTTGCCCTGCGCATCGATCGAGACGCCGATCAGGCGGCCGGGCATCGAGCGCTTGTAGGCGTCGCGGCAGGCCATGAACGCCGCGTGCGGGCCACCGAAGCCGAACGGCACGCCGAAACGCTGGCTGTTGCCGACCACGATGTCCGCGCCCCATTCGCCCGGTGCGGCGAGCAGGGTCAGCGCCAGCAGATCGGTGGCCACGGCGACCAGGCCCCCGCGTGCATGCACGGCCTCGACCAGTGCGCGGTAGTCGGCCACCTGGCCGAACGTATCCGGATACTGCAGCAGCACGCCGAAGCTGTCCGCTTCCAGCGCTTCGGCCGGGGTGCCGACGCGCAGCACGATGCCCATGGGCTCGGCGCGGGTGCGCAGCAGCTCCAGGGTCTGCGGGTGCACGGCATCGTGCACGAAGAAGGTGTCCGACTTCGACTTGGCCGAACGCTTGGCCAGGGTCATTGCTTCGGCCGCTGCGGTGGCTTCGTCCAGCAGCGAGGCGTTGGCGATCTCCATGCCGGTCAGGTCGGCGCACAGGGTCTGGAAGTTGATCAGCGCTTCCATGCGGCCCTGCGAGATCTCCGCCTGGTACGGGGTGTAGGCGGTGTACCAGGCCGGGTTTTCCAGGATGTTGCGCAGGATCACGTTCGGCGTGTGGGTGCCGTAATACCCCTGGCCGATGAAGCTGCGCAGCACGGTGTTCTTGTCGGCGATCGCGCGGATCTTCGCCAGTGCCTCCACTTCGGTGATCGACTCCGGCAGCGCCAGCGCTGCCGGCGACTTGATCTTGGCCGGCACGATGGCATCGGTCATCGCATCCAGCGACGCGTGGCCGACGACGTCGAGCATCTGCGCGATCTCGGCGTCATTGGGGCCGATATGGCGCTCGACGAACGCACTGTGGTGCTCGAGCTCACGCAGGGAAGGGGTGTTCTGGGACATGGCGAAGGATCCGTCAGGAAAGGGCACACGCACGGGCACAAGCCGCCGGATGGCGGGCTGCGGGGCGCCCCTCTGTCCTTTTGCCTGAGAGTTTGGAAGCGCGGCTGGCCGCAGCTTCGTGCCCCTTCGGCGCCGGATCGAACCGGTCTCTCCAGAGTTGTGTTGCGGGTGGTATCGGGCCTGAGCGATTACGGGCGTTGCGCCTTCGGCAGCGGTGTTCCGCTTCTCCCACCGTGTTGCCCGCCGATTATAGCCGGTTATGGCCCGCTGCCGAGGCCGCCCCGGGGGGGGGCACGTCGCCTGAATGGCCGATGGCCCGGGCGTGCGTTTTGTGCAGTGCTGCATGGCATCGGGCGCATTCCCCGCCTATGATGGGCGGATACCCGAATTCATCTGGCGCCGTCCCTGCTGCAGCGGGACCGGCGCCCGCCGTGCGTGCCGCGCATGGCCTTGCCGGACACCGTTCACATGACCGCCGCTGCTGCTCCGTCCACCCGTCGCATGGCCCTGCTGCTCGCGGGCCTGGCCATGTTCGGCCCGTTCTCCATCGACACCATTTTCCCGGCCTTCCCGCAGCTGGCCCAGCGCCTGGCGGTGGATGAGGTGGCCGTCCAGCAGACCATCAGCGTCTACCTGCTGTTCTATGGCCTGATGAGCCTGGCGCACGGGCCGCTGTCCGATGCCTGGGGCCGCAAGCGGGTGATTTTGGGCGGCCTGGTGGTATTTGCCGGGGCCTCGGTCGGCTGCGCGCTGTCCACCGACCTGCCGACCCTGCTGGCGTTCCGCGCGCTGCAGGGCCTGTCGGCGGGCGTGGGGATGATCGTCGGCCGCGCGGTGATCCGTGACCTGTACCACGGCCATGACGCCCAGCGGTTGATGAGCCAGGTCTCGATGCTGTTCGGCATCGCGCCGGCCATCGCCCCGATCATCGGTGGCTGGATTCTGCTCAGCGGTGCCGGCTGGCCGCTGATCTTCTGGTTCCTCGTGGTGTTCTCGCTGGTGCTGCTGGTGGCCACCGCGCGCTTCCTGCCGGAAACGCATCCGCTGGAGGCGCGGGTACCACTGTCGCCGCGCGCACTGCTGCGTGACTATGTGCGCATCGGCTTCAACCCGCGTTTCCTGCGCCTGGCCCTGGCCGGCAGCATCGGCTTCGGCGGCATTTTCCTGTACATCGCTTCCGCGCCGGTGTTCGTGATGCAGCACCTGCATCTGGGCGAAGGCGATTTCGCCTGGCTGTTCATTCCCACCATCGGTGGCATGACGGCCGGCGCGTTCCTGTCCGGGCGCATGGCCGGGCACACCACGCCGACCCGGCAGGTGACCATCGGCTTCTCCCTGTGCGCGCTGTCGACACTGCTCAACGTCGGCTACGTGGTGCTGGCGGCGGAGTTCGCGCTGCCGTGGGCGGTACTGCCCATTTTCCTGGGCGGCATGGGCATGGCGCTGATCTTCCCGATCCTGGCGCTGGCCGTGCTCGACATGTATCCGCACCAGCGCGGCCTGGCCTCGTCGCTGCAGGCCTTCGCGCAGCTGATGATCAGCACCGTGGTGGCCGGTGTCGTCTCGCCCCTGCTCAGTGCCAGCCCGCTGCATCTGGCGCTGGGGCAGGCCGGCTTCTTCGCCGCCGGGTTTGCGTTCTGGTACTGGGAACACCGCCGTGAGCGCGCAGTGCAGGCCGTGGTCACGGACCTCTGACCGGCCGCAGGGGCGGTGGCGGGCGACCCGTGAAGCGGCGCCACGGCCGGGGTGCGCTATCCTTGCGCCCCCCCGTAGCGATGCCGCCCCCATGTCCACCACCTCCAAGACCCGTCGCGACCAGCGCCGCCGCCAGGAAGAGAAGGCTGCCAACAAGGCCGCCGCCCAGGCTTCACCGGTGGAGCCGCATGCCGAACTGCGCGATGCGCAGCGCACGCTGCTGGCAGGTGTCGTGCGCCGCGATGGCGAGTGGGTGCTGGGCATGGATGGCCGTATCGCCGGCCATAGCGAGAGTGCCGCGCAGGTGCTGGCGTTGATCATGCAGGCCGGTGAACTGCACGAGCGCAACGGTACGCCGGTGCGTCTGATGTATTCCGACGCGCTGCGCGATGCCGCGCAGGCCGAGGCCAGGGAGAAGGGCCAGACCTTCGAGGAATACAAGGCCGAGCTGGCCGCCGCGATGGCGGCGAAGAAGAACAGCTGATCCGTAGTGGGCAGCGCCGGACCCTGTCCGGCGAGCGCAGCGGTGCGATCAATGCCGCCGGGCATGGCCCGGCGCTACCGGAACGGAAGGGGCGGATCCTCGCGGATCCGCCCCTTTTCTCATTTCGCCGCCGGTGCCGCGCTGGCCTGCCAGCCGCACATCTGGCCTTCGTTCTGCTGCTTGAGCCACTCATTGACCGGGCTGAAGTACTCGATCATCGGGCCGGCATCCAGCTTGTCGCTGCCGGTCAGCTCCTTCAGCGTGGCCTGCCACGGCTGGCTGGCGCCCTTGCTGAGCATCGCCCAGTACTTCTGGCCGGCTTCCTTGTTGCCGTAGAACGTGCACTCGTGCAGCGGGCCCTTGTAACCCGACGCATCGCACAGGCCCTTGTAGAACTGGAACTGCAGGATGCGGGCAAGGAAGTAGCGGGTGTACGGCGTATTGCCCGGCACGTGGTACTTCGCGCCCGGATCGAAGAACTCCTCGCCGCGGGTGCTGGCCGGGGCAACGCCCTGGTACTTGGCCTTCAGATCCCACCATGCCTTGTTGTAGTTGTCGGCGGTGATCGACCCATCGAACACGCCCCAGCGCCAGCGGTCGATCATCAGGCCGAAGGGCAGGAATGAAACGCCCGACAGCGCCATGCGCATCTGCGCGTTGATCACGGCCTCACGGCTTTCCTGCGGTGCGTCAACCAGGCCGATCGAGTTCAGGTACTTGGGCGTCATCGCCAGCACGATCGTGTCGCCGATTGCTTCGTGGAAGCCATCGTTGGCGCCGCCCTGGAACAGGGGCGGCAACGGGTTGTAGGCCAGGTCGTAGTAGATGTGGCCCAGCTCGTGATAGATGGTGGTGAAGTTCTCTTCGTTCGGCTTGATGCACATCTTGGTGCGCACATCGCCTTCCATGTTCATGTCCCAGGCGCTGGCGTGGCAGACCACGTCACGGTCGTCAGGCTTGATGAACTGGGTCTTGTCCCAGTACGACTGCGGCAGCGAGGGCATGCCCAGCGACACGTAGAAATCCTGTGCGCGCTCGGTCATCTGTTTCGCGGTACGCAGTTCGGCCTCGCGCTGGGCCCTGTACTGGCCCGCGACGCTGGCATCCTTGCCGGCCTTGGCCAGCGCAGCACTCAGGTTGGTCTGGTACTGCTTTTCCAGTGCGGCGGTGATGTCCAGGCTTCCGGCACCGGGATAGGGCTCCAGCTGGTCCCACAGGTTGGACCAGTCCTGCTGCCACATGTTGCCCAGCAGGTGCGCGGCGATCAGGCCATTACCCACCTCGGCCTTGTCCTTGCCGTAGGTCTTGTCCAGCTTGCCGCGCGCGTAGCAGTGCAGCTGCTCGTACATCGGCTTGACCTGCTCCCACAGGCGGTCGGTTTCCGGGCCGATCTGCTCCGGCGGCATGTCATAGCCGCTGCGCCACATCTGCCCGGCATCGGTGAAGCCCATGCCCTTGGCGCCTTCGTTCACCAGGCTGACGAACTTCTGGTAGTCGCCACGCATGTTCCGCGTGGTGCTGTGCCAGCCCTGCCAGGCATCAAGCTGCGCGTCGTAGTCGCGGCTGCGTGCCAGCACCTGTTCCAGTTCCCCCAGCTGGCGGCAGGAGGCCGGGTCGTTGGCATCGGTGCAGTACTTGCCGGCACCGTAGCTGCCCTCCATGCGGGTGGCGATCTGGGTCAGCTCGGCCAGCTTGGCCGGGTCGCGCGGTGCCGGCATCGAGGACATCAGCTTCAGCAGATGGATCGCACGCTTGCTGTCTGCGCTCATCGGCTGGCCCTCGAACTTCGCGGCCTGCTCGATCCAGCTGTTGAGCTGGGTCAGTGAACGCTCGTTGGCCTTGGCCGCGATGCGCTCCGAATCGCTGTTGATGTAGGTGGAAGACAGCCACTGCGCCGAGGTCATCTCCGGATAGGCAGCCTTGTATTCGGCATTGATGCGGGCAACGAACTGGTCGGCGGTCTCGCCGGCCGGTGCGCTGCTGCCGGCGGTCTCGGCGCCGGGGGACGCTTCCTTCTTGCAGGCAGCCAGGGCCAGCGTGGCGGCGGCGACAGCAGCGGCCAGCAGGAGATGACGGTGTTTCACGGGCGGTCCTTGGGTGGTGAACGACGGCCGAAGGCTAGTGGGCGCGCGTGCCCACCGCAAGTGGGGAAGGTTGGTGGGGTTCGGCAGGGCTTGCAGCCCTGCACCCGCAGAAGCCAAGGCACGTCAACGGCAGAAGCAACAGCAACAGCGGGCTATCCGTGGGATGGCGGGGCGGTGTGGGCTTGCAGGACACGCCGTAAACCCATCCATGGGGGCTCGATGGCGCCATCCATGGCGCCAACGGTCCTGCAAACCCACCCCGCCCGGCCGTTGACAGTTTCCTGCCGCCTCCCACCACGGACAAGAAAAAAGAAAAGCACAAGCGGGTCGCGCGCGGCGCATGC
>NZ_JBRRCG010000022.1:0-57725 GCF_056757995.1 Stenotrophomonas sp. STEN147
GCCCCCGCGGGGCGGGGCCCGGCGAGCCCGGGGCCGGGGGGTGCGCGCCGGGCCCTCCCCGGCGATATCCCGGTCAGCGCTGGGCCGACAGCTTCTCCAGCGCCGCACGCAGCTGCGCCGGCGGCAGGTAGCCGCCCAGCTGGGTGCCATCGGGCGCGAAGATCGCCGGGGTACCGTTCACCCCCAGCTGCTGTCCGAGCGCGTACTGCATCGCCACCGGATTGGTGCAGTTCTTCGCCGGCACGGTTCCGCCACGCTTGGCATTGGTCAGCGCCTGGCGGCGATCGGCTGCGCACCAGACCGAAATCATGTCGGTGTAATCCTTGCTGCCCAGTCCCATGCGCGGGAAGGCCAGGTACTCGACGCTGATGCCGTTGCGGTTGAGTTCGGCGATGTCCTGGTGCAGCTTGCGGCAATAGCCGCACTCGATGTCGGTGAACACGCTGACCGTGTACTTGGCGTTGGGCGCGGCGAACACGATGCGGTCGCCATGGTTGGCCTTGGCCAGCAGCGCGCGACGGTAACCGAGCAGGCCCTCGCTGTTGGCCGGCCCCTTGGCCCGGGTGTCATAGGGCTGCGACTGGAACAGGTAGCGGCCGTCGTCGGAGACATACAGCAGCTGACCGGAGACCACCACCTCGCGGAAACCGGGGAAGGGCGCGGCGCCGATGTAATCCACTTCGAAACCGGGGTTGAGCGCGGTCAGCGCGGCGCGCACCGCCTGCTCTGCCGGACCATTGGCAGCCGGGGTGGCCCGGGCGGAGGCGGCGGCAGGCGCCTTGGCCGCAGGGGCCGGCGGAGCCGGCTGGGCGCAGGCCGTCAGGCTGAGCGCGCCGAACACGGCGGCGATGGCGAATCGGAGCATGGAGCATTCCGCAACAGAAGAGGACCACCGATTCTGACACAGCCGCCCGGGGCGGCGCCGTGGCCTGCTGACGGGAGCCGGACGGGGTTCATCCAGGCCGCTCAACCACGGGGATGGTGGCGGGCGTGCAGCTTCTGCAGGTGTTCACGCGCCACCAGCGTGTAGATCTGGGTGGTCGACAGCGAGCTGTGGCCAAGCAGCATCTGCAGCGCGCGCAGGTCCGCGCCACGGTTGAGCAGATGGGTGGCGAAGCTGTGCCGCAGGCCATGCGGGCTGATGCGGGCCGGATCGATGCCGGCGACCTGCGCATGGCGCTTGACCAGATGCCAGAACGCCTGCCGCGTGAGCGCGTGCAGCCGGGGCTCGATGAACAGCGGCGTCTGCCCATCGGCGAGTGCCTGCACCCTGCCCTTTCCCACCAGCTGCGGCCGCGAATGCTGCAGGTAACGCTCCAGCCAGTGCTGTGACTCCTCGCCCAGCGGCACCAGCCGCTCCTTGCTGCCCTTGCCGGTCACCCGCAGCACGCCCTGCCGCAGGTTCACCGCCGTTGCCGGCAGCAGTACCAGTTCGCTCACGCGCAGGCCCGCGGCGTACATCAGCTCCAGCATGGCCCGATCGCGCAGCCCCAGCGGACTGCCGACATCCGGCGCGGCCAGCAACGCATCGATCTGGCTTTCGGCCAGCGCCTTGGGCAGCAGGCGTGGCAGCTTCGGCGGATCCGGCAGAGCGCCGGGGTCCTCGCTGCGCTCGCCGCGACGCACGCCATCGGCGAAGAACGCACGCAGCGCCGACAGCAGGCGCGCATTGCTGCGTGGCGACCAGCCATGGCGCGTGCGCCAGGCCAGGTAGTCGAACAGCCCGGCGCGCTCGACGCCGGCCAGGCCGCCTTCGCGGCCGTCCAGCCAGCGTGCCAACCCCTCCAGATCGCGGCGGTAGCTGTCCAGGGTGGCCCTGGCCAGACCGTTCTCCGCCCAGATGGCATCAAGGAAGCGCTGGATGCGCATGCTGTCGTCGGCACGCAGCGCAGGCAGTTGCTGGACCAGCTGACGGCGCTCGGCGGGAGTGGAAATGACGGCCATGCGTGGAGGATACGAGGGTGACTGCGGACGCGGCCAGCTTTGCGTATGCTCGGCGCATGTCCAGCCCTGCCACCGACGTGTCTTCCGCTGCCACGCCCGGGGCGCAGCGCCCTCGTGCGCTGCTGCCGTGGCGCCTGCTGGCGATGGTCTACGACGCGCTGCCCGTGCTCGCACTGTGGATGCTGGCCGGCACGGCGTTCACCCTGGCCTACACCTTCAGTGGCCACGCACAGCGCGAGAACATCGCACCCTTCAGTGCCTGGCAGTGGCTGCTGTGGGCGGTGTGCTGGGTCGTCACCGGGGCCTATGCAACCGCCAGCTGGCGCCGGGGCGGGCAGACCCTCGGCATGCGGCCGTGGCGGCTGAAACTGGTGTCGGCCGACGGCACCGCGCTGCGACGCACGCAGCTGTGGCTGCGGTTTGCGGTGGCAACGCTGTCGCTGCTGCTGGGCGGGCTGGGCTTCTGGTGGGCGCTGCTGGATCGCCAACGCCTGGCGTGGCACGACCGTGCCAGTGGCACCCGGCTGGTGCGGATGCCCAAGCGCTGAAGTGTCCTGCCGGCGCCGGGCATGGCCCGGCGCTGCCAGAATCAGCCCGATTTACGCCGGAACAGCAGGCCTGACACCACCAGCATCACGATCGGCGGCAGCGCGTAGGCGATGCGGTAATCAAACTTCAGTGCGCCGGCCATGCGCCCGAAGAACAGCTGCAGCAGCCAGAAGCCCAACGCGAACAGGATGCCGAGGAACAGGCGCTTGCCCATGCCACCACTGCGCAGCGAACCAAACGCGAACGGCACGGCGGCCAGGCACAGCGCCAGTACGTTCACCGGGTAGAACCAGCGGCTCCAGTACACATCCTCGAAGTCACGCGCATCCAGGCCGTTGCGCTCGCGATAGGCGATGCTCGTGCTCAGTTCGGACACGCTCAGGTTGCGCGGCTTGGCGATACCGGTCGCCAGTGCCGCCGCGTCCAGCTTGGAATTCCAGGGCTCGCGCGCCACTTCCTCGCGCGTTGCCGAGCGCTCGCCGAAGGTATCGCGGCGCACGCCGGTCAATACCCAGCCGTCCTTGTCATGCTCGGCGGTGGCGGCGTGGGTCAGGGACGCGATCCGCCCGTCTTCGGCGATCCGGTACAGGCGGACGTCACGCAGGATCAATCGCGTTCCCGTGTTGCCGACCAGCTGTTCCTCACCGCTCTGCGCGTTGAGGAAGGTATCGCCTTCGCGTGCCCACATGCCGGAATAACGGGCCACGGCCATGTCCTGGCCCCATTTGGCACTCATCTTCAGCGAATCGGCACGGTTCTGCCCCCACGGGCCCAGCGTCTCGGCGCTGAACACCATCACTGCGGTCAGCAGCGACAGGGCAATCGCCACCGACACGCTCAGGCGTTTGCGGGACAGGCCCAGCGCACGCAGCGCGGTCAGTTCGGAGGTCGCCGCCAGCTGGCCCAGCCCCATCAGCGCGCCGATCACCGCCGCAGTCGGGAAGAAGGTGTAGGCGCGGCGTGGCACCGTATACAGCACCCACGCCGCGGCGTGTCCCAGGGTGTAGCCGTTCTTGCCGATGTCCTTGAACTCGCCGGAGAAGGCCATCACCACGTCCAGGCCGGTCAGCACCGCCCAAGTCAACAGCACGGTGCCGAACACCGCGCGCCCGAGGTAGAAATCGAACCGCATCGGTCGCAGCATCATGCGCGGGCCCCCTTGGGCAGGCTCATGCGTCCATCACGCGCATACATCCAGACCGCGAACGCCAGCAGTGGCAGGGTCAGCCACCACAGGCCCAGCATCGCCGGCAGCTTGCCACTGGCGATCCAGCCGGCGCCGATGAACGTCAGGTTGGTGCCGACCATGTAGGCCAGCAGGGCCAGCATCATGCGCCCGTAGCGCTGCTGGCGCGGCGAGCTGCGCCCCAGCGGCACGGTCAGCAGGGCGAACGCCAGGGCGATCAGCGGCGGGGCCAGCCGGCGATGCAGTTCGGCCTGGGCCTGGGTGCGGCCGTCGCCCAGCAGCTGCAGGGTCGACATCAGTTCCGGATCGTCATCCTTGCGGGTCTGCGCGCCGTCAGGCAGGGCCACGTCGTTGCGGGCGAAGGTGGCCAGCCGGTAATCCAGCGCACCGGCCAGCGGACCCTCCACCTGGTGCCCCTTGTCCAGTTCCAGGAAGCGCTGCCGCTCGCCCTCGAAGTACATGCGGCCGCTGGCGGCAGAGACCACTTCCAGCCGGTCGTCCTTGGCACGCTGCAGGAACACCTTGCCCAGTTGGGTGCCATCGGGCGAAATCGAGGACAGGTAGACCACGCCGCCGTTGGGCAGCGGGGTGAAGCGCCCGGGCTCCAGGCCAGCCATCAGCACGCTGCGGTTGGCGTCCTGCACCATCTGCTCGGCGGTGCGCGAGGCCCACGGACCCAGCCACAGCGAGCAGGCGCCCACCACCGCCACCACCGGCACCACCAGCATCAGCAGCGGCCGCAGCAGGCGCCTGGGGCCCACGCCGATGGCAGTGATCACCGCCATTTCCGAGTCGCGGTAGAGGCGGGCGATCGCCAGCAGCAGGCCCAGCATCAAGGCCAGCGGCAGGATCAGCGGCATGTAGACGATGAACTGCAGCGCCAGCTGCGAGAACAGCAGCCTGGCCGGCAGGCGACCGTCGGCGATGTTGCCGAGGATGTCCACCAGCACGCCGCCCACGCTGACCACCAGCAGGACGATCAGGGTGGCCAGGAAACTCTGGACGAAATCGCCCAGCAGGTAGCGGTCGAGCTTCAACATGGGGCGGTGGTTTAAACTCTGGGGTTCGTTCGCGGTGCCGCCCAGTCTAGCGTCTGGGCGTAAACGGTCCGCGATTGTACGGACTTGCCAATGGAATCTGCTCAATGGCTCTCGAATTCACCCTGAACCACCTCGCCCCGGCCGCCGCCCCCGTTGACTGCCTGGTGGTCGGCGCGTACGCCGACCATACCCTGACTCCGGCTGCACAGGCGCTGGATGCCGCCAGCGGCGGCCGCCTGTCGGCCCTCGCCCAGCGCGGCGACCTGTCCGGCAAGACCGGCGCCACCAGCCTGCTGCACGACCTGCCGGGCGTGGCAGCGCCGCGCGTGCTGGTGGTCGGGCTGGGTGAAGCCGCCCGCTTCGGCGTGCCGCAGTACCTGAAGGCCGTAGGCGACGCCGTTCGCGCGCTGAAGGCAGGCGCCACCCGCAGCGCGCTGTTCACCCTGTCTGAAGTGGCTGTGAAGGAGCGCGATGCGGCCTGGGCGATCCGCCAGGCAGTGATCGCCGCCGATCACGCGGCCTACCGCTACACCGCCACGCTGGGCAAGAAGAAGGCCGATGATGCCGGGCTGGCCCAGCTGGCCATCGCCGGTGACGACGCGCAGGCCCTGGCCCAGGGCCAGGCCATCGCTGCCGGTGTCGAGTTCGCCCGCGAACTGGGCAACCTGCCGCCGAACTACTGCACCCCGGCCTACCTGGCCGAAGTCGGCGTGAAGTTCGCCAGCGAGCATGACGGCGCCGAGGCCGAGATCCTGGACGAGACCCAGATGGAAGCCCTGGGCATGGGCTCGCTGCTGGCCGTGGCCCGTGGTTCGGCCAATCGCCCGCGCCTGGTCGTGCTGAAGTGGACCGGTGCCGGCGACGCCAAGCCCTATGTACTGGTCGGCAAGGGCATCACCTTCGATACCGGTGGCGTCAACCTGAAGACCCAGGGCGGCATCGAGGAAATGAAGTACGACATGTGCGGCGGCGCCAACGTCATCGGCACCTTCGTCGCTGCGGTCAAGGCCAGGCTGCCGCTGAACCTGGTGGTGGTGGTGCCGGCCGTGGAGAACGCCATCGACGGCAACGCCTACCGCCCGTCCGACGTCATCACCTCGATGTCGGGCAAGACCATCGAAGTCGGCAACACGGACGCCGAAGGCCGCCTGATCCTGTGCGATGCGCTGACCTACGCGCAGCGCTTCGAGCCGGCCGCGCTGGTCGACGTCGCCACCCTGACCGGCGCCTGCATGGTCGCCCTCGGCCACCAGACCGCGGGCCTGATGAGCAAGCACGACGACCTGGCCAACGAGCTGCTGGCCGCCGGCGAGCACGTGTTCGACCGCGCCTGGCGCCTGCCGCTTTGGGATGAGTACCAGCCGATGCTGGATTCGAGCTTCGCCGACGTCTACAACATCGGCGGCCGCTGGGCCGGCGCCATCACCGCCGGCTGCTTCCTGTCGCGCTTCGCCGAAGGCCAGCGCTGGGCTCACCTGGACATCGCCGGCGTCGCCAGCGACGAGGGCAAGCGTGGCATGGCCACCGGCCGCCCGGTCGGTCTGCTGAGCCAGTGGCTGCTGGACCAGGCCGCCCGCGCCTGATGCTGTACCAGACCCTGGCCGGCCACCGCCGGCCAGGGCCTCGCCCGGCCAGACCGGGCCCCCGCCTGTTCCGGACCCTGCCATGCCCCGCGCCGACTTCTACCTGATCGCCAAGCCCCGTTTCCTGACCGAGCCGTTGCGCCTGGTCTGCGAGCTGGCACGCAAGGCCAACGATGCCGGCCTGTTCACCCTGGTGCTGGCGCGCGACCAGGCCCAGGCCGAGGAACTGGACGAACTGCTGTGGGCGTTCGATGACGACGCCTACATCCCGCACCAGATCGCCGGCGAGGACATGGACGAGGAAGAAGCGCTGGTGCTGATCGCCGTGCCCGGCACCGAGGCGCCGGCCCGCCCGCTGGTGATCAACCTGCGCGACGACCCCT
The DNA here is from genome assembly GCF_056757995.1 of Stenotrophomonas sp. STEN147. Lineage (NCBI taxonomy): Bacteria > Pseudomonadati > Pseudomonadota > Gammaproteobacteria > Lysobacterales > Lysobacteraceae > Stenotrophomonas > Stenotrophomonas sp. STEN147. The sequence continues at coordinate 6,686 of NZ_JBRRCG010000022.1, forward strand.
GGCTGGGCCAGTGCGAGCGCGTGCTGGAAGTGGTCCCGGCCGACCCTGAAGCGCGCGAACCGCTGCGCGAACGCTGGCGCCAGTACAAGGCCGCCGGTTACGACCTGAACAAGCACGACATGTGAGCGCCCCGCGGCCCCCTTGATGGGCCGCCGCCGCGCCCTGATCCTTCAACGATTACCTCCTGGTTCCCCCGCATGACCCAACTCGCCTCCAGCTACGACCCGAAGTCCTTCGAGACCGACCTCTACGAGGCCTGGGAGAAGGCCGGCCACTTCAAGCCGTCCGGCCAGGGCGAGCCGTACACCATCCTGCTGCCACCGCCGAATGTGACGGGCACGCTGCACATGGGACACGCCTTCCAGCAGACCCTGATGGATGCGCTGGTGCGCTACCACCGCATGCGCGGCTACGACACGCTGTGGCAGGTCGGTACCGACCACGCCGGCATCGCCACCGAGATGGTGGTCAGCCGCAACCTGGCGCTGGAAGGCAAGGGCGAAACCCGTGACTCGCTGGGCCGCGAAGGCTTCATCGGCAAGGTCTGGGAGTGGAAGCAGCAGTCCGGCGACACCATCGAACGACAGATGCGCCGCCTCGGCACGTCGGCCGACTGGTCGCGCAGCACCTTCACCATGGACCCGCAGCCCTCGGCGGCGGTGATCGAGGCCTTCGTGCGCTGGCATGAGCAGGGCCTGATCTACCGCGGCCAGCGTCTGGTCAACTGGGATCCGGTGCTGAAAACCGCCATCTCCGACCTGGAAGTGGAGAGCGCCGAAGAAGACGGTTTCCTGTGGTCGATCGCCTATCAGCTCGATGATGGTCTGAGCTACGAGCACGTCGAGCGCGACGCCGACGGTAACGAAACCCTGCGCGAGACCCGCGATTACCTGGTGGTGGCCACCACCCGCCCGGAGACCCTGCTGGGCGACACCGCCGTGATGGTGCATCCGGAAGACGAGCGGTACGCGCACCTGATCGGCAAGACCGTGGTGCTGCCGCTGACCGGCCGCCGCGTGCCGGTGATCGCCGATGATTACGTGGACCGCGCGTTCGGTACCGGCGTGGTCAAGGTCACGCCCGCGCATGACTTCAACGATTACCAGGTCGGGGTGCGCCACAGCCTGCCGATGATCAACCTGTTCACTCCGGTGGCGGCGCTGAATGAGAACGCCCCGGAACGCTTCCAGGGCCTGGACCGCTATGAAGCACGCAAGGCCGTGCTGTCCGAGCTGGAAGACCTGGGCATCCTGGTCGAGACCAAGGCGCACAAGCTGCAGGTGCCGCGCGGCGACCGCACCGGCCAGGTGATCGAGCCGTACCTGACCGACCAGTGGTTCGTGAAGATGGACGAGCTGGCCAAGCGCGGCCTGGAGCTGGTCGAAGGTACCGATGGGAAGCCGGGCAGCATCTCCTTCGTGCCGCCGAACTGGATCAACACCTACCGTCACTGGATGGCCAACATCCAGGATTGGTGCATCAGCCGCCAGCTGTGGTGGGGCCACCGCATTCCGGCGTGGTTCGACGCTGCCACCGGCACCTGCTACGTCGGTCGCAGCGAGGATGAGGTGCGGGCAAAGCACAAGCTGGGCAGCGATGTCGTGCTGAACCAGGAAAGCGACGTGCTGGAAACGTGGTTCTCCTCGCAGCTGTGGCCGTTCTCCACCCTGGGCTGGCCGAACGAACAGGCCATGGCCGAGCGTGGCTTCGACCGCTACCTGCCGTCGTCGGTGCTGGTCACCGGCTTCGACATCATCTTCTTCTGGGTGGCCCGCATGATCATGGCCACCGACAACCTGACCGGAAAGATTCCGTTCAAGGACGTCTACTTCACCGGCCTGATCCGCGACGGACAAGGCCAGAAGATGTCCAAGAGCAAGGGCAATGTGCTCGACCCGCTGGACATCATCGACGGCATCAGCATCGATGACCTGGTCGCCAAGCGCACCGGCGGCCTGATGCAGCCGAAGATGGTGGAGAAGATCGAGAAGGCCACGCGCAGGGAGTTCCCGGACGGCATCGCCGCCCACGGGGCCGACGCGCTGCGCTTCACCATCGCGGCGCTGGCCACCCACGGCCGCGACATCAAGTTCGACATGAACCGTGCCGAAGGCTACAAGAACTTCTGCAACAAGCTGTGGAATGCCAGCCGCTTCGCGCTGATGAACACCGAAGGTGCGGCGTTCAGCGGCGTGCCGGCACCGCGTACCGATGCCGAGCGCTGGATCCTTGCACGCCTGGCGGCCACCACCGCTGAAGCGCAGGGTCACTTCGCCGCCTACCGCTTCGACCTGCTGGCGCAGTGCCTGTACGAGTTTGCCTGGAATGCGTTCTGCGACTGGTTCCTCGAACTGAGCAAGCCGGCGCTGAGCGGCAGCGACGCAGCGGATGCCGAAAGCACCCGCCACACCCTGCTGTATGTGCTGGAAGCCCTGCTGCGCCTGCTGCACCCGTTGACGCCGTTCATTACCGAACAGCTGTGGCAGCAGCTCGCCCCGCGCCTGGGCCTGGCCGAAACCACGCTGTCGCTGCGCCCCTACCCCACCGCAGCCGAGTTCCAGGGCGATTTCGCCCAGGCCGAGGCCGACGTCGAATGGCTCAAGGCGGTGATCAGCGCGGTGCGCCGCGTGCGCAGCGAACTGAACGTCGCACCGTCCAGGCTGGTGCCCCTGCGCCTGCAGGCCGGCCAGCAGCAGGACCGTGCCCGCGTCGAACGCTTCAGTGCGTCGCTGTCGTTCCTGCTGAAGCTGGACAGCGTGCAATGGCTGGGCGACGGCGAAAGCGCTCCGCCTGCGGCCGCCGCCATCGTCGGTGAGTTGAAGCTGCTGGTGCCGCTGGAAGGCCTGGTCGATCTGGATGCCGAACGTGCACGCCTGGACAAGGAGATCAAGCGCGTGGAAGGCGAGCAGGAGAAGAGCGAAACCAAGCTGGCCCGGTTCACCGACAAGGTGCCGGCTGCGGTGGTCGAGCAGGAGCGCGTGCGCCTGGCCGACTGGAACACCCAGCTGGCCGGCCTGCGCGAACAACGCGCGAAGCTGTAACAGCCGACCGGCGGGTGCGGATCCCGGTCCGCACCCGCCCAGGTCTTTTGGCATCATCAGCGGATGCCGCTTTCGATCTTCCTGCTGGTTCTCGCCGCTGCCGCGCTGCATGCCAGCTGGAACGCCATCGTCAAGCGTGGCGCCGACAAGCTCCTGGGCACGGTGCTCGTCACCGGCAGCGCCGCACTGCTGTCCGCCGCGCTGCTGCCTCTCCTTCCTCTGCCGGACGTGACCAGCTGGCCGTGGCTGGCGGCCTCGGTACTGCTGCAGGTGGTCTATTACGCGCTGGTCGCGCGCTGCTATCAGCAGGTGGACATGAGCCTGGCGTATCCGCTCATGCGCGGTTGCGCACCGATCCTGGTCGCGCTGGCTGGCACCGTGCTCGGCGAATCACTGCCCGCAGCGGCGTGGCTGGGCGTGGCGCTGGTCAGCAGCGGCATCCTGGCCATGGCACTGGGCGCGCGCGCAGGCCAGCTCGGCCTGCCGCTGCTGACGGCGACGATGATCGCAACCTACACCCTGGTCGATGCGCACGGCGCGCGCCTGTCGGGCAGCCCGCTGGCCTACACGTTGTGGCTGTTCCTGCTGTCGGGCATCCCGCTGCCGCTGTGGGCGCTGTACACCCGCCGCAGCGCGGTGCTGACCTATGCGCGCCAGCATTGGCCGCTGGGCCTGGCCGGCGGCGTGGGCACCACCGCGTCCTATGCGATGGCACTGTGGGCGATGACCCAGGCACCGGTCGCGATGGTGTCGGCCCTGCGCGAGTCATCGATCCTGTTCGCCCTGCTGATCTCGGCATTCCTGCTGCGTGAACGGATACCGCGCGTGCGCTGGCTGGCGGCGTCGCTGATCGTCAGCGGAGTGCTGGCCCTGCGGCTGGCGTGAGCCACACGTGCCCGCCAAGGTTGGCACCTGCCGCCAGCGCCCGGCCGTACCGGCGGGCAACGCGGCGCATGCCGGTTACAGCGGCGGCATCGTCTGCAGGTCGCCCTCGACCAGCTCGATCGCCATCACCACCGCGTCCTCGCGCCCCTGCGCGGCCGGGTAATAGCGCGGACGCCGGCCGATCTCGTTGAACCCTTCGCTGTGATACAGCGCCAGCGCCGGTGCATTGGACGGGCGCACTTCCAGGAACACACGCTGGGCACCGCGATCACCGGCCAACTGCACCAGCGCACGCAGCAGCTGCCGCCCCAGCCCACGTGACTGCACCAGCGGATCGATGCAGATGTTCAGCACATGCGCCTCGTCGGCGGCGATGCTCAGTACGCCGTAGCCGAGCAGCTGGCCATCGCGCTCCATCGCCAGACCGGGGTAACCCGCACGCAGGCAATCGATGAAAATGCCGCGCGTCCACGGGAAGGGATAGCCACGCACCTCGATCGCCATCACCTCGGCAAGATCGCTCTCGCGCAGCGCCCGCAGGCGCACCGGACCGGGCTGGCTGACCGCACTCACGGCGCGCCCCGCTTGCGCAGGGCGCGCAGCTGCGGCCACAGCGCGCGCTTGGCGGCTGGATCACGGCGCAGCTGCTCCAACGGCCAGCTGTCCATCAGCGCCTGCGTCGCGGCATCGTTCGGATTGCAGCCGGACGCGCGCAGCAGTGCGATCTGCAGGCGATCAGGCAGACGTACCGCCGGCTGCCGGGTGGTGCCCGCCGAGGCTGCGCGTGCCGCCTGCGGTTCGGTTGCCGGCTCCACGGCGGGCGCGGTGCGAGGCGGCGGCGACGGACTCCGCGGCTGGCGCGGTGCCGGCTCCACCGCTGCCGGTTCGGGCTGGCGTGGCGGAGACTGCGCTGCCGGGCTGGCCGCATCGGCGTCGGCCACGCTCAGCTGCAATGCAGCGTCCAGCTCTGCGGCGAGCTGGCCGTCGTGATAGACGGTATAGCCCATCGCCTGCAGCCAGGCCTGCTGGGCCGGTGACCACAGCACGGGCAGATCCTGGCTCACGCGGCCTCGGACTTCTTGCGCAGGCGCTGCACCGCCCACATCACCGGGCCGGACAGGGCATACAGGATGCCCACGGCGAACAGGACGCGCGGCAGGTCGATCACCGCGATCGCGATGGCCATCGGTACCAGTGCCAGGACCAGGAACGGCACCCGGTCGGAACGGGAATCCTTGGCGGCACCGCCCTTGAAGCTCCAGAAGCGGATGCGGCTGACCATCAGCAGCGCAGCGACCAGCGTCACCGCCAGCGCCACATAGCGCAGCTGATTGCCGTCCCAGCCCAGGTTGCCATCGGCGAAGGCCCAGACGAACGACATCATCAGCCCGGCAGCAGCCGGGCTGGCCAGGCCGACGAACCAGCGCTTGTCCACCACCGCCACCTGGGTATTGAAGCGGGCCAGACGCAGCGCCGCGCATGCGGCGTACAGAAAGGCCACGGCCCAGCCGACACGGCCCAGCAGGGGATCATCGAATTTCAGCCAGGACAGCGACCAGTGGTACATCACCAGTGCCGGCGCCATGCCGAAGCTGACCAGGTCGGCCAGCGAGTCGTACTGCACGCCGAACTCGCTGCTGGTGCCGGTCAGGCGCGCGACACGGCCATCCAGGCCGTCCATCACCGCCGCCACGAACACCGCGATGCTGGCATTGACGAAATCCCCGTTGGCAGCGGCGATGATCGCGTAGAAGCCCGCGAACAGGCCCGCAGTGGTGAACAGGTTGGGCAGCAGGTAAATCGTGCGCGAACGCGGCGGCGGTGTGATCGGGTCCATGGAATCCAGTTTAATCGACTTGCCAGCGGTCGGTACCAATGCTGCAATCGGCGTTCTACGCTCATTCTGCGGAGTTTGCCATGCGTGCCCTGTCCTGCCTGGGATGCCTGCTGCTGTTGGCCAGTACCAGTGCCATGGCCGGCCCCGTCTACAAGTGGAAGGACGCCAACGGCGTCACCCAGTATTCGGAAACCCCGCCAGCAGGCAGGACCTACGAGACCCGGGCGCAGGCGCGCTCGGCGCCATCGGCTGACAGCGCCGAACGCCCGGCCGCACCCGTGCCGGAGCAGTGCAGCACCGCCCGTGCCAACCTGGCCCTGCTGGAGGGGTCCGGCCAGGTGATGCAGGACACCGACGGCGACGGCAAGGGCGACACCGTACTGACCGCGGAGCAGCGCACCGCGCAGAAGGGACTGGCTGAAGCCAGCATCAAGGCCTACTGCCCAGCAGCCGGTTGAGGGGTCGGCAGGGCTGCGCCCTGCACCTGCTTCAGGCAACGGCAACGTCAAATGCCAAAGCGGCTCTGGTTTCCTGCTGGTCTGGCGGGGCGGTGTGGGCTGGCAGGACACGCCGTAAAGCCATCCATGGGGGCTACATGGAATCAAAAATGGGGTCAGATCCGTTTCCGCAGGAAAACGGATCTGACCCCAAGGCATGTGCGGGCAGGTCGCAGAGATCTGTCGAAGGCGGGGTGGGTCCGGTGGCAGGGGTGTGAGCGGCATGGATGCCGCGACCAAGCCCCCATGGACGGGTTTACGGCGTCCCCTGCCACCGGATCCACCCCGCCATCCCACAGGAAGCCCGCTGTTGCTGTTGCTGTGGCAGTTGACGTTGCCTGAGGCGGGTGCAGGGCGCAGCCCTGCCGATACCCTCCCCCCGCCCGGGCTGGCAGAATAGGGATCTCTGCCGTAGACCGAAGCCGACGATGCGCCTCTCCCAGTTCCACCTGCACACCACCAAGGAAACCCCCAGCGACGCGGAGCTGACCAGCCACCGCCTGATGCTGCGTGCGGGCATGATCCGCAAGCTCGCCTCCGGCCTGTACACCTGGTCGCCGCTGGGACTGCGCGTGCTGCGCAAGGTCGAACGCATCGTGCGGGAGGAAATGGATCGCGCCGGCGCCGTGGAGTTCCAGATTCCGACCATCCAGCCCAAGGAGCTGTGGGAGCAGACCGGCCGCTGGCAGAAGTTCGGGCCGCAGCTGCTGAAGATCAAGGATCGCAAGGACCAGGTGTTCTGCTACAGCCCGACCGCCGAGGAAGCCGCCTGCGACTTCGCGCGCAGCGAACTGTCCAGCTACAAGCAGCTGCCGGTGAACTTCTACCAGATCCAGACCAAGTTCCGCGATGAGATCCGCCCGCGCTTCGGCGTGATGCGTGCACGCGAATTCCTGATGAAGGACGCCTATTCGTTCCACCTGCACGATGAGTGCCTGGTGCGCGAGTACGAGAACATGAAGGCCGCCTACAGCCGCATCTTCACCCGGCTGGGCCTGGACTTCCGCATGGTGCAGGCCGATTCCGGCGCGATCGGTGGCGACGCGTCGCAGGAATTCCATGTGATCGCCGATTCGGGCGAGGACGCGCTGGTGTTCTCCACCGGCTCGGACTACGCGGCCAACATGGAAGCGGCGATCGCCGCGGAACCGGCACCGCGCGCGGCAGCCGGCGAGACGATGCGCAAGGTCGAGACCCCCACCCAGAAGACCTGCGAGGACGTTGCCGCCCTGCTCGGCATCGCGCTGCAGCGCACGGTGAAGTCGGTGGCGCTGATGACCGCCGAAGGGTTCGTGCTGGCGCTGGTCCGTGGCGACCACGAGGTCAACGAGATCAAGCTGGGCAAGGTTCCCGGCCTGGAAGAGCAGCGCTTTGCCAGCGAAGCGGAGATCGCCGAGTACCTGGGCAGCGTGCCCGGCTTCCTCGGCCCGGTTTCACCGGCCAAGGCGATCCGCGTGGTGGCCGACCGCGAAGTGGCGGCGATGTCCGATTTCGTGGTCGGTGCCAATGAAGCGGGCTACCACCTGGCCGGAGTCAACTGGGGCCGCGACCTGCCGGAACCGGAAGTGGTCGATATCCGCAACGTGCGTGCCGGTGACCGTGCACTGGACGGCGGCGAGTTGAAGATCGCCCGTGGCATCGAAGTCGGCCACGTGTTCCAGCTTGGCCGCAAATACGCCGAAGCACTGGACGCCACCGTACTGGATGAGAACGGCAAGGCCGCAGTGATGGCAATGGGCTGCTACGGGATCGGCATCTCGCGCGTGGTCGCTGCCGCGATCGAACAGAATCACGACGATGCCGGCATCATCTGGCCGGACGCGATGGCGCCGTGGCAGGTGGTGGTGTGCGTCATCAACCCCAAGGGCGATGCCGCTGTGGCCGAAGCCGCTGCCGGCCTGCTGCAGGAACTTCGCGATGCCGGTCTCGATGCCGCGCTGGATGATCGCGGGCTGCGCCCGGGTGCGATGTTTGCCGACATGGAGTTGATCGGCATCCCGCATCGCGTGGTGGTCAGCGAGCGCGGCCTGGCGGCCGGCACGTACGAGTACCGCTCGCGACGTGCCAGCGAAGCCGAAAGCCTGGACAAGGCCGCCCTGCTGCAACGCCTGCAGGGTTGAGTGACCGGACCGGGGCATGCCCCGGTCTTTTTCTTTGTACCGGCGGTGGGCCGGTGAATATGCAGCTGGACATAATCCGGTCAAAATGGTCACGATGCAGCCGGTCCATCGCCATACCCTGACCTGCATGATTTGTACTGGATTTAATTCATCATTATCCTGTGCGCCGACGCCACGGACCGGCTCGTCCCTGTCCCTTATTAGTTTCCGGAGTAACCGTAGATGAGCATCGACCTGACCGGCCTGTCGGCACGCGAGCTGGGCGCATTGATCCGCACCGCGAAAAAGCAGCAGACCATCGTCGCCAAGCGTCGCCCGATCGCCAAGGTGCGGGCCCAGCTGAGCAAGTTGGCCAAGACCGAGGGTTACACCATCGAGGAGTTGTTCGGTACCGCTACCACGGCTGCCAAGCCACGCGCCCGCAAGGCAGCGGCGCCGTCCAAGACCGCCGGCCGCAAGCTCGGCAAGGTCGCCCCGAAGTACCGCAACCCGGCCAACCCGAAGGAAACCTGGACCGGCCGTGGCAAGCAGCCGCGCTGGATGGCCGAGCTGACCGCCAAGGGCAGCAAGAAGCCGGAAGATTTCCTGATCAAGAAGGCCTGAGGCCGGATCGGAAAGAATGGAGAACGCCGGCGCAAGCCGGCGTTCTCCATTCCATCACAACGTCTTGCGCGCCGGCATCAACAGGTTGCCGAACAGCAGGCCCGCCACCAGCGCCATCACCACGTTGAGCACGGTCAGGAACACGCTCTGGCCGGCACCGACATCCTGCTGCTGGACGAGCGTCAGCACGCCACGCAGGCTGGTGCTGCCAGGGACCATCATGATGATGCCCGGCAGGCGGATGATCGCACCCGGACGCCCGGCCAGCCGACCGAACAGGTTGCCGCCGGCGGTCAGCACCATCGCCGACAGGAAGATGCCCGCCGGTGCCCCCCAGGCGTGCCCGCCAAACTTGGAAATGGCATAGCCGGCCACGGACGCGGCAATCACCCAGGGATAATCGCGACGGCTGGCCTTGAACAGCATCGCGAAGGCGAAGGCCGCGGTCAGCAGCGACCCCCACTCCACCCACGGCCCCTGCGGTCGCGAGGCACGGATCACCGGGTCCAGGCCCAGCACATCGGCCAGGGTCACCGCGATCATCGCGCCGACGCTCAGTTTCATGATCGTGGTCAGCGCACCGGCAAACCGCGCGGTGCCTGACACCCAGTGCTGGCTGGCCAGTTCGTTGACCGCGTTGGTCAGCGACATGCCGGGCAGCAACACCACCAGCGAGGCGATGATCACCGTGTTGAGGTTGAGCGCGCCGACAAACGAAGCGATCAGGGTGGCAACCAGGCCGGCCAGCAGCGCGGCCAGCGCCTCGGCGGCCTCGCGGGTCGCCGGGCGACGGTCGGTGACCATGCCGAGCAGGCCGATCATCAGGCCGATGACACCGGCGGTGGCGATGTCCAGCCAGGGCAGCTTCCACATGCCGGCGACGCCGGCCGCGCCGAGCGTGAACGAGAGGATGGTGCGGAGCTTGCCGCGACGGCCGGGATCCTTGTCCAGCTGACGCAGCGCGGTGTGCCCCTGCGCGATGCTCATCCGCCCGTTGGCCACTTCCTCGGCGATCCGGTCGGCGACACTGAGCTTGTGCAGGTCGTTCTCGCCCGGTGCCAGGCGGATCACGCGGGTGATGTCGCTGGAGCCGATCGCCTGGGCCGGATCGCTGAAACTGAGGATGATGCCGGTGGGGTTAGACCACGGTTCACAATCGAGATCGAGCTGTTTTGCCAGTGCGACCACGGCCGTTTCCAGACGCTGGGCCGTGGTGCCGTAGCTGTGGAGGCGGCCGGCGATCTCGGAAACGAAGGCCACGCGCTGCGCGTAGGTGGCCTGGGGCGTGGGGATCGTGTGAGCGTCTGCGGACATGCGCCGTAGTATTACCTAGGCCGGGCCCCACCGGAGGAATTCATCCTGGTTCAACGCGAAGCACAATACAGAACGGTTATGCTGCGACCCGAATGGCCCATGTGACCCAGAACCTCGCCCCCCAGCTCGAACAGGACGCCCACGACCCCGGGCTGATCCGCCTGTCCGGCCACTGGACCTTGAAGACCGCGCTGGCCGCGGCCGAGGTGCTGCGCGCCGTTCCCGACAAACTGACCGGCATTGACGCCACGGGCATCGAGCAGCTCGATTCGGCCGGCGTACTGCAGCTGTTGCGCGTGGCCCATCGCGCCGACCTCGGTGAGGATGCGCTGCAGTTCCGGCCGGATCACCAGGCACTGGTGTGCACCATCGAGGAAGTGGCCGACGACCGGCCCAAGCCCAAGCGCGACTTCGGCGTGCTGGCCGCGCTGGAACGGCTGGGCGTCAGCATGCATGGCACCGGCCACAACATCGTGGCCCTGGCCAGCTTCCTCGGCGAGGCGATGGTCAAGACCGCTCGCCTGGTCAAGCAGCCGCGGCGCTTCCGCCTCACCGCCACCGTGCATCAGATGGAACAGGTGGGCCTGGACGCCGTGCCGCTGGTGGCGCTGCTGTCCTACCTGGTCGGTGCGGTGATCGCGTTCCTAGGCTCGACCATCCTGCGCGACTTCGGCGCGGAGATCTACGTGGTCGAGCTGGTCAACATCGCCTTCCTGCGCGAGTTCGCCGTGCTGCTGACCGCGATCGTGCTGGCCGGCCGCACGGCAAGCGCGTTCACCGCGCAGATCGGCGCGATGAAGGCCCGCGAGGAGATCGATGCGATGCGCACGCTGGGGCTGGACCCGATCGACCTGCTGGTACTGCCGCGCCTGTTCGCGCTGCTGGTGACCCTGCCGCTGCTGACCTTCATCGCGATGATTGCCGGCCTGGCCGGCGGCATCACGGTCGGCGCGTTCGATCTGGACATTCCGCCGCAGATGTACATCGCGCGGATGCACGACACGATGGAGGTGCGGCACATGCTGGTCGGTCTGTCCAAGGCGCCCGTCTTCGCGGTGGTGATCGGCCTGATCGGCTGCCTGGAGGGCCTGAAGGTCACCGGCACCGCACAGTCGGTCGGCGAGCGCACCACATCCAGCGTGGTGCAGACCATCTCGCTGGTGATCATCATCGACGCCTTCGCGGCGTTGTGGTTCATGCACATGGACTGGTGACATGAACACGACCTCCGACTCCGGCAGTTTCGAGATGCGTGATGACGATGGCCACGACCTGGCCATCCGCGTGCGTGGGCTGGTCAACCGCTTCGGCAGCCAGACCGTCCACGAGGACCTCGACCTGGACGTGCGGCGCGGCGAGATCCTCGGCGTCGTCGGCGGCTCGGGCACCGGCAAGTCCGTGCTGATGCGCTCGATCCTGGGCCTGCGCGTGCCGGATGAAGGACAGATCGAAGTGCTCGGCCGCGATGCGCGTGCCGACGATGCCGAAAGCCGGCTGCATATCGAGCGCAACACCGGCGTGCTGTTCCAGGATGGCGCGCTGTTCTCCTCGCTGACCGTCGGCGAGAACGTGCAGGTTCCGCTGAAGGAGCATCATCGCGACCTTCCCGAACGCTGGCACTACGAGCTGGCACTGCTGAAGGTGAAGCTGGCCGGCCTGCCCGCCGATGCGATCAACAAGCTGCCCTCGCAGCTGTCCGGCGGCATGCGCAAGCGTGCCGGCCTGGCCCGCGCGCTGGCACTGGACCCGCCGCTGCTGTTTCTGGACGAACCGACCGCCGGCCTGGACCCGATCGGCGCGGCGGCCTTCGACCGGCTGATCAAGACCCTGCAGGAAGCGCTGGGCCTGACCGTGTTCCTGATCACCCATGACCTGGACACGCTGTACGCCATCTGCGACCGCGTCGCCGTGCTGGCCGACCACAAGGTGATCGCCAACGCACCGCTTGCGGAAATCGAGAAACTGGATCATCCGTGGATCCAGGAATACTTCCACGGACCACGTGCGCGTGCCGCGCGTGGCGAACAGATCGAGAGTGCCTGAGCCATGGAAACCAAAGCCAACTACGTGCTGATCGGCGCGTTCACCCTGATCACCGGCCTGGCCCTGCTGGCCTTCGGCCTGTGGGCGGCCAAGTACTCATCCGACCGCACCTGGCAGGAATACCGCGTGGTGTTCCGCGAGGCGGTGACCGGCCTGTCGGTCGGCAGCCCGGTGCAGTACAACGGCATCGCGGTCGGCTCGATCATCGAGCTGAACCTGGTACCGGATGATCCGCGCCAGGTGGTGGCGCGCATCCGCCTGAACTCCACCACGCCGGTGAAGACCGATACCCGTGCCAAGCTGGCGATCACCAGCCTGACCGGTCCGTCGATCATCCAGCTCAGCGGTGGCACGCCGCAGTCGCCGGCACTGACCACGGTCAACAAGGACCCGGCGCCGATCATCCCGACCACGCCTTCGGCACTGCAGAACATTACCGATGTGGCCAACCGCATCGTCGAGCGCATGGACCAGATCCTCAGCGATCGCAACGTGGCGTCGATCAACGCGACCCTGGCCAACCTGGAAACCATCAGCGGCGGGCTGGCCGACCGCGACCAGGGCACGCAGGCGCTGCTGCTCAGCGCGCGCGATGCCGCACGCAGCCTGGACACCACGCTGAAGACCACCAACGGCACCATCGAGCGCCTCGACAGGAACCTGGTGCAGCAGCTGCCGGGCATCATCGACAAGCTCGACGCCACCCTGGTCAAGCTCGATTCGGCTGCCGGCAACGCCGATTCAATCCTTGGCGAGAACCGCGCCGCGATCAACAGCTTCGCCAATGACGGGCTGGGCCAGCTGGGCCCGACCCTGACCGAACTGCGCGGCCTGATCCGCGACCTGCGCCGGGTCAGCGACCGCCTCGAGAACAACCCCGCGCGCTATCTGCTCGGCCGCGATGCCCCGAAGGAGTTCGAACCCAAATGAGCCCGACCCTCTTCCCACGCCTGCTGCTGCCAGGCCTGGCCCTGGCGCTGCTGTCGGGCTGCTCGATCCTCGGCAGCGGCGACAAGAATCCCGTCACCCTGTACTCGCCTGCCGTGCAGGTGAAGGTCGATCCCAGCTGGCCCCAGGTCGCCTGGCAGCTGGTGCTGGCCAAACCCAGCGCAGCGCGCATGGTCGACAGCCCGCGCATCAACGTGCGTCCCACGCCATCGGAGCTGGAGATCTACAGGGGCGCCAGCTGGGCCCAGCCGGCCACCGACATGATCGAGGACACCCTGCTGCGCGGTTTCGAGGACTCCGGCCGCATCAACGGCGTGGCCCGCACCGCCGCCGGTATCCGCGCCGATTACAAGCTGTCCACGGACATCCGTCGTTTCGAGTCGGACTACCAGGGCCAGACCACGCCGACGGTGGTGATCGAACTCAATGCCAAGCTGATCCACGTGGCCGACCAGCGCGTGGTTGCTGATCGCACCTTCCGCCAGGCGCAGCCCGTTGGCAGTACCGATGTGCCGGCGGTTGCGGCGGCGTTCGAGCGTGGCCTGCAGCAGATCGCGCAGGACGTGGTCGGCTGGACGCTGCTCAGCGGGCAGAACGACAGCGCCGCAGCACCGCGCTGATCCCTCGCTCAGCGCGGCGTGATCCAGCGGAATGTCAGGTTGATCCGCTCGCCCTGGGCCCGCGCCATCTTCGGCAACGCGTGCTGATAGAAACGCTGGGTGCTGCCGGCCATCAACAGCAGATCGCCATGGCCCAGCAGGAACTCCGCCTTGCGTGCCGGCTCGTCGCGCCGTCGCAGCAGGAAACGCCGCGCTGCACCCAGGCTCAGTGAAGCGATCACCGGCGCCGGGCCCAGTTCGGGTTCGTCGTCGCTGTGCCACCCCATGTAATCGCCACCATCGCGGTATCGATTGAGCAGCACGCTGTTGAACCGGCCAATACCCTCTTCCTGCAATCGCACGCGCAGCGCCTGCAAAGCCGGCAGCCAGGGCCGCGGGACGAACTCGGCGCCGGAATACCGGTAGCGCGCCTGCGGATCGCCGATCCAACTGCTCAGCCGCGGCGAATCCACCCAGTGACCAAACATCCGGATGCGGTGCACATCCCAGGCCACCTGTTCGCGCAGTGTCCGCTGCAGCGCATCCGCCCGATCCGGCAGCAGCCAGCCCGGAACATGACGGACGTCGGCATCGGGCAGCTCGTGTGGAAACAGCATCGGGATCGCCAGGCAGTGTCGGGGCGGCACGAGGCCGCCCCGCCGGACTCAGGCACGCCGGAACGGCACGCCGGTCTTTTCCTTCAGTTCGTCCTCGCCAACCCCCGGCGCGGTCTCCACCAGCACCAGACCGGCATCGGTCACGTCGAACACAGCCAGATCGGTGATGATGCGGTCGACCACGCCCACGCCGGTCAACGGCAGCGTGCATTCGGCCAGCACCTTGTGCTCGCCGTTCTTCGCGGTGTGCTCCATCAGCACCACCACGCGCTGCACGCCGGCCACCAGGTCCATCGCGCCGCCCATGCCCTTGACCATCTTGCCGGGCACCATCCAGTTCGCCAGGTCGCCCTTGTCGGTCACCTGCATCGCGCCAAGAATGGCCAGGTTGATGTGGCCGCCACGGATCATGGCGAAACTGTCATGGCTGCCGAAGTAGCTGGCACCGGCGCGCGCGGTCACGGTCTGCTTGCCGGCGTTGATCAGGTCGGCATCGACCTCGGCTTCGGTCGGGAACGGGCCGATGCCAAGCAGGCCGTTCTCGGATTGCAGCCACACGTCCACGCCTTCGGGAATGTGATTGGCGACCAGGGTCGGCAGGCCGATGCCCAGGTTCACATAGGCACCGTCGGTCAGTTCGCGGGCGGCGCGGGCCGCCATCTCATCGCGGGTCCACGCCATGTCAGTTGCCCTCCGCACGCACGGTGCGCTGCTCGATTCGCTTTTCAGGATGCGCGTTGTGCACGATGCGATGCACATAGATGCCCGGCAGATGCACCTGGTCCGGATCGATCGCACCGACCGGCACCACCTCTTCCACTTCGGCGATGCACACCTTGCCGGCCATCGCGCAGGCAGGATTGAAATTGCGCGCGGTCTTGCGGAACACCAGGTTGCCGGCTTCGTCGGCCTTCCACGCCTTCACCAGGGCAACGTCGGCACGCAGCGCGGTTTCCAGCACATAGTGCCTGCCGTCGAATTCGCGGGTCTCCTTGCCTTCGGCCACCACCGTGCCGTAGCCGGTGGCAGTGAAGAAGGCAGGAATTCCGGCGCCGCCGGCACGCAGGCGCTCGGCCAAGGTGCCCTGTGGATTGAATTCCAGCTCCAGCTCACCGGCCAGGAACTGGCGCTCGAACTCCTTGTTCTCGCCCACGTACGAGGAAATCATCCTGCTGATCTGGCGTGTTTCCAGCAGCTGCCCCAGGCCGAAGCCATCGACACCGGCATTGTTGGAGATCACGGTCAGGCCCTTGACTCCACTGTCGCGCAACGCTGCGATCAGCGCCTCGGGTATGCCACACAGGCCGAAGCCGCCGACGGCCAGCGTCTGGCCATCGGCGACCACGCCCTCCAGCGCCTGGGCCGCGCTGGCATAGCGCTTGCTGCGCTTGCCGCCGGTATTGGACTTGTCCATCGCTTTGCTGTCCCACACGGTAAGGATGCCCGCATTCTAGCGGCACACCCGCATCCGGCTGGGATGCGCCGCAGCAATTGCAGCGTGCCCTCAGCCGCGCGCGATCGCGGCCATGACCTGCTTCAGGCCGTCCTGCCACGGCGGCAGCACGATGCCCAGCGCCTGCTGCAGGGCCCTGTTGTCCAGCACCGACCAGGCCGGCCGCCGCGCCGGGGTCGGATACTCGGCACCCGGAATCGCTTCAACCACCGGCACCCTGTGCAGGACACCGGTTGCCAGCGCTTCGGCGAAGATCGCTTCAGCGAAGCCGTGCCAGCTGGTCTGGCCACTGGCGGTGAGGTGCCAGGTACCGGAGAGCGCGGCAGGATGCTGCAGCGCGAGCGCGGTGACATCGGCGATCAGCGCAGCCGGCGTCGGCGTGCCGATCTGGTCGGCCACCACACGCAGATGGTCGCGCTCTGCGCCCAGGCGCAGCATCGTGCGCAGGAAGTTCGCGCCGTGCTCGGCATACACCCATGCGGTACGGAAGATCAGGTGGCGGCCACCGGCAGCGCGCACGGCGTCTTCGCCATCGCGCTTGCTGGTGCCATACACACCCAGCGGCGCGGTCGGCTCGTCCTCGCGATAGGGCGCGGAACCTTCGCCGTCGAACACGTAGTCGGTGGAGTAATGCACGAACGGCACGCCCTGCGCCTGGCACCAGCGCGCGATTACGCCCGGGGCCTGCGCATTGGCGGCGAAGGCGGCCTCGATGTCCTGCTCGGCGCGATCCACGGCGGTATAGGCCGCCGCATTGACCACCACCGATGGCTGCACGCGATCCAGCAGCGCCGGCAGGCTCGCGGGCTGGCCGAAGTCCGCCGTCTCGCAGGGGCTGCCATCGGGCAGCCGGCCACTGCGGGTGGTGGCGACCACCGGCCCCAACGGCGCCAGCGCGCGCAGCAGCTCCTGGCCGACCTGGCCGTTGCCACCCAGCACGAGAACCGTCATGGCGCGAAGACCGGCAGACGTTCCTCGGCGATGTCCTTCAGGAACGGCGCATGTTCGTCCTTGGGCGAGAGGGTCGGCGCGCCCACCGGCCAGTCCACGGCGATGTCCGCGTCGTTCCAGCGCACCCCGGCATCGACTTCCTTCACGTACACATCGGTGCACAGGTAGTGGAACAGCGCGGTGTCGGACAGCACGGCAAACCCGTGCGCGAAGCCTTCCGGAATCCAGAACTGGCGCTTGTTCTGCGCGCTCAGCACCACTGCTTCCCATTGGCCGAAGGTGGGCGATCCGCGGCGGATATCGACGGCCACGTCGTACACCTCGCCTTCCAGCACGCTCACCAGCTTGCCCTGCGGTCTCGGCCACTGGTAATGCAGGCCGCGCAGCACGCCCTTGCTCGATGAGGAGACATTGCTCTGCACGAAGCGGTCGGGCAGGCCCAGCTGGCCGAATCGCGCCGCATTCCAGCCCTCGAAGAAGAAGCCGCGCTCGTCACCGAACACCGCCGGTTCAATCACCACGCATCCCGGCAACCGGGTTTCAATCACTTTCACGGAACCACTCCACGCAATGCAAGTTTGTGCAGGTACTGGCCGTAGCCATTCTTGATCAACGGAGCGGCCAGCGCTTCCAGCTGCTCGGCATTGATCCAGCCCTGCCCGAACGCCACTTCTTCCGGACAGCAGACCTGCAGGCCCTGGCGCGTCTGGATGGTCTCGATGAAGTTGGACGCTTCCAGCAGCGACTGGTGAGTGCCGGTGTCCAGCCATGCATAGCCACGCCCCAGCGCCTCCAGATGCAGGCTGCCCGCACCGAGATAGCGCTGGTTGAGATCGGTGATTTCCAGCTCGCCGCGCGGCGAAGGCCTCAGCTCGGCCGCATAATCGCTGGCGTTGCCATCATAGAAATACAGGCCGGTGACCGCGTAATTGGAACGCGGGTTCTGCGGCTTTTCGACCAGGCCGACAACCCGGCCGGCCTTGTCGAATTCGGCCACGCCGTAACGCTCGGGATCGTTGACCCAGTAGCCGAACACGGTCGCGCCATCGGTGCGGGCATCAGCACGCCGGAGTACGTCGCGCAGGCCGTGGCCATGGAAGATGTTGTCGCCAAGCACCAGGCAGCTGGGCTTGCCGGCGACGAACTCGCGGCCGATCAGATACGCCTGCGCCAGGCCATCCGGACTGGGCTGCACGGCGTACTGGATGTCCATGCCCCACTGCGAGCCATCACCCAGCAGCTGCTGGAACAGGGCCTGCTCATGCGGGGTGTTGATGATCAGCACTTCCCGGATGCCGGCCAGCATCAGCACGCTGAGCGGGTAGTAGATCATCGGCTTGTCGTACACGGGCAACAGCTGCTTGCTGACGCCCTTGGTGATCGGATACAGCCGGGTGCCGGATCCGCCGGCGAGGATGATGCCTTTGCGTTGGGTCATGGTGTCTCCCGAATTAGGCGGCAGTGCCGATGCGCTGCAGGCGGTAGCTGCCATCGAGCACGCCGTTGACCCATTCCTGGTTTTCCAGGTACCAGTCGACGGTGAAGGCGATGCCCTGTTCGAAGGTGTAGGCCGGCTGCCAGCCGAGCTCGTTCTTCAGCTTGCTGGCGTCGATCGCGTAGCGACGGTCATGGCCGGGCCGATCGGCCACATGGGTGATCTGGCTGCTGCGCGGCTGCCCGTCAGCGCGCGGACGGCGCTGGTCCAGCAGAGCGCAGATCGCATGCACCACCTCGATGTTCTGCCGTTCCGAATTGCCGCCCACATTGTAGGTCTCGCCCACCCGGCCCTTGGCCAGCACGGTGCGGATCGCCTCGCAGTGATCGGACACGAACAGCCAGTCACGCACCTGCCTGCCGTCGCCGTAGACCGGCAGCGGTTCGCCGGCCAGCGCCTTGGCGATCACCAGCGGAATGAGCTTTTCCGGGAAGTGGTAGGGGCCGTAGTTGTTGGAGCAGTTGGTGGTCAGCACCGGCAGCCCGTAGGTGTGGTGGAACGCACGCACCAGATGATCGGACGCGGCCTTGGACGCCGAGTACGGCGAGTTCGGCGCGTACGGGGTGGTCTCGCTGAACGCGCCGGTCTCGCCCAGCGTGCCATACACCTCGTCGGTGGACACATGCAGGAAGCGGAAGGCCGCGCCGCGCTCGGCCGGCAACGCCTTCCAGTAATCGCGCACCGCTTCGAGCAGGCCCAGGGTCCCCACCACATTGGTCTGGATGAAGGCACCGGGGCCATCGATGGAGCGGTCGACGTGGCTCTCGGCCGCGAAGTTCAGCACCGCATCGGGCTGATGCTCGGCGAGCAGGCGGGCGACCCGCTCACGATCGCCGATGTCGCCGTGCACGAACACGTGGTCCGGGTTGCCTTCCAGGCTGGACAGCGTCTGCAGGTTGCCGGCGTAGGTCAGTGCATCGAGATTGACGACCTTGACGCCACGGGCCACGGCCTCGAGGACGAAATTGCCGCCAATGAACCCGGCGCCGCCGGTGACAATCCATGTAGGCACTACCTGTTCTCCTGTGTTGTTGATTCAACTGCGGCGCCCGACGGCAGCCTGCGAAGCGCCACAGCATACATCGGGCTTCCTCCCGGACTGCGTGCCGCAGGTGAACGGCACCCGGCATCGGCGTTGCATTGTTTCCGCACCGCAGCACAACCATACGCATTCGCATGGTTGCCCCAAGCCAGCTAGAATCGGGATCCCACCCCCGAACCGGTTGCTGTCAGGACCGGACGTTCTCCCTGTTACTGAAGGACCCCGTACCAGATGAAAATCCTCGTCGCATACAAGCGCGTGGTGGACTACAACGTCCGCATTCAGGTCAAGCCGGACGGTTCCGGCGTGGTCACCGACGGCGTCAAGCTGTCTCCCAATCCTTTCGATGAAATCGCCCTGGAAGAAGCCCTGCGCCTGCGCGACAAGGGCATCGCCACGGAGGTGGTGGTGGCCACCATCGCCCCGGCCGACGCCCAGGCGCATCTGCGCAACGGCCTGGCCATGGGCGCCAACCGTGCCGTGCACGTGGTCACCGACCAGTCCATCCAGCCGCTGACCGCCGCGCGCACCCTGCTCAAGCTGGTCGAGAAGGAGCAGCCGGACCTGGTGATCCTCGGCAAGCAGGCCATCGACGATGACGCCAACCAGACCGGGCAGATGCTGGCCACGCTCTGGGGCCGCCCGCAGGCGACCTTCGCCAGCAAGCTGGACATCGCCGATGGCAAGGCCACGGTGACCCGTGAGGTCGACGCCGGCCTGGAAACGCTGGAAGTGGATCTGCCGGCGGTGATCACCACCGACCTGCGCCTGAACGAGCCGCGCTTCATCAAGCTGCCGGACATCATGAAGGCCAAGGCCAAGCCGCTGGAAACCCTGCAGCTGGCCGACCTCGGCGTTGAAGCCGCCGACACCTTCAAGACCACCCGGTACGCTGCGCCGTCCAAGCGCAGCAAGGGTGTAATGGTCAAGGACGCGGCCGAACTGGTGGCCGCACTCAAGCAGAAGGGGTTGCTGTAATGAGCAAGATTCTCGTCATCGCCGAGCACCACGACGGCAAGCTCAACGCCGCTACCGCCAAGACCGTCAGCGCCGCCGCCGCGATCAGCGGTGCCAGCATCGACGTGGTGGTGCTGGCCGCCGACCCGACGGCCGTCGCCGCCGAGGCCGCCAGGATCGCCGGCGTCGCCAAGGTCCTGACCGTGGCCAACGCCGCCAACGCACAGGCCCTGGCCCAGGTGCTGGCGCCGCAGATCGCACAGCTGGCCAAGGGCTACAGCCACGTGTTCGGCCCGTCCACCACCTTCGGCAAGGACCTGATGCCGTGCGTGGCCGCCCTGCTGGGTGTCAACCAGGTCTCCGACCTGATGGCCGTGGAAGGCAGCCACACCTTCAAGCGCCCGATCTACGCCGGCAACGCCATCATCACTGTGGAAGCCCCGGCCGACCAGGTCGTGGTCGCCACCGTGCGTGCCGCGTCGTGGCCGGAAGCCGCGCAGGGCGGCAGCGCTGCGATCGAAGCGGCCAGCGTGGATGCGGCACTGCCGACCCACACCCGTTTCGTCGGCCTGGCCGCCGGTGCCAGCGACCGTCCGGACCTGCAGAGCGCCAAGCGCGTGGTCTCCGGTGGCCGTGGTGTCGGCTCGGAAGAGAACTTCAAGGTCGTCTTCCAGCTGGCCGACAAGCTCGGCGCCGCCGTCGGCGCCTCGCGCGCCGCCGTCGATGCCGGCTACGTGCCCAGCGACCTGCAGGTCGGCCAGACCGGCAAGATCATCGCGCCGGAGCTGTACGTAGCCGTCGGCATCAGCGGTGCGATCCAGCACCTGACCGGCATCAAGGATGCCGGCACGATCGTGGCGATCAACAAGGACGGCGATGCGCCGATCTTCGAGGTTGCCGATATCGGCCTGGTCGGGGATCTGTTCACGATCCTGCCGGAACTCGAGGCCGCGCTGGGCTGAGCGCCCGCCCGGGGTGCCGCGTAATCAACAGGTTACGCGGCATTCCCTTCCTTCTGGGGCCCGCAGGGACGCTGGCCTGGCTCACCCGTCCTTGCAGTGCCTGTCGCTATAATCCGGGGTCAACCCGTGTAAGGACTGCATTGATGACGCTCCCGTGTTTCAAGGCCTATGACATCCGTGGCCGCGTTCCGGATGAACTGGATGAACGCCTTGCCCGCCGCATCGGCGCCGGCACTGCCGCGTTGCTGGGCCCGGGACCGGTGGTGGTGGGACACGATATCCGCCTGAGCAGCCCTGCCCTCCTGCAGGCCGCCATCGAAGGCCTGACCGCCAGCGGCCGCGATGTCATCGATATCGGCATGTGCGGTACCGAGGAGGTCTATTTCCAGACCTTCCACCGCAAGGCCGCCGGCGGCATCATGGTCACCGCCAGCCACAACCCGATGGACTACAACGGGATGAAGCTGGTGCGCGAGGAGTCCAAGCCGATCAGCGGCGATACCGGCCTGTTCGACATCCGCGACTTCGCCGCCTCGGAGGCACCGCTGGGAACCGGCCAGGGCGAGGTCCGCCAGGACACCGACAAGTCCGCCTACATCCAGCACCTGCTCGGCTACGTCGACGTGGCCGGCCTGAAGCCGCTGAAGATCGTCACCAACCCCGGCAACGGTGGCGCTGGCCTGGTGATCGACGAACTGGCGCCGCACCTGCCGTTCGAGTTCATCCGCATCCAGCACGAGGCCGATGGCAGTTTCCCGAATGGCATCCCCAATCCGCTGCTGCCGGAGAACCGTGCGGCAACGCGCGATGCCGTGCGCGCGCACGGTGCAGATTTCGGCATCGCCTGGGACGGCGATTTCGATCGCTGCTTCTTCTTCGACGCCGACGGCAACTTCATCGAGGGCTACTACCTGGTCGGGCTGCTGGCGACGGCGCTGCTGGCCCGCCAGGCGGGCGGCAAGATCATCCACGACCCGCGCCTGACCTGGAACACCGTGGAAATGGTCGAGCAGGCCGGCGGCGTGCCGATCATGAGCAAGACCGGGCATGCGTTCATCAAGGAGCGCATGCGTGCCGAAGATGCCATCTACGGCGGCGAGATGAGCGCCCACCATTACTTCCGCGAGTTCGCCTACTGCGACTCGGGCATGATCCCGTGGCTGCTGATCGCGCAGCTGGTGTCCACGACCGGCAAGTCACTGGGCGAGCTGGTGGCCGATCGCATGAAGGCCTATCCGTGCAGCGGCGAGATCAACTTCCGTGTCGATGATGCCAAGGCGACCGTGGCGCGCGTGCTGGCGCATTTCCAGCAACAGCAGCCGGTACTGGACCACACCGATGGCGTCAGCGCGGATTTCGCCGACTGGCGCTTCAACCTGCGCAGCTCCAACACCGAGCCGCTGCTGCGCCTGAACATCGAAACCCGTGGCGATGACGCCCTGCTGCGCGAACGCATCGCCGAGCTGACCGCCCTGATCGGCGGCACGCCGGCAAACCATTAACCGAAGGACGCACCATGAATCCCATCGTTCCCGTCATTCTTTCCGGCGGCTCTGGCACGCGTCTGTGGCCGCTGTCGCGCGAAGCGTATCCGAAGCAGTTCCTGCCGCTGGTCGGCAACGACACGATGCTGCAGGCGACCTGGAAGCGCGTTGCGTCGATTGCCGGCGCGGCACCGATCGTGGTCGCCAACCAGGAACACCGTTTCATGGCGGCCGAGCAGCTGCGCGAATGCAAGGTGCTGCCGCAGGCGCTGATCCTCGAGCCGGTCGGCCGCAACACCGCGCCGGCGATCGCCATCGCCGCGCTGCAGGCACTGTCGGCCGGCGATGACGCGCTGCTGCTGGTGCTGCCGTCGGACCACGTGGTTCGCAACGAGGCGGCGTTCCATGCCGCGGTCAAGCAGGCCGCCGTCGCGGCCGAATCCGGCAAGCTGGTCACCTTCGGCATCGTGCCGACGGCGCCGGAGACCGGCTACGGCTACATCAAGGCCGCCACGGGTGAAGGCGTGCGTGCCGTCGACCGCTTCGTCGAGAAGCCCGACCTGGCTACCGCCGAACAGTACGTGGCATCCGGCGAGTACTTCTGGAACAGCGGCATGTTCCTGTTCAAGGCCTCGCGCTACCTGAAGGAACTGGAGACGCTGCAGCCGGCGATCCTCGCCGCCTGCCGCAATGCGCTCGACAAGGCCGCACGCGACAACGACTTCATCCGCCTCGACGCCGAGGCCTTCGCTGCCAGCCCGAACGACTCGATCGACTACGCGGTGATGGAAAAGACCGCCGATGCCGCCGTCGTACCGCTCGACGCGGAATGGAATGACGTCGGCTCGTGGTCGGCATTGTGGGAAGTGTCCGACAAGGATGCCGACGGCAACGCCTGCCATGGCGATGTCATCGCCCTGGACTGCAAGGACAGCTATGCCTATGGCAACCGTCTGATCGCGATGGTCGGCCTGCAGGACGTGGTGGTCGTGGAGACCGACGACGCCGTGTTCGTCGGCCACAAGGACCGCGTGCAGGACGTGAAGGAGATTGTCGGCCGGATCAAGCGTGAGGGCCGCAGTGAAGCTGCCGCGCACCGCAAGGTGTACCGTCCGTGGGGCGCCTACGATTCCATCGACAATGGCGACCGCTTCCAGGTCAAGCGCATCACCGTCAAGCCGGGCGCGACCCTGAGCCTGCAGATGCATCACCACCGCGCCGAGCACTGGATCGTGGTCAGCGGCACGGCCGAGGTGACCCGGGGCGACGAGGTCATCCTGCTGTCGGAAAACCAGAGCACGTACATCCCGTTGGGCGTCACCCATCGCCTGAAGAACCCGGGCAAGCTGCCGCTGGAGTTGATCGAAGTGCAGTCGGGCAGCTACCTGGGCGAGGACGATATCGTTCGTTTCGAAGACCAGTACGGCCGCGCGGGAGGCTGATCGGTGAGTGCTTCGGGTGCCGGCCGTTCGAGGCCGTTGTGTGTTGATCTGGACGGCACCCTGCTGCGCAGTGACCTGTTGTACGAGACCTTCCTGAGGATGCTGGCACGGCAGCCCTGGATGCTGTTCTTGCTGCCGTTCTGGCTGCTGCGTGGCAAGGCCCACCTGAAGCACCAGCTGGCGGTGCACGGTGCCGGCGATCCGGCACTGCTGCCGTACGACCCGCGCGTGGTCGAACTGCTGCGGACCAGCAGTGATCGCAGGCGGGTCCTGTGCACGGCATCGGACGCCGCACTGGTCGAGCCGATCGCGCGCCATCTGGGCGTGTTCGACGACGTGTTCTGCAGCGATGGACACACCAATCTTGCCGGCCATCGCAAGGCCGATCTGCTGGTGGAGCAGTTCGGCGAGCGCGGTTTCGACTACATGGGCAACGCCCGGGTCGATCTGGCCATCTGGAAGCACGCGCACTCGGCCTGGGTGGTCAACGCCGGTGCCGGCGTCGCCCGCGCTGCGGCGCACTGTTCGGAACTGGCCGCACACTGGCCCCGCGAAGGCGGCGGCCCACGCGCCTGGCTCAAGGCGATGCGTGTCCACCAGTGGCTGAAGAACGTGTTGGTGTTCGTGCCGTTGCTGGCGAGTCATCGTTTCCTGGAGCTGGAGACCACGCTCAACGCGGTGCTGGCATTCATCGCCTTCGGGCTGTGCGCATCCGGCGTGTATCTGTTCAATGATCTGCTGGACCTCGACTCGGACCGGCAGCATCCGCGCAAGCGCAAGCGCCCGTTCGCCTGTGGCCGGCTGGATCTGCGTTCGGGGCTGCTGGCCACGCCGGTACTGACCCTGGCCGGCTTCCTGCTGGCGGCCATTGTCGCCCCTGCATTCCTGCTGGTACTGGCCACCTATTTCTGCCTCACCCTGGCCTATTCGCTGCGGATGAAGCAGGTGGTGATGATCGATGTGGTGATGCTGGCCGCGCTCTACACCATCCGCATCGTCGGCGGTGCCGCGGCGATCGACGTCACGCTGTCGTTCTGGCTGCTGACCTTCTCGATGTTCATCTTCCTCAGCCTGGCCATGCTCAAGCGCTACACCGAACTGCGCATGACGCTGGCCAGCGGCAAGGAGAAGCCCAGCGGGCGTGGCTACCATGTCGAGGACCTGGGACTGGTACAGGCCCTGGGTACCGCGTCGGGCATGGCGTCGGTACTGGTGCTGTGCCTGTACATCAACGCGCCGGAAAGCCAGGAGCTCTACGGGCATCCGCTGTTCCTGTGGCTGCTGTGCCCGGTCCTGCTCTACTGGATCTGCCGCACCTGGCTGCTGGCCCACCGTGGACAGATGCACGACGACCCGGTCGTGTTCGCAGTGAAGGATCCCGGCAGCCTGATCACGGTGCTGGTGGGTGGCCTGTCGGTACTGGCGGCGATCTGACTCAGGCACCTCACCGCTGCGCCACCGGCGCGCAGCCCGTCATTCGAGCGCGGGGAATCACGGTGCCATCGCTGCCCGCAGGCAGCGGTGGCAACCCGGCCAGGTCGGATCAGGCCGGACGCTCGGGTCCGGTGCGATCGAGCAGCATGGCTTCCTGCAGATCGTAGAAGCGCCGCAGCGGATAGGCCTGCAGTGCCTGTGCCCGTACCTCGGCACGGCTTGCCGCATCGCGGCTGGCCATCAGGCGCAGCATCGCTGCCGCCAGTGCCGGTGCATCGCCGACCGGCACCACTTCGCCATTGCAGGTGTTCTGCACGATGGTGCGCACGCCCGGCAGGTTCGACGCGATCACCCGTGAACCACTGAGCATCGCCTCCAGCTGCACCATGCCGAACGCTTCATAGCGGTTGACGCTGGGCAGTACCAGCACATCAAGCTGCGCATAGAACGCCTGCAGTTCCTGTTCGCTGACGCGACCGCGCACGTCGACCGCATCCCCCAGCGCGGCGATGCTGCCGTGGATGGCATCCATGATGCCGCCGCCGGCGATGTTGTGGGTGTCCCCCACCAGCACCAAGCGGACGCGGTCGCCATGCAGGGCATGGACCTGGCTGAAGGCCTCCAGCAGGACAGGCAGGCCTTTCTCGGCGACGAAGCGGCCCACGAAACCAAAGCGGAACACCCCGTCGGTACTCGCCGGGCGATCCTGCCAGGGCATCGCCTTCATCGGCGCCAGCACTTCATGCTGCTTGTGGCGGATACCGGACAACCAGGCCGAGGAGCTCGCGTAATCGTGGGTGAGTACCCCGACATCACGGGCCCGCCGCGTGGCCAGCCAGCAGGACACACGGGTCACGTTCACCGCCAGCCGGTCCAGCAGTCCCCCCACCACGGCCATGTCGCACTGGTAGTTCACCACCAGCTTGCGGGCAGGGACCAGCAATGACAGCAGGCCCGATTCCAGCATCGGCATATGCAGGTTGACCACATCATACTGCCGCGCCAGTCGCCGGAACCAGGTGATGAACTTCCAGCTCAGGACGCCCTTGTGCATGCGGGCGAACACCGGTGCGCGCACCACGCGCACGCCGTTGATGGCCTCTTCCACCGGCAGGGACGCATCGTGCTGGGTGGTGAGCACGGTGACCTCGTGGCGATGGGCCAGGTCCTCGGCGAGCATCCGCGCGAATTCAGTCACCCCGCTCATGTAGGGCGTGTAGTAGGTCAGGACGATCAGGATCTTCATGCTCAGCTCGCGCTCACCAGTACCACGCCCAGCACGATCAGGCCGATGCCGGCCATGCGCAGTGGGCCGATGTGCTCGCCCAGGAACAGCACGGCAAGCACCGGTGTCACCACGTAGGTCAGGGCGATCATCGGCTGCAGCTTGGTCAGTGGCATGTACTTGAGCAGCACCACCCACGACACCAGCGGGATCATCTGCAGGATGAAGCCGGTCACCAGTGGCAGGTTGAACGCAGACGACAGCATAGGCAGGATGCCGTCGGAATAGGTGACACGCCCTGCCCCGACCTTCAGGAGGACGGTTCCACAGGCGCCCAGGATGACCAGGCCGAAGACGATCAGGAGTTGCATGGGAGACCTCTTGCGCCGTGGCCGTGGCCCGACGCTGTTCGATGGGTGATTGCGGAGACCGTCATTCTGCCGGCTCGGCAGGCACGCCGCAGCTGATGCGGGCGTGGGACACGTTGGCGAACAGAGGCCGGGGATCGGTTGATAGACCCAACGCCTGCGGCGACGCAACCGGCCAATCCGGCGCGAGGACGACCACCGAGCTGCCGCCGGCCAGCGGCAGACTGACCTCGCCCTGGTGCCCGTCGACGGTTGCTGCTTCCACACCGTTGACGGTCACATGGATACGTCCCTCGGCGGGTGGCTGCAGCAGATCCAGATCAACCTGCAGTCGTGCGCCCGCACATCCTTTGGGCACGAAGGTTTCAAGGCTGAAGGCGCCGCGGGTCCAGCAGTGATCCTGTTCGCAGGTGTGCCAGCCCGTACCCGCCTGGGCCAGCGGCAACTGACCGGACTGCAGCGAGAACAATGCGAATGTGGGATCTTCCAGGAGCGGGGCAGTGCCCGGCGGCAGCGCTGGGCCCGTACCGGGCTGCCTGAGTACCAGCAGCCAATCGGGTGATTCGGCAGCGCGCAGGCTGTCATTGAACAGGGCATCGCTGTACCCCACCGGAGCGTCGCCACGGTCGGCAATGCGCGCGCGCACTCCGCGCCGATGCAGCTCCAGCACAGCAAAGTCCTGCTTGACGTAGCGCTCCGGCCCGTTGACCCCGGACGTGTCGATGACGACCTCATCTCCCTTCTGCGGCAGCCTGATCGCTTCCGAGAGGGCATGGGTGATACCCGAAGGCACATGCGAGACCAGGATCGATCGCGAACGCACGGCGTAGGCTGCCGACAGGGCCCCCAGCGTCGCCATCAGCAGCAGTACCACACCTGTGCGGCCGCGACGGCGCGCATGGCGCAGCAGAAGCCAGCTCAACAGCGCCACCCATGCCGGCCCGAGCACCTGCACCAGCTTGTGCTCGCCGTACTGATAGCCATGGCTCTGCACATAGGCAACCAGCACCATGCTGGCTGCCAGCAAGCCGACGAAGAACCGCCAGCGTCCTTCCCGGATGGAAAGCCATGCAGTGGACGCCATCAGCAGCAGCCCGAGCATGATGGCTTCCGGATTCACGGCAGGTTCGCCGGTCATCAACAGGCCGGCGAAGGGAGCCGACAGCCACCAGCCCCAGAAGGGCTGCCGGATGTACCAGCTGGGCCACGACGACTGCGCGACGATGCCACTGACCTGGGCATAGGATGCCATCAGCTCGGGCAGCATCCGGTTGAGGACGATCGCGCAAGCCAGCATCGCCAGCAGGCCGCCCAGCAGGAACACCCGCCAGGAACGCAGCCACATGGCCGTCACCAGTACGGCCAGGGCCACGATCATGCACGCATGCACCGCCGCTTCGCCGTATGCCATGCCGGTACAGCCCGCGGCTGCACCCAGCATGATCCACTTTGCACCCAGCGACTGCATCGGCGTAAGTGCCCATAGCACGATCATCATCAGCAGGGCGCCCGCCATTGCCGTACCGATGTTCTCGTTGACCACCGCAAGCATCATGCCGGTACCCAGCATGCACAGCACCGACAGCAGGAAGGCCACCGCGGTTCCCCGCGGCCAGCGACGCGCGCCGCCGAAGCGGCCTGCCATCGAGGGCAGCATGCCGAGCACCGGGAACAGTGCGGCGGTGCCGATCATCGCCCGCACCTGGTTTGGGCCTGCCTCCGGCACGAAGCTGGACGCCAGTGCCAACAGGCTGTACGCCCCATTGCGCTGCACGATGCAGCCGTTGCCGATGAACTGCATGCCCTGACCGCATTGCCCCAGCGCCCACTCGCGGGCCACCGTGGCCTGCTCGACCCAGAGCGGGTGTTGCATGGCCCATTTGGCACCGCCGTAGAAGAACACCAGATCGTGGTTGGTGCCTTCAAGCATCCACAGATGCCGGGAGGCGAACATGAGATTCCACCATGCGACCAGCAGAACGCCCGCAAGCAGACTGATCGTGAACGCCCAGATCGACGCATGGGCGAGCGGATCGGCGAAGCCACGGCGAAGCGCCACGAGGGCTCCCACGGCCCCGCTGATCAGGAAACAGGGAAACACCACGTAGCCGGGCAGCCACGCATTGGCATTCATCAACAGAGCCAGTACGCACACGCTCGCAAGCAGCAACGCCTGGACCGGCCCGATCCGCCGCAGATGCGGGCTCACGCGGATGCCGGCGACGGCCAGCAGAGTCGAGCTGCCGATGACAGCAAGACACATCGCCAATACCGGCGCAATCAGTTGCCAGACATAATGCACTGCGTGTTCTCCCTGCACTGAAGGCGGGATCCGCCGAAGCGGACCCCGCGCTCTTTCAGGCCTCCGCGCGGGCCTGGTACATCCAACGAAGCGTCTCGCCCAGATCGAAGTCCGGCAATGACCCGACCGCGGCCCGCAGCTTGCCGTTGTCACCACGCAGCGACTTGACCTCGTTGGCGCGGACGAAGGCGGGATTCACCTTCACTTCGATGTCGCGGCCGGAGATGCCACGCATGCGTTCGATGACCTCATGCAGCGAATGCTCCTGGCCGGAGCAGACGTTGTAGGTCTGGCCATTGCCCGGCAGTGCCAGCAGGCCTTCGTAGGCAGCGGCCACGCCCCGCACGTCATTGAAATCGCGCGAGACATCGGTGTTGCCCAGCTCGATCACATCGGCACCGCGGCGGAAGTGCGCCACGATCTTCGGGATCAGGAACTTCTCGTCCTGGCCCACGCCGGTGTAATTGAATGGACGCACCAGGGTCAGCGGAAGCTGATCGATCCACAGCGCCGCCATGGCCTCCATCGCCATCTTGCTGACCGCGTAGTCGTTCTGCGGCGAAAGCGGCGCCTGCTCGTCGAGCACGCCGGACGCGTTGCCGTAGACATTGGCACTGCTGGCCAGCAGTACATTGCTCGGCGGCTCGTCCAGAGACGCCAGCGCTTCCAGCAGATTGCGCGTCCCCACCACGTTGACCCGGTAGATCTCGTCGGCGTCACCGTGGGCGACGAACGAGATCGCCGCCAGATGGACCACGCGCTGCGGACGCACCCTGGCGACGTGCTGCTTGAGCGCAGCACGGTCGAGCAGATTGACCGACGTTGCGGTGTCGCCGGAATGCAGATCATGCACATCGCAACCGGCAGCACGCAGGCGCTCGATCACGTAGCGCCCGGTGAACCCGGACGCCCCCGTGACCAGCACGCGCTGGCCTGACAACTCAGAACGAGAAGCCACGCTCGTTCCTCTTGAGGTCAGCCTCGACCATCATCTGGCACAGCTGTTCCAGGCTGGTCTGCGGCTTCCAGCCAAGGATGCGCTCGGCCTTTTCCGGGTTGCCGATCAGCAGATCGACTTCGGCCGGGCGGTGGAACTTCGGATTGATGCGCATCACGGTCTTGCCGGTGGCGGTGTCCACCGCGACTTCGTCCACGTCCTTGCCCTTGAACTCGACATCGATGCCGGCGCCCTTGAACGCCATCGCCACGAAGTCGCGCACGGTCTCGGTACGGTTGGTGGCCAGCACGAAGGTGTCCGGCTGCTCGGCCTGCAGCATGCGCCACATGCCTTCCACGTATTCCTTGGCGAAGCCCCAGTCACGCTTGGCGTCCAGGTTGCCCAGTTCCAGCACGTCCAGCTGGCCCAGCTTGATCTTGGCCACCGAGTCGGTGATCTTGCGGGTCACGAACTCGCGCCCGCGCAGCGGGCTTTCGTGGTTGAACAGGATGCCGCTGGAACCGAAGATGTCGTAGCTCTCGCGGTAGTTGACGGTGATCCAGTGCGCGTAGAGCTTGGCCACGCCGTACGGGCTGCGCGGGTAGAACGGGGTGTCCTCCACCTGCGGCACGGCCTGCACCTTGCCGAACATTTCCGAGGTCGACGCCTGGTAGAAGCGGATCTTCGGATTGACCAGGCGGATCGCTTCCAGCAGGTTCAGTGCACCCATGCCGGTGATCTGCGCGGTGGTGGTCGGCTGGTCGAAGCTGACGCCAACGAAGCTCTGCGCAGCCAGGTTGTAGATCTCATCCGGCTGGATCTTCTGCACCATCGCCAGCGACGTGCCCAGGTCGGTCAGGTCGTACTCCACCAGGTGCAGGTTCGGGTGGTTGGTCACGCCCAGCTCATCCAGGCGCCAGAAATTGACCGAGCTGGTGCGGCGGTAGGTGCCGTGCACTTCATAGCCCTTCTCCAGCAGCAGTTGGGTGAGATAGGCGCCGTCCTGACCCGTGATGCCTGTGATGATTGCCTTCTTCATTGCTTCTCGTCCTGATGATTGAGTGTATTTGCAGCCAGAACCTGCCGACGCGTGCGGAGGATCTGTCGAGCCATGGAGTCCAGACGGCGGGCCAGCGCAGGATACCGGTGTTCGGCGCGCCATTGTGCGGCACGCTGCTGCACATCGGCCAACACTGGATCGCCGTCACGGCTGGCACGCAGCAGTTGCCGCAGACCGGCCGCAAGATCGGCCGGGGAGGTCCCGGGCAGACGGTGAACGACGTCGCCGACGTTGTCGAAGATCGCCAGCGGCGTGACAGCCACCGGGCGGCCTGAGGCCAACCCATAGCGGACTGCCGCACTGGAGGATTCGCCGGTGCCCTGGTATGGGAACACCACCACATCGGCCTGCACCAGCTCCTGCATGCTCTCCTGGTCACGCAGGAAACGGGTCACCATCCGCACACGCGACTGCAGGCCATGCTGCACGACCCGGGCCACCGCCTGGTCGATCTGCTGCCGCGAGACATCCACCGGATACTCGGCATTGATCATCGCCAGTTCGACGTCCACGCCCTGGGCGACCATCAACGCAACAGCGTCGATCAGTTCCAGCAACCCCTTGTGCGGCAGGAAGAATCCGTAGGAAACGACGCGCAGGCGTGCACCCGTGTTTGCCGCCGCCGGCTCAGCCGGTTCCAGGATGCCGTGCGGGAACATCGCGGTGTTGCGCTCCACGCCGATGTCCTTGAGGCGGTTGAGGTCGTGTATGGAGTGCACCAGCACGCGATCGCAGCCGGCCAGGGCCGGCCCCAGATCGCGCAGCCGCTTGCGCGGATTCTCCGCGGCATCAACGGTTGCATGCATCATCACGATCAGGCCCCTGCCGGCCGCCTGCTGCCGCTCAAGGAAGGCCGAGAACGCGGGGAAGTCGAAGAAGCCGTACTGGAACTGGATGATCAGCGTGTCCAGCTTCAGACGCTCGATCTGCTGTTCCAGCCGCTCGAGCATGTCGCCTTCGCCCTGCCGCCAGCAGCGGACAACCTCTGGCCCATCGCGGAACGTGCGGTCATCGGCCTCGGCCGCCAGGATCGCCACCGGCGTTCCGCCGCTCTCCACGAGATAGCTGGCGTAACTGGCCACGCCGCAGCGCGTATTCCAGGTCGTGATCCAGCCGACGCGAGCATCGGGCAGCGTCGGCTGCGCCGCGAACGCGCGTACGTCCTGCTCCAGTCTCCGCGCGGCATCGGACCACGTGAAGCGCGACTTCAGAAGTCGCCGCGCGGCCTCGACCTTGTCCCGCACACGCGCCGGATCGGCGCCGTGCACTTCACGCATTGCGGCGGCCAGCGCGTCGACATCGGGTTCGGCCCAGACCGAATTGCGCAGATTGAAGTGGGTCTGCGCCGGAACGAAGCGGTAATCCACCATCCAGGCGGTTTCTTCGCTGCAGAAATCCAGCTGCCCCCCCCAGTTGGTGGTGATCACCGGCAGGCCGCCCAGCATGGCTTCGGCCAATGGCAGGCCAAAGCCTTCAGCCCGGCTCGGCGCCAGCAGCGCGTTGCAGCTCGCGTACAGATGCTTGAGCTGGGCGTCGCTCACATCCTCCTCGATGATGTGCACCTCCGGATAATCCGGGTTGTCACGGCGGGCGTCAGCCAGCCAGCGATGCACTTCATTGTGCGGATTGGCGAAGGTCTTGATGACGAGGCTGACATCGTCGGCGGCGCTGAACGCCTTGCCATAGGCCAGAAGCATCGCGTCAACGCCCTTGCGCGGGAAGCACGAGGACACGTGGAGGAAGCGGAACCCCCTGCCCGGCACGGGATACGTCGCATCGGCAACAATCTGCTCCCAGTGATCCACGCCGTTCCAGCAGACGCCAAGGGGAACCGACACGCCGTTGTCCACCATGATCTTCTCGACATGATGCGAAACGCAGGAGATCCCCTGCAGGCTGTCATTGAACTCCTCGACCCACTCCTGCGGAAAACCGCTCTCTTCCCAGGGATAGGCGTGCAGCAGATTCATCCTCGCGCGTGCATCGGCAACCCGCGGTGGATACAACAGTCGACTGGTCACATCGGCCTGGTCGGCCGGAATCGCGGCGACGGCAGCATGCAGCGCCGCCACGCGCGGATTGCGCGCAAGGAACTGCGGTGAAGGATCGAAATCACCCGGGCCCTCGGTCGAATGCAGACCCACGCGGTGGCCACGATCGGCCAATGCTTCCGCGAGGCAACGGTTCACCAGGGCCAGGCTGTAGCTGCTGTCGAATGGCCCTTCCACGCGCCAGGACAGCGACACGGGCAGCTCACCGCCACGTGCGAGCGCCTCGTTGGCCGCCATTCCGGAGGAAATCAGCGCTGCCGCCTGCTGCAGTTCGAAGGGTTCCGGCTCGCAGCCGACGTCCAGCCCACCCACCGCCTGGACCAGGGTGCGGTAGCCGGCGTCGAGCACGGGCGACGCAGCGACCCAGCGGCGATCGCGTGGCGCACGACGCGATGCGACCGCTTCCATGGCCTGCAGCGCGGCCTTGGCCGAATTGTCCCACGAGAACTTCGCCGCCTGCAGGGGGGCATGGGCACGCAGGGAGTCGGCGAATGCGGTGTCAGTCAGAACCTTCTGCATGGAGCGGGCAATCGAAGCAGGCTCGGTTGGATCGAACAACGCATCTTCACGACCGATCACCTCGGGGACGCTGGTCGTGCCCGAACCAATGGTCGGCGCTCCGCAGGACATGGCCTCCAGCGCGGGCAGGCCAAAACCTTCATGCAACGAGGGGAACACGAAGGCCGCCGTCGCGCTGTACAGCGCGATCAACTCTTCGTCGGTGATATAGCCGGTGAACACCACCTGGTTGCTGACGCCGAGCTGCGCTGCCAGCGCATCGAAATTGCGGCGGTCGTGCTCGGACACCTTGCCGGCGATGACCAGCTGCGTCGACGCACGTACGGCAGGATCCATCAGGGAGAATGCCCGCAGCAGACCCTCTGCATTCTTGCGCGGCTCCATTGCCCCGCTGTACATCACGTAGCGGCCACGCAGGCCGAAGCGCTCGCGGAACAGGGTCTGCTCGCGTTCGCCGATGACCATCGGCACGAAGTGCGGCGAGATTGCCGAGGAGATGTTGACCACACGCGCCGGATCGATATCCAACGCCTGCAAAGCCTCCTGCCGGGCATGCTGGGAGATCGACAGCAGCAGGTCGGCGCGCTTGAGCGACTCGACCTTGTCCATGTACCAGGACCGGACCCAGTCCGATGCCAGATAGACGTCGGGATTGAGCAGCGGAATCAGGTCATAAAGGGTCAGCGCGGTCGCCGCCCGTACGCCCGGCAACTTGCCGATCGAGCCGACCGCACCGCCCTGGGAACCTTCGAACAGGCTGGATACGTGGATGAAGTCGGGCTGGAGGCCGTCCAGGAACGCTTCCCACATCAGCTCGGATGCACCACGCCGCCACGCATCCGCGGCGTTCGGCCAGCCTACCCGGCTGAAGGTATCGAACTGACGGATCCGTTCCTGCGGGACCAGGCCATCCAGGGCCTGGCGGATATCGCCGATGCCATCGGGGAAGGTGCCGTTGACCGCCACCCAGATCTCATGGTCGCCCGCATTGCGGGCCATCGCTTGCGCCAGCGAGGTCGAATAGCGCCCGATGCCCCGGAATCGGCTCTCGGTCTGTGCACCCTGCAGGTCAATCAGCACTCTCATCGGGCAGCCCTTTCATTCCTTGAACGCTTCAGGTCTTCCAGCACGCGCCGGGCCCGTCGATCCAGATGGACGACAGTGACTTCGTGCTCGTTGCCCTCCATTGCAGCCAATCGCGCCCGCTCGATCTCGAACAGCTGTTCGCTGATGGCGATCTTCTGCAGGCGCTGGTGAAGGAAGGGAATGCGCGTAACCAGGGGCTTGGCCAGGCGTCGCAGCCACGGTGCGGCCATGGCGACCTTCAGCGCGCGCACGACCGCCGGTCGCAGCGCCCGTTTCATGCGGCCCAGCACGCTGGACGACAGGCGCCGGCGCACGGCCCGGAACGGCCGCGTGAGCTGCCACGAACGGCTGCGTTCGATCGCATCCAGCTGCGCGCGCAGCTGCTCATGCGCCAACCACCAGCGGTGGGCCTCGTGCTTGCCCTTGGTGACCTGCTCAGTCAGCTCGTGCAGTTCGGTCAGCGCCTTCCTGTCGAGCAGGCTGCGCTCACGCTCATGCTTGCTCACCAGTTCCCGCTGGGCCACTGCCATCGCACGGACCGCGCCTTCGTGCTCGCTGCGCAGCCTTTCCATTGCCCGGGCGTTGTGCTCGGTTGCCTCGGCGGATTCTTCCTGCGCCCGCTGCAGTGCCGCGTCCAGATCCTGGATCCGCTCGTTCAGTTCGACCTCGCGTCGATCCGCCAGCGTCTGCAGTTCGTGATAGGCCAGGTTGATCTGCGAGCAGAACTGCGAGCCCGAACTCAGACTGAAATCATCGAACACATTGGGTCCGCTCTCGAATGCCGCATCCAGTTCGGGATGCTGCGCACTGGCGTAGAACCGGTTGAGGCCGTCGAAATAGACGAACCGGTACCCCTTGTCGAGCAGGATCGGTTCCCAGCTCTGGTGGGATTGTTCCGAACTCAGCGGACGCGTGCTTTCCACCACGACCAGCCAGGGCAAGCGGGTATCGCGCTGCCAACCGCGCAGCACCAGTTCCTCTGCGCCCTCGACGTCGACCTTCAACCAGTGGATGTCGGTGGCTGGCACCTGCTCCAGCACGGTGTCCAGCGTCAGCGCCGGTACACGCACGTCGGAGACGTTGAAGCCCGCCGCCCGATGTTCGGCAGCGATGGCCGGATCCGTGGTGCTCAGGCCGGTATCGGCGATGTTGAAGAACTGCAGTATCCCGGGTTGATCGCTTACGGCCACCTGCAGCACCACTTCATCCGGCCGGCGATCGCGCAGCAGGTTGGCATACTGCGGCGTGGGCTCCACGTGCACGCCGCGCCAGCCATGCTCGTAGAACATCCGGCTTACCGAGTCGGTATCGGGGCTCTGTGCGCCCACATCGACATAGCAGCCATTGACCACATGTGACAGCGCGCGCCAGAGCATGACGTCTTCGAAATTCTGCGCGTAGGAAATCAGCTTTGACATGGTTGTCCGTCAGTCCGCCTGCACACCATCGGCCGATGCGCGGCTGCGTTCGACGCTGAAGGCCGCATCGAGCCAGTTTGATCCGATGAACGTAGTCCTGTCGGCATTCATCACGTCGAACACCAGCAGGTTGTCCACCCACTCGAAGTTGTCGACCATGTGCGTTTCGGTGCTGACCAGCGCCGGCGACACCGAGTAGGAACCCGGGCCCAGCGTACAGGTGAAGTCCAGGTGGTAGACCACCTGTTCTCCGCCCCGTACATCTCGCTGGACCTGACCGGTATGCCAGGTGTTGCTGCCCCAGATGATGTGACCCTGCTTGTCGCGCAGCATGAACCCCAGTACCAGGCTGGGCAGGTCGGCACTGACCTGCGCCTTCAGTTCAAGCCGGAGCTTCTGGCCAACGGTTGCCAGCTTGACCTCCTGGCTGCTTTCGCCATCGAGCAGTCGCAGCGATTCCACGCGGGCCTGGCCGGTCCCGCTCCGGGTGGTCACCCAGCCGGATTTGCCACGGCGCTGCTCGACCGCAAGCGTCTCGTTTTCCTTCTTCGCGATCAGCGCGTTGTAGAAATCGATGACCTCGTCCGGCTCGCCATCCTTCAGCACTCGTCCCTTGTCCAGCAGGATCGCGCGGTCGCACAGTGCCTTCACGTCGCTGAGGCTGTGCGAGACCAGCATGATCGACGTGCCCTCCTCGCGGAAGCGACGCATGCGGTCGAAGCTCTTGTGCTGGAAGTAGCTGTCGCCGACCGACAGGGCCTCGTCGACGATCAGCAGGTCCGGGGTGAACGCAGTGGCGACGGCAAACGCCACGCGCACCTGCATGCCGCTGGAATAGGTACGCACGGGCTGGTCGAAATACTCGCCCACTTCGGCGAAGGCCTCGATCTCCGGCATCGCGGCTTCGATCTGCTCCTGCGAATAGCCCATCAGGCCTGCGGAGTGGAACGCGTTCTGGCGACCGGTGAGGTCCGGGTTGAAGCCCATGCCCAGCTCGAGGATCGCCGCGACGCGGCCGGTCCGCGTCACCTGGCCCTCGGTGGGCTGGGCGGTGCCGGTGATGAGCTTGAGCAGGGTGCTCTTGCCCGCGCCGTTCTGGCCGATCACGCCGACGGCTTCGCCGGGCGCGATGGTGAAGGACACATTGCGCAGCACCCAGTTCTCTTCCTTGGGCCGCGTCGGTACACCGAACCAGCGCGCCGCGCGCAGCCACTCGCTCGTCCAGACGCGATACGCCTTGCCGACGTTGTCGACCTTCAGTTCACCACTCATAGCGCATCCACCATTTCCGGGCTGGCACGACGGAACATCACCAGCGAAGCCAATGCCAGCACCACCGTGGCGATCATCAGCCACAACAGGTCACCCCAGACCGGCGGCTTGTCGAACAGCAGCACGTTCTGGTAGCTGGTAACCAGCGGCAGCAACGGGTTGAGCCGGAAGATCGCCTGCACGCGCTCGGGCAGGATGGTGATGTGGTAGACGATGGGGGTCAGCCAGAACAATGCCTGCAGGACCACCGGAACCACCTGGCCGATATCGCGCATGAACACGTTGAGCACGCCCAGCAGCAGGCCCAGCGCCATCGAGAAACTCAGCGTCAGCAGCATCAGTGCCGGCAGCCACAGGGCCTCGGCCGTGGGCATGTGACCCATCACCGCGAACACCGCGAAGATCGCCACCAGCAGCAGCACGTTGTTGACCAGCATCGTGCCGCCGGCAATGAACGGCAGGCAGATGCGGGGGAACGACATCTTCTTCATCAGGTTGCCGCTGTCGACGAACAGGTTCACCGACTTGCCGATGGTCTCGGAGAACATCGTCCAGCACAGGGTGCCGGACATCAGGTACAGCGCGTAACCGTACTTGTCATCGATGCCCGGCAGCTTGGCGGCCAGCACCTCGGACAGGATCGTGGCGAAGATCAGCACCTGCATCAGCGGGTGGATGATCATCCACAGGGCGCCCAGGCGGCTGCGGATGAAGCGCAGCCGCAGCTCGTTCTTGATCGAGGAAAAAATGAAATAGCGGTAGTTCCACAGGGCCTTCAGCATACCCAGCATGTCCAATCCTCGTGCCCGGTGGTGGTGGTTCTTGGGTTCATCGGTCGTGTCGTTCCAAAGACTGCAATCGAGCGCGCATGGCCGTTGCGGCGGCCTGCAGGCTCATGGTTTCCAGGATGTCGCTGCGCGCCTGCGCGCCGATCTGCTGCGCCAGGCCCGGTTCGCGCGCGAGCCGGCGCATCCACGCTGCCGCGGCCGGCACGTCGGCCTCGGCCCAGGTGCCGCCATCGGCGAAGGGATACTCCCCCGGGCGGATCGGCACCGTGCGGAACGGCACCAGGCAGCTGTTGCCCTCGTTCATGAAATCGAGATTGCCCGACCAGGCGGTGGCGATCACCGGCTTGCCACGGGCCATGCTCTCGGCCAGTCCGAGCCCCAGCCCTTCCGCGCGGTGCAGCGAGACATAGGCATCGGCAGTTTCCTGCAATGCGTGCAGCTGCGCATCGTCGAGCACCTGGTCGCGTACCAGGACGCGCGGATCGCCGGCAGCCTGCTGCATCAGCTCGCGCAGCCGCTGCGGATGGCGGAAGCCGTTGCTGCACTTCATCACCAGCTGCACGTTGTCCGGTGCGCCATCGAAGGCCGCGCGGAACGCCGCCAGCACCGCCCACGGATTCTTGCGGTGGATCGACGAATTGAAGTCGAAGCTGCACAGGAACACGAACGCGTCGTCGTCCAGGCCGAAGCTGGACCGGGACAGGTCCGCGCCGGGCTGCGGCACGATCGGATGCGGAATGCGCACCACCGGCTTGCCGGTCGCGCGCCGGAAGGCATCCTCGACGAAGCGGGTGGAGACCCAGACTTCGTCGACCTGCTCCAGCATTCGCTGCCATGCGGCCGGCACGGTATCCAGTTCCCAGAACCAGAACGCGATGGTGTAGGTATCGCGTGGCAGGCGGGGCGCCAGTTCACCGAACAGGTCCGGATTCACGAACACCAGGTTGAAGGGATAGGGCGCGCCCCGTCCGAGCTGGCCGGACAGGCTGTGGTCATTGCACGCATGCGGGATGCGGAGGGCGGCATCGTTCACCGCAACCGGATATCCCTCACCCAGCAGGGCACGGGCATACATGCGTGCCGTCTGCCCCAGACCGAACTGGCCGTGGATGTAGCCGTACAGATTGACGCCCGGCCCCAGGGTGGGGTCGGTCGGCGGGAAGACCAGCGTTTCACCGCGCGCGTCGCCAGCGGCCGGTGCGGGCAGCCTGGGGAAACGTGCCTGCTCCAGTCCGCGGGCAAGCCACCAACGGCGCAGCCCGCCCAAGCGGGCGCGCAGGGCGTGGACGATGCGACGTGGCGCCCGCCTCCCTCCCCTGCTTTCGTCGTTGCTGGCCATGGTGCGGCTCAACCCAGCGCCCGTTCCAGGTCCAGCTGCAGGTCGCCCAGGTCTTCCACCCCGACGCTCAGGCGCACCAGCGCATCGCTGATGCCCAGCTGCTCGCGGCGCGCGACCGGGATCGACGCATGGGTCATCACGGCAGGATGGTTGACCAGGCTCTCCACGCCGCCGAGCGATTCGGCCAGGGTGAACAGCTCGGTCTTCTCGCAGAAGCGCTTGGCCGCCTCGAAGCCGCCCTTGAGGACGATCGAGACGATGCCGCCGTAGCCGCCCATCTGGCGGGTCGCCAGGTCGTGCTGCGGGTGCGAGGCCAGGCCGGGGTAGATCACCTTGTCCACCGCCGGGTGCTTTTCCAGCCATTGGGCCAGGGCCAGCGCATTGGCGCAGTGCGCCTTCATGCGCAGCGGCAGGGTCTTCAGGCCACGCAGGGCCAGGAAGCTGTCGAACGGCCCCTGCACGCCCCCCACCGAGTTCTGCAGGAACGCCATCTGCTCGGCCAGTTCGGCGTTGTCGCCGACCACGACCATGCCGCCGACCATGTCCGAATGCCCGTTGAGGTACTTGGTGGCCGAGTGCAGGACCAGGTCCGCACCCAGTTCCAGCGGACGCTGCAGCATCGGTGAGGCGAATGTGTTGTCCACCACCACGATCAGGCCATGGCGCTTGGCGATGGCGGCGACCGCGGCGATGTCCACGATCTTCAGCATCGGGTTGGTCGGGGTTTCGATCCACACCATGCGCGTGGCCGGCGTGATCGCAGCCTCGAACGCGGCCAGGTCGGTCAGATCGACGAAGCTGAAGTCCAGCCCGGCGGTACGGCGGCGCACGCGCTCGAACAGGCGGAAGCTGCCGCCATAGATGTCATCCATCGCCACCACGTGGCTGCCGGCGTCCAGCAGTTCGATCACGGTCGAGCTGGCGGCCATGCCGGAAGCAAAGGCGAAACCGCGGGTTCCCCCCTCCAGCGAGGCGACGCAACGCTCATAGGCAAAGCGGGTCGGATTGTGCGTACGCGAGTATTCGAAGCCCTGGTGCTCGCCCGGGCTGGACTGCGCATAGGTCGAGGTGGCGTAGATCGGCGGCATCACCGCACCGGTGCTCGGATCGGGCGACTGGCCGCCGTGGATGGCCAAGGTGGCCAGGGCGAGCGCGCGATCCTGGGAAGAAGCGTTGGACATGTTGATTCCTGATGGGCACCGGTGGACGGTGCCGTCGAAGGAGCGGAAGTCTATCAGCGCGGCCTTAACAACCTTTGACGCGAATAAACGTGAATTCAGCTGCGATCGTCTGCGATCTTCGCGTTACTGAACGCGACGCCGCAGGTAGTTGAGCAGATCGATCCGGGTGATCAGGCCGAGGAAGGCATTGCCGTCCATCACGATCGCCACCTGGCCACGATCGAACACGGGCAGCAGGGCTTCGATCGGCGACTTCACGTCCAGCCGGTCCAGCTTGCTGACCATGGCCGTGGCCACCGGATCCCGGAAGCGCGCCTCGTCGCCGTAGACATGCAGCAGTACGTCGCTTTCATCGACGATGCCGACCAGCTGGTCGCCCTCCATCACCGGCAACTGCGAGACGTCGTACAGCTTCATCCGCTGGTAGGCGGTGGTCAACAGATCATTCGGGCCGATCACGACGGTGTCGCGCTGGCCGTACGGGCGCAGGATCAGGTCGCGCAGGTCGCCGTGCTGCGGGCGCTCGAGGAAGCCGTTGTCCAGCATCCAGTAGTCGTTGTACATCTTCGACAGGTACTTGTTGCCGGTGTCGCACACCAGCACCAGCACCTTCTTCGGCGTGGTCTGCTCGCGGCAGTACTTCAGCGCGGCGGCGAGCAGGGTACCCGTGGAGGAGCCACCGAGGATGCCTTCCTTGCCCAGCAGTTCGCGTGCGGTATGGAAGCTCTCGGCGTCGCTGATGGCATAGGCCTTGGTGACACGGCTGAAATCGGAGATCGAGGGCAGGAAATCCTCGCCGATGCCTTCCACCAGCCAGCTGCCCGACTTGTCATTGAGCACGCCATCGTTGATGTACTCGGCCAGGATCGACCCGACCGGGTCGGCCAGCACCAGCTCGGTCTTTGGCGACAGCGTGGCGAAGGCGCGCGACAGGCCGGTCATGGTGCCCGAGCTGCCGCAGCCGAACACGATGGCGTCCAGATCGCCGCCCATCTGCTCCAGGATCTCCGGGCCGGTGCCGAATTCGTGGGCGGCCGGATTGTCGGGGTTGCCGAACTGGTTGATGAAGTAGGCGCCCGGCGTCTGCTCGGCGATGGTCTTTGCCAGGTCCTGGTAGTACTCCGGGTGGCCCTTGGCCACGTCCGAGCGGGTCAGACGCACTTCAGCGCCCATCGCCTTCAGATTGAAGATCTTTTCCCGGCTCATCTTGTCGGGAACGACCAGGATCAACTTGTAGCCCTTCTGCTGGGCGACCAGGGCCAGGCCCAGTCCGGTGTTGCCCGCGGTGCCCTCGACCAGCGTCGCGCCCGGCTTCAGGTCCCCGCGCTTCTCCGCTGCCTCGATCATCGACAGGCCGATGCGATCCTTGATCGATCCACCCGGGTTGGCGTTCTCGAGCTTCAGATAGAGCTCGCAGACACCGGTGTCCAGGCGCTGGGCCTTGACGATCGGGGTCTGGCCAATGAGTTCGAGGACGGAAGAATGGATGGGCATTCGCAGGACTTTCGGTTCGCGCCACACAGGGCCGGACAGAGGATTATCCGACGGATGGCGCTGAAAGTCAGGTCAGTCCGGGCATGGGCGCGACGCTGCCGCAAAAGGGATGCGGACGGCCCCGGATCGACGAGGAGACCGGTACCGTCCGCATCGGTGAGACAGGGACGTGCGGGCCAAGGCACCACCGCCTGTGGTGCCTTGGCGCGGCCGCCGTCATCGGCGGTACCGCGACGCCAGGGCGCGAGCGCCTGGCCGGGCCTTCTGTGGCCGGGTCACGCCGCTCCGGGCGCGACGAGGTGCGTCACAGCGTGGCGGACGTCGTTGGGAGCGGTGTTTCGTACATTCGCAGAAGTCGTTGCTTGGCCAGCAGCTTCTCACGCTTCATGCGACCCAGGGTGACATCATCGATCGGGAGTACACCCAACTCCGCGTCCATGCACTTCTTGTTCAACTTGCGGTGCTGGTCATGGAGTGCCCTGAACTCCGGATCACGCGCGCGACGTGCGTCGATCTCGCTCTGGGGCTGATCTTCAAACATGATGGACCTCCTTCGACAGATACGCGAACGCCCCGGCCGCAAGGCACGGGGCGTTGTTCATGGAGGAGCGCCGTTCGATGGCTGCATGGGTGCGCACAACGACCTGCGGCACTGGCCTGCGCACGTCGGTCTGCTGCGGTTCGCGCCCTGCTTGCATCGGCCCGGCCCTCCCATCGTCCGGTCCGCGGCATTGCGTCCCGGACGATTGACCCTACGCCTGCTCCGGGCGGGGTACAAGACCCCTGCGACAAA
Source organism: Stenotrophomonas sp. STEN147 (assembly GCF_056757995.1). Classification (NCBI taxonomy): domain Bacteria; kingdom Pseudomonadati; phylum Pseudomonadota; class Gammaproteobacteria; order Lysobacterales; family Lysobacteraceae; genus Stenotrophomonas; species Stenotrophomonas sp. STEN147. The sequence continues at coordinate 50,243 of NZ_JBRRCG010000022.1, forward strand.
AAGACCGAACCCCGCCGGGGCGAGGTTCAGGCTGAATGCTCAACGCAACGAAAAACAAACAATATCAATCAATTACGGGGCGATGATGACCTCGGCCGAGCGCGCCCGGGTCGACGCCGCCTTCTTGCCGCTGATCTGGATGCGGTTGCTGGCGACACCGCCCGCCACCAGTGCATCACGCAGGGCCTCGGCGCGCTTCTGCCCGACGCCGTTGGCGCTGTCGTAGGCCTCGATGCGCAGCCGGCCCTTCTTCCCGATGTTCAGGTACTCGGCCAACGCCTTGGCCTGGTTGCGCGCCCCGGCGGACAGACTGGAGCCGCCCGCTCCGAAAGCATCACCGGCGAAGGTGAAGACCTCGCCGCGTCCGTCGAACTTCGAGCCCGGCAGCTTCTGCCCGGACACCAGCTCGGCCTCCTCGCGGGCCAGTTTCGCCGCATTCTGCTGGGCCGCGCTCAATCGCTGCTGCTGCTTGCCGGCCACGCTGGTCAGGGCGTTCTCGGCGTCCTGCCGTGCCAGCGTCTCGGCCTCGGCAGCCTGACGCAGGCGTTCAGCTTCCTCGGCCTGCATCTGCGCCTGCATGCGCAGCTGTTCGGCCTCCTGGCGGGCGCGGGCGGCATCGCGGCGGCTCGCCTCGATCAGCAGGTCACTGCGGGTCCGCTCGAGCCGATCGACCTCACGGGCGGCCAGGGCCGCGCGTACGGCGGTCTCGGCGATCTCGACCCGGCGCTGGGCCAGGTAGGTCGCCAACTCCTGGTCGCGGCGCTTGGCCTTGTCCAGAGTGGCAATGGCCTGCTGGGCCTGCATGCGCTCGAAGGCGCCCAGTTCGGCGGTGTCCGGATTGGCCTGGATGGCCATCAGGCGCTGGCTCAGCTGGGCCACCACGGGGTTGTCGGCCGCCAGGGCAAGGGTCGGCAGAGCCAGCAGTACGGCCAGGGTTGCGGCGTTCACGTGTTTCACCGGCGGTCCTCCCCGGTCGAGAGCTGGCGCTGCAGCTGGTTGACCTCGTTGCGGCGCAGCTGCAGCTGCGCGGTGGCAGTGGCCTCCTCGCTGCGGGCGCGGGCCAGGTCGGCATCGGCCGCCGCGCGCAGGGCCATGGCCGGGGCGTTCTTGCGTTCGCGGCGATCGCCAGCGGCGCGCTGCGCCTGCTCCAGGCCCTGCCGGGCCAGATCGATCAGGTCCGGGGCGTACTGGTCGGCATCGGCCTGGGTGGCCTTATCCACCGCCTGCCGGGCCTGGGCCAGTTCCAGCGCACCGTCCTGCGCCCAGGCGGGGGCAGACAGTGCGAATGCAAACGCCATCACATACAGGCCGTGGCGCATTCGTGCGAAGCTAGGTCGTTTCATTGGGGAGGCCGTACCGGTTGTCGGTTCACGGCCATTGTCGTCAAGCCAGCGCCGTGCTTGCAACGGGCGCCGGCAGTTTCGTTGGGGAAAATTCGCGATGGATATCGGCTACTTCCTGAAGCTGATGACCGAAAAGAACGCCTCGGACATGTTCCTGACCACCGGAGCACCGGTCTACATCAAGATCGAGGGGAAGCTTTATCCGCTGGGCAACACCGGCCTGCCGCCCGGCATGGTCAAGAAGATAGCCTATTCGCTGATGGACGAAGGCCAGGTGCCGCAGTTCGAGCGCGAGCTGGAGCTCAACATGGCCATCGCCCTGGCCGATGCCGGCCGTTTCCGGGTGAACGTGTTCAAGCAGCGGGGCGAGGTCGGCATGGTCATCCGCGCCATCCGCAGCCGGATCCCGAGCATCGAGGAGCTGAACCTGCCGCAGGTGCTGAAGGACGTCATCATGACCCCGCGCGGGCTGGTGCTGGTGGTGGGGTCCACCGGTTCCGGCAAATCGACCTCGCTGGCGTCGATGATCGACCATCGCAACAGCACCACGACCGGACACATCCTCACCATCGAGGATCCGATCGAGTACCTGCACAAGCACAAGATGTCCATCGTCAACCAGCGTGAAGTGGGGCTGGACACCCATGCCTTCCACAATGCGCTGAAGAACGCGATGCGCGAGGCACCGGACGTCATCCTGATCGGCGAGATCCTGGATGCCGAGACGATGGAAGCGGCCATCGCCTTCGCCGAGACCGGCCATCTGTGCCTGGCCACGCTGCATTCCAACAATGCCGACCAGACCATCGAGCGGATCCTCAACTTCTTCCCGGAAAGCGCGCACAAGAACGTGCTGATGAACCTGGCGCTGAACCTGCGTGCGGTGATCAGCCAGCGCCTGGTGAAGAACAAGGACGGCCGCCGTCTTCCAGCCACCGAGGTGCTGATCAACACCCCGATGATCCGCGACCTGCTGCGACGCGGCCAGGTGCACGAGATCAAGGCCGCGATGGAAGCCTCGCTGGAAGAAGGCATGGAGAGCTTCGACCAATGCCTGTTCCGGCTCGCCAAGTCCGGCGTGATCGAGCAGGAGGAAGCCTTGCGCGCTGCCGATTCGCGCGACGGCCTGGCGCTGAAGTTCCGCCTCTCCGAAGGCAGCAGCGGCGAGCACGACCCGTACGCCGACTATTCGGCAGGCCAGCCGAGCATCACCCACGGCTTCTGATCCACCCCGCCGGGCCATGCCCGGTGGCGGTGCCAGTGCATCGGTAGCGCCGGGCCGTGCCCGGTGGCGGCGCTCGCCCGTCGGTAGCGCCGGGCCATGCCCGGCGGCAGATCCTGAAGAGTTCAGGGGCTGTCTCACCCAATGAGACAGCCCCTGCGTAGCGTGCCGCCATGGACACCCTCCGCAAGCTGGCCATTCTTGCCGACGCCGCCAAATACGACGCCTCCTGTGCTTCCAGCGGGTCCGGCAAGCGCGACTCCCGGACCAGCGGTGGCATCGGCAGCACCGAGGGCATGGGCATCTGCCACAGCTACACGCCGGACGGCCGCTGCGTGTCCCTGTTGAAGATCCTGCTCACCAACTTCTGCGTCTACGACTGTGCGTACTGCATCAACCGCGTCTCCAGCAACGTGCCACGCGCGCGTTTCAGTGTGGATGAGGTGGTCGCGCTGACCCTGGACTTCTACAAGCGCAACTACATCGAGGGCCTGTTCCTTTCCAGCGGAATCATCCGCAATGCGGATTACACGATGGAGCGCCTGGTGGAAGTCGCCCGCCGGCTGCGCGAGGAACATCGCTTCGCCGGCTACATCCACCTCAAGACCATTCCCGAAGCATCGCCGGAACTGCTGGCAGCGGCCGGCCGGCACGCCGACCGTCTTTCGATCAATGTCGAACTGCCCACCGAGGCCGGACTGACGAAACTGGCTCCGGAGAAGACCGTCGGCTCGATCCGCGGCGCCATGGGCGAGCTGCGCTGGCGCATCGAGGAAGCCAAGGAGGCCGGCAAGGCATCGCGCGCGATCACCGCGGGCGCGCCGCGCCGGACGCGAGCGAAAGCCCCGCGCTTCGCACCGGCGGGGCAGAGCACGCAGATGATCGTCGGTGCCGATGGCGCCAGCGACAAGCAGATCCTCTGCAGTGCCGACAATCTGTACGGCAGTTACCGGATGCGCCGCGTCTACTACTCGGCGTTCAGCCCCATTCCCGACGCCAGTCTGCAGTTGCCGGTACAGCCGCCGCCACTGCAGCGCGAGCATCGGCTGTACCAGGCGGACTGGCTGCTGCGCTTCTATGGCTACGGCGTGGAAGAGATCACCGACACCGCGCAGGGGGGCATGCTGGATCTGGACATCGATCCGAAGATGGCCTGGGCGATCCGCCATCCCGAGCGCTTCCCGGTCGACCTCAATCGTGCGCCGAAGGAACTGCTGCTGCGGGTTCCCGGGCTCGGCGTACGCAATGTGAAACGCGTGTTGATGGCGCGCCGCCATGGCCGGCTGCGGGTGGCGGACATTGCGAGGCTGAAGGCACCGATGGGCAAGCTGCTGCCGTTCGTGCTGCTGGCTGACCACCAGCCACGCAAGGCGCTGGAGGATCCTGTGGCATTGCGTGCGCGTTTGGCGCCGCCGCCCCGCCAGGGATCGCTGTTCGATGCACCGCCGGCGGCCTGACGCCCAGCGCTGGTCGCTGCGGGTCGATCCCCCGTGGTCGCTCGATGCCTGGCGGGGTGCAGCGCGCGAAGCGCTGCTGCGCGGGCTGTCGCCCGAGCAGCTGGACTGGCTGGAAAGCGGCGCCGGATCGTTGCTGGATGCTCCTGCAGCGACCCAGGCCCCGCTGCTGGAAACGCCCCCCGTGCCGCATGTGCCGAGTGCGTTCCTTGAGCTGGCCTCCACCTGCCTGTGCCATGCCGATGCGCAGCCGATGCCACTGCTGTACCGGCTGCTGTGGCGGATCGTGCACGGCGAGCGCGCGCTGCTCTCCAATCCCACCGACGCCGATGTGCTGCGCGCGATGACGATGGCGCAGGCGGTCCGCCGCGACACGCACAAGATGAAGGCGTTCGTGCGATTCCGTGAGATCCCCGGCGAGCAGGATGCCTTCATCGCATGGTTCGAGCCGCAGCATCGGATCGTCGACCGGGTCGCGGGGTTCTTCGCACGCCGCTTCGCTGGCATGCGCTGGGCCATCCTCACCCCCTACCGGAGCGTGCACTGGGATGGCCAGGCGCTGTCATTCGGCGCTGGGGGGCACCGCGAGCAGGCACCAGCGGAGGACGCACGCGAGACGCTCTGGCAGACCTACTACGCAAGCATCTTCAATCCCGCACGCCTCAACACGCGGATGATGCAGCAGGAGATGCCTGCCCGGTACTGGCGGCACCTGCCCGAGGCGCAGCTGCTGCCCGGGCTGATCCGCGATGCTGGCGACCGCGTGCAGGCCATGCACGATCGCCCGGCGCAGCCACCCCAGCGGCGGATCCCGTCGCGGCAGGCGACATCCCCGCTCCCCTCACCCTCCAGTGATCTGGCTACCCTGCAGCGCCAGGCAGTGGGCTGCCGGCAGTGCCCCCTGTGGGAGTCCACCACCCAGGTGGTGTTCGGTGAAGGGCCTGGCGATGCACGGGTGATGCTGGTCGGCGAACAGCCGGGTGACACCGAGGACCTGTGCGGACGCCCCTTCGCGGGACCTGCCGGCGCCCTGCTGGACCGTGCCCTGACCGAGCTGGGTATCGCCCGCTCCACGCTGTACCTGACCAACGCAGTGAAGCATTTCCACCACGAGAGGCGCGGCAAGGTGCGCCTGCACAAACGTCCGCAGGGCCGCCATGTGCAGGCCTGCCGTCCGTGGCTGCTGGGCGAGATCGAGCGGGTGCGGCCGGAGATCATCGTGTGCCTGGGCGCAACGGCGGCGTCGGCGGTGTTCGGCCGCCATTTCAGCCTGACGCGTGATCGTGCCCGTTGGCACACCCTGCCGGATGGCACCCGGGGCTCTGCCACGGTGCATCCCGCATGGGTGTTGCGGCAGGCCGACGAGGTCCGTCGAGAAGACGCCTACCGGCTGTTCCGCGATGACCTGCGGCAGTTGCTCATCGGGGATGCGGGATCCACCGGGCGTCGCCCGGCGCTGCCACCGACCACCGGGGCGTAGCGCCGGGCCATGCCCGGCGATCGCAGCGGCAATCAGGCCGCGTCGACCTGGTTTTCCGGGCGCGCACGCTCGAATGCATCCAGCGCCTGACAGGCGGCTTCGATGCGGCGCAGAGTCGGATACGGCGACAGATCCAGACCAAAGCGATGTGCGTTGTACACCTGCGGCAGCAGACAGATGTCGGCCAGGCCGGGCCGGTCGCCATGGCAGAAAGTGCCGGTGTCGCTGCTCCCGGCCAGCAGGGTTTCCAGGGCCGCAAAGCCTTCGGCGATCCACTGCAGCGTCCACTGGGTGCGGACATCGGCGGACAGGTGCAGGCTGCGTTCCAGATACTGCATCACCCGCAGGTTGTTCAGCGGATGGATGTCGCAGGCCACCAGCTGCGCCAGCGCACGGACGCGGGCGCGGCCGGCGGCATCGGCCGGCAGCAGCGGCGTCTGCGGAAAACGTTCGTCCAGATACTCCAGGATCGCCAGCGACTGGGTCAGCACCTGCCCCTCGTGCAGCAGGGTCGGCACCCGCTCCTGCGGATTGAGTGCGCGATAGGCTTCGCCGTGCTGTTCACCACCGTCGCGCAGCAGATGAACCGGGCGCGCCTCCCAGCCCAGGCCCTTCAGCTCCAGGCCGATGCGCACGCGGTAGGCGGCGCTGGATCGCCAGTAGGTGTACAGCACGATGCCGTCGTCGACCGGAATCTCCATCGCCGCGTCCCTCCTCAGGGCCTGGCCGCCTGCTCGATACGCTGCTCGATCGCACCGAAGATGCTGTTGCCGGCAGCGTCGAACATTTCAATCCGCACCACGTCGCCGAACGACATGAACGGTGTGCTCGGCTTGCCGTCGCGCAGGGTTTCCACGGTGCGCTGCTCGGCAAAGCACGACGCGCCCTTGCTGGTGTCCTCGTTGGCGATGGTGCCGGAGCCGACGATGGTGGCCGCGCCCAGCGGACGGGTCTTGGCTGCATGGGCCACCAGCTGGGCGAAGTTGAACTGCATGTCCACGCCGGCTTCCGGCGCACCGAACCACGCACCATTGATGTGGGTGACCAGCGGCAGGTGCACCTTGCTGTCCTGCCAGGCGTCACCCAGCTCGTCAGGGGTGACGAACACCGGCGACAGTGCCGAGCGCGGCTTGGACTGCAGGAAGCCAAAGCCCTTGGCCAGCTCACCCGGAATCAGGTTGCGCAGCGAAACGTCGTTGACCAGACCCACCAGCTGGATGTGGCCGGCGGCCTGCTCCGGGGTGACCGCCATCGGCACGTCGTCGGTGATGACCACCAGTTCGGCCTCCAGATCGATGCCGTACTCCTCGCTGACCACCTTCACCGCGTCGCGCGGGCCGTAGAAACCGGCACTGGTGGCCTGGTACATCAGCGGGTCGGTGTAGAAGCTTTCCGGAACCTCGGCCCCGCGGGCGCGGCGGACGCGCTCGACGTGCGGCAGGTAGGCGCTGCCATCGACGAATTCATAGGCGCGCGGCAGGGGCGCCGCCAGCGTCTGCGGGTCCAGGTCGAACACGCCATCGGCGTCACCGGCATTCAGTGATTCGTAGAGCGCGTTCAGGCGCGGTGCGACACGGCTCCAGTCCTCCAGGGCCTGCTGCAGGGTGGCGGCGATGCCGGTGGCGCGGACGCCGTGGCGCAGATCACGCGAGACGACGATCAGGGTGCCGTCGCGGCCGCCTTCCTTCAAAGAACCAAGCTTCATGGGTGGGTGTCCGGAGTCGTGGGCAAACAAGTTTCAAGTGTAATCAAATATGCGGCGGCGCCAAGCTGCAGCGCCGCATCGCTCCACCCTACCGTAGCGGGGGTCAGGCAGGGCTGCGCCCTGCACCTGCTTCAAGCCAGGGCAACAGCCCAAGCAAGAGCAACGGCTGGCATTCCGTGGGATGGCGGGGCACTGTGGGTTTGCGGGGACGCCGTAAACCCATCCATGGGGGCTTGGTCGCGGCATCCATGCCGCTCACACCCCGCAAACCCACAGTGC
>NZ_JBRRCG010000023.1:0-52304 GCF_056757995.1 Stenotrophomonas sp. STEN147
GGGGGGGGGGGGGGGGGGGGGGGGGGGGGGGGGCGGCCGTTTCTCCGCCGGGGGGTGGGGGGGCCCGCCCTACCCGCCCCCCCCCCCCCCCCCCCCCCCCCCCCACCCCGCCTTCGACAGATTCCTGTGATCTGTCGGAATGGCATGGCTGGTGCCTGATGGGTGTCGACCTTGGTCGACACGGTAGACCCACGCCATGCGTGGATGAACGAAGGAGTGATCGGGATGATCTTCTGTAGCCGAGCCATGCTCGGCTCAGAGGCTTCGCGTATGGCAGCCGAGCATGCGCTCGGCGCTACAACGAGAGCCTGCCTTTGCTTTTGATCTTTTGATTCTCTTCCGTGGCTGGCACACGCGGGAAACTGTCAGGGGCCGGGCGGGGGGGGGGGGGGGGGGGGGGGGCGCGGCAGGGGGCCCCGGCCCCACCCCCCCCGACTGGGAAACCCCGCCCCCCTGGGGGGGGGGCGCCGGGCATTGTGTCCGGGGCCATCCCCCCCGGGGTGGGGTTCTGGGCGCCCCCCGGCCCCCCCACCCGCCCGGGCCAGCCCGGGAATCTGCGATTTGCGCCCAGCCACGAGGGGCCCTGCCGTTGGCTGGAACCCATCATTCCACCGTGGAATTGGCGCGCCGGCCCCGCTGGGCCTACCATCGGCGCTCCCCACCCCCATCGCCCCTTCCATGTCCGCTCCCGCTTCCGCCGCACCACGTCGCTGGTTCGTCGCCGGTGACTTCAATGGCTTCTTCGGCCTGGTCGTCGACAACCTCTCCATCCTCGGTTTCATCGCCATGGCGTTGGTCGGCATCTTCCAGTTTCCCGCCGACGTGGTGTTCGGCCGCATGTTTCCCGGTACCGCCTTCGGCGTGCTGATCGGCAATCTGCTGTACACCCTGATGGCACGTCGGTTGGCGGCACGCACGGGGCGTGATGACGTCACGGCGATGCCGCTGGGGCTGGATGCACCCACCAGCATCGGCATGGCGTTGCTGGTGCTCGGTCCGGCGTTCGTCGCGTTCAAGCAGCAGGGCATGGACCCGCACGCCGCCGGCATTGCGACCTGGCAGCTGGGCATGGCGGCGCTGGTCATCATGGGCGCGCTCAAGCTGGTGCTCTCCTTCTTCGGCGAAGCCGTCACCCGCGCGCTGCCGCGTGCAGCGTTGCTCGGCTCCATCGCCGGCATCGCGCTGGTACTGATGGGCCTGCTGCCGTTGCTGGAAACCCTGCGTTCGCCACTGGTCGGCTTCACCACGTTGGGCCTGCTGCTGTATGTGCTGATCGCCAAGGGCCGACTGCCGGTGCGTGGCCCGGGTGTGCTGCTGGCGTTCGTGTTCGGCACCGTCCTGTACTACGGCCTCGGTCTGGCGGGACTGGGGGCCCCCGGCTTCCACGTGCCGGCGTGGACGCCGCCGCAGGTGGTGCTGCCGCTGCCGACGCTGGGCTTCCTGGACGGCCTGCCCACGGCGATGACCTACCTGCCGCTGCTGTTGCCGTTCGGCCTGCTGATGGTGGTCGGTGGCATCAACGTGTCCGAGAGCGCGCGCGCGGCCGGGGATGATTACCGCACCCGCGATATCCTGCTGGTGGAAGCAGTGGCCACGCTGGTGGCCGGTGTCTGCGGCGGTGTCGCGCAGACCACCCCCTACATCGGCCAGCCTGCATACAAGCACATGGGCGCACGCAGCGGGTACACGCTGCTGACGGGCCTGTTCGTCGGCATCGGCGGCATGCTGGGCATCATTTCCGGGCTGGTGCAGTGGCTGCCGCTGGCGGTGCTGGCGCCGATCATCGTGTACGTCGCCATCGACATCACCACCCAGGCCTTCCAGGCCACACCGCGACAGCACGCCGGAGCGATGGTGTTCGGCTTCCTGCCTTCGGTGGCCTACCTGCTGGCGATCAAGGCGCCGGGCTGGATCGCACCGGACCAGCTGCCGCAGCTGCTGACCAAGCTCGATGGACACGGCCTGCCGGAACTGGCGGTGATCTTCACCCTGGGCAATGGCTTCATCATCACCTCGATGCTGTGGATCGCGGCCGTCGCAGCGATGGTTGACGGCCGTCTGCGCCGCGCCTGCGGCTTCCTGCTGGTGGCGGCTGTGCTGACCCTGTTCGGCCTGATCCACTCGGTGGATCCGCGCGGCGGCATCTATCTGCCGTGGGACCTTGAAGGCCTGGCGCGTACCATCAGCTGGCAGTTTGCAGGGGCTTACGTGGCGCTGGCACTGCTGCTGGGGCTGTTGTCGCTGCAGAAGCAGGCGGTGAAGCCGCTGGGTGATCGCGCCGATCATTGACCGGTGACGCCGGGCATGGCCCGGCGCTACCGCTCTCCGTCCAGCTCGGCGTAGTGGCGGAAGATGCCGTTGGTGTTGAACGCCAATCGCCGCTCCGACGCGAGATAGGCAGCGATGTTCGGTCGCTTCGCCACCCGCTCCTGCAGTGCCCGCAGCAGGGGCAGGCGCGGCGTGAGTGCCTGCATCCGGCGCGGGAACATGTAGTCCAGCCCGCTCATCAGCTGGAACAGCGACAGATCCACGTAGGAGTGCTCGCGTAGTGCATGGCGGCCACCGTTGGCCGCCAGCACCTGCTCGAAATAGCCGAGGAACTTCGGCAGCCGCTCGCTGCGCAATGACGCCGCACGTGCCTTGGCTTCGGTCTTCTGTTCCTCGTAGCACTTCGACGCCGCAATCGGATGGTGGGTGTCGTGTACTTCAGCCACCAGGTCGGCAATGGTCAGCTGCAACTGCAGCGCCTGCATGCGCCGCGACGCGGCCTGCGGCACCAGATCCAGGGTCGGGCCGAGAAAATCCAGGATCGCTGCGACCTGCGCGATGACCTGTCGCCCCGCCTTGAGGAACGGGGGTGCGAACGGCTGCGCGCCCTCACTGCGGCCATCGAGAAAGGGCTGCATCACGGCGTCGCCATGTACCCGCGCCATGTCGATGTAGTCGGCGCCAGCGTCTTCCAAGGCCAATCGTACGAATTCGCCACGTCCCTGGATACCGGTCCAGTAGTACAACGCGTAGTGCATGGCACGGTCTCCCCACGACAAGGTGCACAGCCTCGCGCAGCGCGCGCAAAGCAGGCGTGAGCGTGCCCTGCGCGCGGCGCCAACCCGAACGGCACCGGAACACGCGGGGAACCCTCGGGAATCGAGAGGGTCACACCTTGTCCATGCAGGTGAAAAACGAGGGACTGCATCATGCAGAGTGGAAAGGCGGTATGGCCCTGGGTGCTGGGTGTGGTGGTGATCGGTGGCGCGGGCGGTTGGCTGTTCCGCGATCAGCTCAAGAGCCTGGCGGACGGTGTCCCGGTGCCGGTGCAGTCGCCCCCCGCCAGTGCTGGCGCACCGCCACAACCGAAGGCGGCCGCAGAAACCGCACCGGCGCCGCCCGCCATCCAGCATCCGCTGGACACCGACGCCGCGGCCGATCCCGCGCTGCCGGAACTGGCCGACAGCGATACCGCGGCCTGGGGCGCATTGAGCCAGCTGTTCCAGGGAGAGGGGCCGCTCACCCTGCTGCTGCGCGATCACCTGATCCAGCGCCTGGTGACCCAGGTCGACAATCTGGACAAGCCCAGTGTTCCGCCGAGCGCATTGGCCGCGCGGCCTCTGCCGGGGCGCCTGCAGGTCGAGCCGGGCGAGGGTGGGGAACGCATCGCCGCCAGCAACGCCGCGCGCTATGCGCCCTATGTGCAGGCATTCACCGCGCTGGACCCGGCGGCAACGGCTACGGCGTACAAGCGCTTCTACCCGTTGATCCAGCAGGCCTATGTCGATCTCGGGCGGCCGGAGGGCTACTTCAATGATCGCCTGGTGGCGGTGATCGACCATCTGCTGGAGACCCCGGAGCCGCGGCAGGCGCCCCTCGTTCAACGCGATGAACGGGGCCGCTACCGCTTCGTGGATCCGGATCTGCAGGCGCGCTCGATTGGCCAGAAGGCCTTGCTGCGCATGGATGTGGCGCAGTCCCGGGCGGTCAAGCAGCAGCTCCGGGCGATCCGCGGCGCCATCGCGCGCTGAGCGATCGCGGGCGCGGTCTGCCATGCGTAACTGATCCGGATCAACGCGCCGACCACACCCGCTCCGGCATGCTGGCCCCAGGCTGACTGGCCCCGGGGTGCAGTCGCAGCCACCCTTGAAACCGGGTGGTGCAACCGCATCTTTCCAGCATCGCCGGCACGGGCCGGCACTGACGACCGATGAGGATTCGCAATGCGGATGGACAAGCTCACCTCGCGTTTCCAGCAGGCGCTGGCGGACGCGCAGTCGTTGGCCGTGGGCCGCGACAACAGCATCATCGAACCGGTCCACGTGTTCAGCGCACTGCTGGACCAGCAGGGCGGCAGCACGCGCCCGCTGCTGGCGCAGGCCGGGGTCAATGTACCCGTGCTGCGCGAGCGCCTGGACGAGGCGCTGGACGCGCTGCCGAAGGTGTCCGGGCAGGCCGGCAACCTGTCGATCGGCAATGATCTCAACCGCCTGCTCAACCACACCGACAAGCTGGCCCAGCAGCACGGCGATGCCTTCATCGCCAGCGAGTGGTTCGTGCTGGCGGCGCTGGAGGATGGCGGCACGCTCGGCATGGCGCTGCGTGCTGCCGGTGCCGACAAGGCGCGCCTGCAGTCGGCGATCGACAAGTTGCGTGGCGGTGAGAACGTACAGTCGGAGAACGCCGAAGAGCAGCGCCAGGCGCTGGAGAAGTACACCATCGACCTGACCGCGCGCGCCGAGAGCGGCAAGCTGGACCCGGTGATCGGCCGTGACGAGGAAATCCGCCGCACCATCCAGGTACTGCAGCGCCGGACCAAGAACAACCCCGTGCTGATCGGCGAACCCGGCGTGGGCAAGACCGCGATCGTGGAAGGGCTGGCCCAGCGCATCATCAACGACGAGGTGCCCGAAGGCCTGCGTGGCAAGCGCGTGCTGTCGCTGGACATGGGCGCGTTGATCGCCGGTGCCAAGTTCCGCGGTGAATTCGAGGAGCGCCTGAAGGGCGTATTGAACGACCTGGCCAAGAACGAAGGGCAGATCATCCTGTTCATCGATGAGCTGCACACCATGGTCGGGGCCGGCAAGGCCGACGGTGCGATGGACGCCGGCAACATGCTGAAGCCGGCGCTGGCGCGTGGCGAGCTGCACTGCATCGGTGCCACCACGCTGGACGAGTACCGCAAGTACATCGAGAAGGATGCCGCACTGGAACGCCGCTTCCAGAAGGTATTCGTGGGCGAGCCTTCGGTGGAGGACACCATTGCCATCCTGCGTGGGCTGAAGGAGAAGTACGCCCTGCACCACGGCGTTGAGATCACCGACCCGGCGATCGTTGCTGCGGCCACGCTGTCCAACCGCTACATCACCGACCGCCAGCTGCCGGACAAGGCCATCGATCTGATGGACGAGGCCGCCTCGCGCCTGCGCATGGAGATCGACTCCAAGCCCGAGGAACTGGATCGGCTGGAGCGGCGCGTGATCCAGCTGAAGATCCAGCGCGAGATGCTGAAGAAGGAGAAGGACGATGCCTCGCGGCAGCGCCTTGCCGACCTGGAGAATGACATCGAGGTGCTGGAGCGCGAATTCTCCGACCTCAATGAAATCTGGAAGTCGGAGAAGGCCGCGCTGCAGGGCGCAACCAAGATCAAGGAGCAGGTGGAGCAGGCCAAGCTGGAGCTGGAAGCCGCGCAGCGCCGGCAGGATTTCGCCAGGATGAGCGAGATCCAGTATGGGCTGCTGCCCCAACTGGAAAAGCAGCTGGCGGCTGCCCAGGAAGCCGAGCACAAGGACTTCAAGCTGGTGCAGGACCGGGTGACCGATGAGGAGATCGCCGAGGTCGTGTCGCGCTGGACCGGCATCCCGGTGAACAAGATGCTCGAAGGCGAGCGCGACAAGCTGCTGCGGATGGAAGAGGTGCTGCACAACCGCGTGGTCGGCCAGGAAGAGGCGATCAAGGTGGTGTCCGACGCGGTGCGTCGCTCACGTGCGGGCCTGTCCGACCCGAACCGGCCTGCCGGCTCGTTCCTGTTCCTGGGCCCGACCGGCGTCGGCAAGACCGAACTGTGCAAGTCGCTGGCCGAATTCCTGTTCGACAGCGCCGACGCGATGATCCGCATCGACATGAGCGAGTTCATGGAGAAGCACAGCGTCGCCCGCCTGATCGGTGCGCCTCCGGGCTACGTCGGCTATGAGGAAGGGGGCTACCTGACCGAAGCCGTGCGTCGCCGTCCGTACTCGCTGATCCTGCTCGACGAGGTCGAGAAGGCGCATCCGGACGTGTTCAACATCCTGCTGCAGGTGCTGGACGATGGCCGCCTGACCGATGGCCAGGGCCGCACGGTGGACTTCCGCAATACCGTCATCGTGATGACCTCGAACCTGGGCTCGCACCAGATCCAGGACATGAGCGGTGACGACAGCCCGGAGGCCTACATGCAGATGAAGGCTGCGGTGATGGGGGTGGTGCAGGCGCACTTCCGTCCGGAGTTCATCAACCGGCTCGACGATATCGTGGTGTTTCACCCGCTGGACAAGCAGCAGATCAAGCAGATCGCGCGCATCCAGATGCGCGGGCTGGAGAAGCGGCTGGCCGAGCGCGGCCTGAAGCTGCTGGTGTCCGACGCCGCGTTCGACCTGCTGGGCAATGTGGGCTTCGATCCGGTGTACGGCGCACGCCCGCTGAAGCGCGCGATCCAGTCGCAGCTGGAGAATCCGCTGGCACAGAAGATCCTGTCGGGCGCCTTCGCCAACGGAGACACCATCGAGGTCGGCAACGACGGCGGCCACCTGGTGTTCGCCAAGGCCTGATGCCGGCCGGGTTCCCGCCCATGGGGGCGGGAACCTGCGGGCTGCCGGGCAGGTCCTGATAACCACAGGTTACGGGCTCATCGCCAGCGGCTCTCAGCGTGCGCGGTGGGGTCGCCTATCGTGCAGGTTTCCCCGGATGGAACCTGACGCGATGAGTGATCCGCAGTGGCAACTGGAAACCCTGGCCGTGCACGGCGGCTACCGGCCCGACCCGACCACGCGCGCGGTGGCGGTGCCCATCTACCAGACCGTGGCCTACGCCTTCGATGACACCCAGCATGGTGCCGATCTGTTCGATCTGAAGGTGCAGGGCAACATCTATACCCGCATCATGAATCCCACCACCGACGTGCTGGAGCAACGTCTGGCCGCGCTGGAAGGCGGGATCGGTGCGCTGGCGCTGGCCTCCGGGCAGGCTGCGATCACCTACGCGATCCAGACCATCGCCGAAGCAGGCGACAACATCGTCGCCGCCAGTGCGCTGTATGGCGGCAGCCTGAATCTGCTGGCGCATACGCTGCCGCAGTACGGCATCCAGGCGCGGTTCGCCGATCCGGTCGATCCGTCAGCCTTTGCTCCCCTCATCGACAGCCGTACCAAGGCGGTGTTCGTGGAGTCGATCGGCAATCCACGCGGGAATGTCACCGACATCGCCGCGATTGCCGAAGTCGCCCATGCCGCCGGCGTGCCCTTGATTGTCGACAACACGGTTGCCACGCCTTTCCTGCTGCGCCCGTTCGAGCATGGTGCGGATATCGTGGTGCACTCGCTGACCAAGTACCTCGGCGGCCATGGCAACAGTCTGGGGGGAGCGATCATCGATTCGGGCCGCTTCGACTGGACGGCGCAGCCACAGCGTTTCGCCCGTCTCAACCAGCCGGACCCGAGCTATCACGGTGTGGTCTACACCGACGCACTCGGCCCGGCCGCCTACATCGGCCGTGCGCGGGTGGTGCCGCTGCGCAATACCGGCGCGGCGCTGTCGCCGTTCAATGCGTTCCTGATCCTGCAGGGCATCGAGACCCTGGCCCTGCGCATGGAACGGATCAATGCCAACGCGCTGGCCGTGGCGCAGTATCTGAAGCAGCATCCCAAGGTCGCGTGGGTGCGCTATGCCGGCCTGCCGGATGACCCTGAGCATGCGGGCGCACAGCGTTACCTGCGTGGGCAGGGCTCAGGCGTGCTGACCTTCGGCCTTCCTGGAGGACGTGAGGCCGGTGCCCGCTTCCTGGACGCACTGAAGCTGTTCACGCGGCTGGTCAACCTGGGTGACGCCAAGTCGCTGGCCACCCATCCGGCATCCACCACCCACCGCCAGCTGGATGCCGATGAACTGGCCCGCGCCGGGGTCAGCGAAGACACGGTGCGGCTGTCGATCGGCATCGAGCACATCGGCGACCTGCAGGCCGACCTGCAGCAGGCGCTGGCCGGCGCCTGATAGCCAGGCGCTTGGTCGTCATCGCCAGTGGCGATCACCACCGCCGCCGCGATGCGCTACGGTGGAGCTGCCTCTCCAAGGCGTGGCACTGGTGTTACCTATCCCCGGTCGATGCGGGTCGACCGGGGATTTTTCATGGCAGCCGCCGGGCATGGCCCGGCGCTACGCCGTCCGGCCCGCCTCACACCACCGGAATGCTGTGCTGGCCGAGATTCCGGTAGGGCGGGGTGGACATGATCATCTCCGCCAGCGAATAGGCCAGCTCGCGCTCGGCCATCACCGTGCCATCGGCGCCATGTTCCAGCAGGTGCTTCACTTCAGCATCGCTGTGTGCCCGTGCCAGCAGGGTCAGCTCGGGATTGATCGCGCGCAGTTTGGCCAGCGCTTCGCCGGCTTCCAGTGGCTGCGGAATGGCCAGAACGGCGATCTTGGCGCGCTCCGGGTGGGCCTCGGCCAGCACCCGGTCGGCCGCGGCGCTGCCACGGATCGCCGCGAGGCCACTGGCATGTGCACGCTCGACATGGTCCTTGTTGTCATCGATCACCAGCACCGGTACGCCGCGGTCGCGCAGCACCTGCGCCAGCTCGCTGCCGACCCGGCCGTAGCCGATCACGATGGCGTGGTCATGCAGGTCGCGCGAGGGCCCGGTGGCTTCTTCCGGCTCCGGCGCCTGCGGCAGCTGCTCCTGCTTCACCTGCCAGCGGTCGAGCAGGCCGAACACAAGCGGATTGAGCATGATCGACACCAGTGCACCGGCCAGCACCAGCGACTGTCCTTCCTTCGGCAGGATCTGCAGCGAGACACCGAGGCCGGCGATGATGAAGGCGAACTCACCGATCTGCGCCAGGCTGGCCGAGATGGTCAGCGCGGTGCTGCTGGGGTGGCCGAACGCGCGCACGATGAAGAAGGCGGCGGCGGACTTGCCGAACATTATGATCAGCACCGTGGCCAGTACCTGCCACGGATGCTGCACGACGATGTTGGGGTCGAACAGCATGCCCACCGAAACGAAGAACAGCACCGCGAACGCATCGCGCAGCGGCAGCGAATCATGCGCCGCCTTGTGGCTCAGTTCCGATTCGTTGAGCAGCATCCCGGCGAAGAACGCGCCCAGCGCGAAGGACACGCCGAACAGCATGGCCGAACCGAAGGCCACGCCCAGTGCGATCGCCAGCACTGACAGGGTGAACAGCTCGCGCGAGCCGGTGCCGGCGATGCGTTCGAGGATCCAGGGAATGACCCGCCGGCCGACCACCAGCATCACGGCCACGAACAGGCCAAGCTGCACGAACGTCCAGCCCAGATCGGCCAGCACGCTGCCGACGGTGTGGGTTTCCTTGGCCGCATCGGGGCCGAACACGCCGGCGAGCACCGGCATCATCACCAGTGCCAGTACGCAGGCCAGATCCTCCACGATCAGCCAGCCCACTGCGATCTTGCCGCGCATGGTTTCCAGCAGGCGGCGCTCTTCCATCGCCCGCAGCAGGACCACGGTACTGGCGGTGGCCAGCGAGAAGCCGAAGATCACGCCATGCAGTGTCGGCCAGCCCATCAACCACGCCACGCCCCAGCCGAGCAGGGTGGCCACTGCGATCTGGCCGATGGCACCCGGGATGGCGATGGCCTTGACCGCCATCAGGTCCTTCAGCGAGAAGTGCAGGCCGACGCCGAACATCAGCAGCATCACGCCCAGTTCGGCCAGCTGGTTGGCCAGCGCCTGGTCGGCGACGAACCCCGGGGTGAATGGCCCCACGCAGATGCCAGCAACCAGATACCCGACCAGGGGAGACAAGCGCAGCTTGTTGGCCAACGCGCCGAAGATGAAGGCGAGCCCCAGGCCAACGGCGACGATGTTGATCAGGTCGGTGTCATGGTGCATCGGCACTCGCAGGGTTCGGGGAGGGGGATGTCCCGATTTTCACCCAAGCGGCCAGATGCAGCAAACCCGGCAGGTGGAACGGATGGTTTGAGCAGTACCGGGCCGATCCCCTCTGCCGGAACAGAAGGGATGCAGGTTCCACCGCGCCGCCGGGCATGGCCCGGCGTTACCGCTGCCGCTTACCAGGTGTACCGGATACGCCCGTACACATACGCGCCGTTGAAGCCGAACGGCGAGTAGTTGCTGTACGGCAGCATGCCGAAGGTCGAGTTCTGCAGATCCGCCGTCCGGTCCGGATACTTGTCCAGCAGATTGTCCGCGCCGACCGTCAGGGTCCAGTTGCTGCTCGGCTTGTAGCTGGCCGAGGCATCCACTACCCAGGCATCACCGTAGGTCTGGTCACGCAGCGCGGTGGCCGAATTGCGCACGGTGAACTTGCCGTAGCGGGTGGCCGCCAGGCCCAGCTCCCAGTGATCCGAGCGCCAGGTGCCGCTGAGGATCCCCTTGTCGCGCGGATAGCTGTCCTCGATGCGGCCGATCTCATCGCGGCCGATCAGCGACTGCGAAATCCCCAGCGTCGGGAACACCGACGGCGACCCGTTCACCCGCTTCACTTCGGTTTCGTTGTAGCTGTAGGCCGCCGTCAGCTCCAGGCTGCTGGCACTGAAGGGCACGGTATAGCTGGAGACGAAGTCCACGCCACGCGTGCGCGTATCCAGTGCGTTGGTGAAGTACGAGAAGGCCGTCACCTGCGGCAGGCCCAGCCCGCCCAGCAGCGCGGCGGCAGCCGGCGTGGTGGTGATGTTGGAGGACAGCGCGATGCGATCGTCAATGTCGATCTGGTACGCATCGATGGTCACGTACAGGCGGTCCACCGGCTGCAGCACCAGGCCCAGGCTGTAGCTGGTGGAGGTCTCGGCCTTCAGTGGCGAGGCGCCCAGCGCCTGTGCGGCCGGGCTGGTGGTGGGGAAGGTGCCGCGTTCGAAGAAGTCACCGTTGATGATGGTGCTGGTCACCGCCTGGTAGCCCTGCTGGCCCAGCGATGGCGCGCGGAAGCCACTGGATGCGGTGGCCCGCAGCGCGACCTTGTCGGTGAACGCGTAGCGTGCCGAAAGCTTGCCGGAGAAGCGGTCACCGAAGTCCGAATAGTCTTCGTAGCGCCCGGTGAGGCCGGCGGAGAACTTCTCGGTCAGGTCCGCTTCCAGGCCGGCGTAGACCGCATAGTTGTGGCGGTCGGTATGCACTTCATTGGTCGGGGTGAAGCCGGCGAAGCCCTGCGCGCCGCTGCCGGTGTACGAATTCAGCTCGCCCGGGTTCTGGTCCCACTTCTCCTTGCGGTACTCACCACCGAAGGACAGCGTCACCGGATAGGCCAGGCCCCAGTCCAGCGACTTGGTCAGGTCGGCATTGAAGATGTCCTGCTGGTACTTCAACGTGCCGTCGTAGAACGAGCTCGGGCTGGCCGTGCCCAGGCTGTAGTTGATGGTGTTGCGGGTGTGGAAATCCAGGGTGTTCTCGCCGTGGTTCAGGCTCAGGTCCCAGGTCCAGCCGCTGTCGGTGCTGCCCTTGACGCCGGCCACCAGTGAGCGGTCCTTGGAGTACTGGTTGATCTGCGGCACGAAGCCGTCGGGGTAGACCTGGGCCAGCAGGGCGCCCTGCCCACTGTGGTTGCGCGAGCGGTAGAACGCGAACGAGGTGATGTCGCGGTTGCTGAGCAACGCGCTGGCGTAGCCGGTAACGCGGTCGCTGAAGTCGAAGCTGGCGTTGGCCGAGGCGGCGGTCGCATCCACGCGCGGATCGCCGACCACGAAGGTCGTCTCGCCGATGCCGGGGAAATTGCCGGTGTTCGGTGTGCTGCCCTGGTAAGGACCGGCGCGGTTGCTTTCATCCTGCTGGCTGATCTGCCCGGCCACGTGCAGGCGGCCGCGGCCGCTGCCGAACTCCACGCCGGTATCGCCGGAGAGCTGGTACTTGTTGCCATCGCCGGCCGAATACTGGCCGTAGTCGACGGCCAGGCTGCCGCCGCTGCCGCTGCCCTTGAGCACGATGTTGATGACGCCGGCGATGGCGTCCGAGCCATACTGCGCCGAAGCGCCGTCGCGCAGCACTTCAACGCGCTCGATGGCGGCGATCGGAATCGCATTGATGTCCACCGCCGACGAGCCGCGGCCGATGCTGCCGTTGACGTTGATCATCGCGGAGGTGTGGCGGCGCTTGCCGTTGACCAGCACCAGCACCTGGTCCGGTGACAGGCCACGCAGCTGCGCCGGTCGCACGCCGCTGGTGCCGTCGGTCAGCGCCGGGCGCGGGAAGTTCAGCGAGGGCAGGGCACGCGACAGCGCGGTGGCCAGTTCGCTGGTGCCGGTGGACTGCAGAACCTCGGGGGTGATGATGTCGATCGGGGACTGCGATTCGGCGACCGTGCGGTCGGCCACGCGGGTACCGGTGACGATCACGGTGTCCAGTGTGTTGGCGGCAGTACCGCTCTGCTGGGCGGCGGCGAGGAACGGAGAGCCACCGAGTGCGACAGCGACGGCGGCGGCGATCAGGCTGGTCTTGCGGGTCATCGGGACGGAACTCCGGTTGGCGGGGGCGGCACCGGTATCGACATCACGAGGTGAAGCGGACGACGGTTGTTGCGGTGCGCAAAATAGGAATTAACGGGATATTCAGTGCCTGTCAAATGCCGGCCATCGGAAAAAACGTTGCAGCAGCAACCATTTAGCCGCGATGGGCATCATCATGAGAGGGGCCCGGGACACGTGCGGTGAGGACGTGGGAGAGAGGAAACGCCAGCCGCTGCGCATCCCGGGGCGCGTCAAGTATTCGTTAACGCTAGAATTGCGTCGCAGGAACAGTGCTCACCAGCACATTCCATCCGGTTATATGGACCCCTCCCCCGATGATTTCGCTTCGTAATTTCGCCTTGCGCCGCGGCGAGCGGCTGCTGTTGTCCAACGTCGACCTGACCCTGCATGCCGGTTACCGGGTGGGCGTGGTCGGCCGCAACGGTGCCGGCAAGTCCAGCCTGTTCGCGGCGGTGAAGGGCGAACTGGAGGCCGACAAGGGCGACGTCGACCTGCCCGGCAAGGTCCGCATTGCCAGCGTGGCCCAGGAAACCCCGTCGCTGCCGGATCCGGCGTTGAGCTTCGTGCTGGGTGGCGATACGGAAGTGGCCGCCGTGCTGGCCGAAGAGGCCGATGCGACCGCCCGTGAAGACTGGGAGGCGGTGGCCAATGCCCATACCCGGATGGCCGAGATGGGCGCCTATGACGCCGAAGCACGTGCCGGCAAGCTGCTGCACGGTCTCGGGTTCCCGGCCGAGACCCACCACCGCGCGGTGTCCTCCTTCTCCGGTGGCTGGCGCGTGCGCCTGAACCTGGCCCGCGCGCTGATGATGCCCAGCGACCTGCTGCTGCTCGACGAACCGACCAACCACCTCGATCTGGATGCGGTGTACTGGCTGGAACAGTGGCTGCTGAAGTACCCCGGCACGCTGCTGCTGATCTCGCATGACCGCGAGTTCCTCGACAACGTCGCCACCCACACCCTGCACCTGCATGGAGGCGGCGCCAAGCTGTACCCGGGCGGCTACACCGATTTCGAGCGCCAACGTGCCGAGCAGCTGCGCCAGCAGCAGATCGCGCACGAGAAGGAACAGGCCGAGCGGGCCCACCTGCAGAGCTTCATCGACCGCTTCAAGGCGCAGGCCAGCAAGGCCGCGCAGGCGCAGAGCCGCATGAAGCGCCTGGCCAAGCTGGCCGGTACCGAGGCCGTGCGTGCCGAGCGCGAGTTCCGTATCGAGTTCGCGCCGCCCGCCAAGCTGCCGTTCTCGCTGATCCGCCTGAATCATGTCGAGGCGGGCTATGGCCAGGACGCCGTGATCCTGCACAACGTCGGCTTTGGTCTGGAAGCGGGACAGCGCATCGGCCTGCTCGGCCCCAACGGCGCCGGCAAGACCACCGTGGTGAAGACCTTGGTGGGCGAGCTGGCACCGATTGCCGGCGAGCGCATGGCCCATCCGGACCTGAAGATCGGCTACTTCGCACAGCACACGGTCGAGTCGCTGCACGAAGGCCAGTCACCGATGGAGCATTTCCGCGAGATCGCGCCGGATGCGCCGAACCAGTCGTTCCGCGATTTCCTCGGCAAGTGGAATTTCCCGGGTGATCGTGCATTCGAGCCGGTCGATGGCTTCTCCGGGGGTGAGCGTGCGCGCCTGGCGCTGGCGCTGATCGCCTGGCAGCAGCCGAACGTGCTGCTGCTGGACGAACCGACCAACCACCTGGACCTGGAAATGCGCGAGGCGCTGGCCGAAGCGTTGGCAACCTTCGAAGGCGCGATCGTGATGGTCTCCCATGACCGCCACCTGATCGGCCTGGTCTGCGATACCTACTGGCGCGTGGCCGATGGCGTGGTCGAGCCGTTCGACGGAGATCTCGACGCCTACGCTGCGTGGCTGCGCACCCGTCCGCAGGCGCAGGGCACCAAGGCGCGCATGGAGCAGGTGGAAGAGCCGGTGGTGGTCAAGACCGCACCGGTGGCGCAGGTCGTGCAGAAGAAGCCGGTGAATCCGCACAAGCTGGCCGCGGCGGAAGCCAAGGTGGCCGAGCTGGAAGCCGGCCTGGCCGAACTGGACCGTCAACTGGCGGACCCGGCCAACTATGCCGACAGCACCCGCATGGCCGTGCTGGGCCGTGATCGCGAAACGGCCGCTGCGCAGCTGGAAAAGGCTGAAGCTGCCTGGATGGAACTGCTGGAGTCCTGATGGAGGGCGCCGGGCCATGCCCGGTGGTGTTCCCGATCCGCTTCGCTCGCCGGGCATGGCCCGGCGCTACCGCTCGTGCGCATCAGCCCGGCGCTACCGCTCGCGCGCATCAGCCCTGCGCCTGCAACCATTCGCGGAAACGTCGTGCAGGCTCACGCTCGGCGCGTGAGCGCAGCCTCGTCAGCCAGTAGCGGCCCAGTTCCAGCGTCGTGGCGAACGGCTGCAGCAGCCGTCCTTCCGCCAGTTCCTGTTCGAACATGCGCAGCGGCAGCAGGGCCACGCCGGCCCCTCCGGCAGCGGCCATGGCCAAGGTCAGCGACGAATCGAATACCGGCCCGCGCGCCTCCACGCCGCTGACCCCGGCCGCCTGCAGCCAGCGCGGCCACTCGTCATTGCGATAGGAGCGCAGCAGCGGCAGCGTGCCCAGATCACGCGGCTGTTTCAGCCGGCGTGCCAGGGCGGGGGCGCACAGCGGTGCGAACGGCGCATCCAGGATCGCCGTGCAGGCCTGCCCCTGCCAGTCGCCCTCACCGAAGCGGATGGCCAGGTCCAGGCCTTCGCCGGCAAGATCGATGCGGTTGTTGTGCGTCTGCACGCGAAGCTCGATATCCGGATGCGTGGCCTCGAACGCGGCCAGGCGTGGCAGCAGCCAGCCGGTGGCGAAGGTGCCCACCACGCCCAGCGTCAGCACTTCGCGGGCCGCTCCCCCCGTGTAGCGCGCGATGCTGGCCGAGATGCGCTCGAACGCTTCGTTGAGCACCGGGAACAGCGCGGCGCCTTCATCGGTGAGGGCGACGCCGCGAGGCAGGCGATGGAACAGGCGGATCCCCAGCCGGTCCTCCAGCCCCCGGATCTGATGGCTCAACGCGGCCTGGCTGACGCACAGCTCAAGCGCGGCGCGGGTGAAGTTCTGGTGGCGGGCCGCTGCTTCGAAGGCGCGCAGGGCGTTGAGCGGCAGAGTCGGATGCAGCATCGGAAAGCCGTGAGCTGAAATGATGACTGATCGTAGCGGGATCCGGACGGCTCGTGGAATCTCCGTTGAATGCCCTTCTTAGGCATGAATGAAATTGATGGCACATGCTGAAAAAACGCGCTGGTCAGGCGCGGCGGGGGCTTTCGATAATCGGGTTCGCTTTCCGGAGGTCCTGCATGTTGCCCCGTCGACGATTCCTTCAGTTCAGTACTTCAGCAGTGGTGTCTTCGCTGGCGCTGCCGCTGATCGCCCGTGCCGCCAGCAGGAGTGTCGGCCCGGCCCCGGCGGCCGGCGCGATCGAAGCCGCCATGGACTTTGCCGCCCTGGAAAAGGCCTGCGCGGGCCGGCTTGGCGTGACCGTGCTGGATACCGCCAGCGGTCGCCGCATCGGCCATCGCCAGGATGAGCGTTTCCCGCTGTGCAGCACGTTCAAGACGGTGCTGGCGGCCACCGTGCTGGACCAGTCACGGCGCGTGCCCGGACTGCTGGACAGGCGCGTGCCGGTGCGCGAGGCCGACCTGCTCTCGCATGCGCCGGTGGCGCGCCGCCACGCCGGCAAGGATCTGACCGTGCGCGACCTGTGCCGGGCAACGATCATCACCAGCGACAACACGGCGGCCAATCTGTTGTTCGACGTGGTTGGCGGGCCGCCCGCCGTGACGGCCTTCCTGCGCGCTCAGGGCGACAGCGTGACCCGCAGCGATCGTCTCGAGCCGGAACTGAACAGCTTCGCCGAGGGTGATCCACGTGACACCACCACGCCGGCGGCGATGGCCGCGACCCTGCAGCGGCTGGTGCTGGGCGATGCGCTGGCGCCGGTCGCGCGCCAGCAACTGGCCGACTGGCTGATCGACAACGAAACCGGCGATGCGTGCCTGCGCGCAGGGCTGGGCGCGCGCTGGCGGGTGGGCGACAAGACCGGCAGCAATGGCGAGGATGCACGCAATGACACCGCCGTGTTGTGGCCCATGGGGGGAGGGGCACCCTGGGTGATTACGGCCTACCTGCAGGCTGCGGACATCAGCAACGATCAACGCGCCAGCGTGCTGGCGCAGGTTGGACGCATCGCGGACAGGCTGATCGGCTGACGCCCGCCAGTCTCCGGGCCGGGCTTGCTCCGAGGGTCGTGCGCGCGCATCCTGCGCGCGTTCGAAACCACACGGAAGTCCCCCATGAGTCATGAGTTGATCTACCTGCTGCTGATCTTCGCGCTGCTGGTGATCCCGCGCGCGCTGCAGCGCTTCAGCCTGCCCGCACCGCTCACCTGCCTGCTGTTCGGGATCATCGGCATGCTCTGGCTCGGGGACCAGGCGCACGACGCGGTGATCGGGCTGCTGGCCACGCTCGGCATCTCGTCCCTGTTCCTGTTCGCAGGTCTGGAGGTCGATCTGCAGGCGTTGCGCCGTGGCATGTGGCCCCTGCTGGCGCATCTTGTGGTGCGCAGCGCCACCCTGTTCGGCGTCGGCTGGCTGGCCTGGCGCTACGCCGGCCTGCCGTGGCAGGCCGCGGGCCTGCTGGCTCTGGCACTGCTGACGCCCTCCACGGGTTTCATCATGGATTCGCTGTCGCGGCTGGGTCTGAGCGAGGACGAGCGGTTCTGGGTGACCAGCAAGGCCATCGCCGGAGAGCTGCTGGCGCTGGCGGCACTGTTCATCGTGCTGCAGGCAGGCGATCCGGGTCACATGGCCCTGTCCAGCCTGGCCCTGCTGGCGATGATGGTCGGCCTGCCGCTGCTGTTCATCGCGCTGGGTCGCTGGGTGGCGCCGCACGCGCCCGGTTCGGAGTTCTCGCTGCTGGTCATGGTGGGCATGGTTGCTGCCTACATCACCTACCTGCTGGGGGTGTATTACCTGGTGGGCGCCTTCATCGCAGGCCTGGTCGCACGGCTGCTGCACCAGCGCATGCCGCTGCTGGCCTCGCACGAGAACCTGCATGCGCTGCGGCTGTTCGCATCGTTCTTCGTGCCGTTCTACTTCTTCAATGCGGGCACCAAGGTGCCCGCCGAGGCATTGAGCTTCGAAGCGCTGGGGCTGGGCATCGTGATCACCCTGGTGGTGCTGCCGCTGCGTATCGGCGTGGTCTGGCTGCAGCGCCGGCTGATGTTCGGCGAGAGTTTCCGCAGCAGTCTGCGCGTGTCGCTGGCGTTGGCGCCAACATTGATCTTCACCCTGGTCCTGGCCGCGATCATGCGTGAGCGGTTCCAGATTCCGGCGGTGCTGTTCGGCGCATTGCTGCTGTACGCAGCGCTGACCACACTGCTGCCGTCGCTGGTGTTCCGCACGCCCTTCGATGTCGACCCGGTCGAGCAGGAACCGGACGGGGCGGGCGAGGCCGCACCCGTGGCGGCAACCGAGACCCTGGCGGAGGGCGTGGACACGGGGCGTTGAACGGGCGAGTGGTTTGCGCGGGCCGGCCATGGCCGTTAGGGTTGGGGCATGAAACTGCCTGCCCTCGTCACTGCTTCTGTCGCCCTGCTCACGCTCGCAGCCTGCTCACAGCCCTCGCATACGGTCGCCCACGACGTGGCGACGGCTCCGGCCGACGCCTTCATGGCTGCGATCGCCGCCCACTGCGGCCAGGCGTACGAGGGCAAAGTGGTGGAGGACACGCCGGCACCGACCGGCAAGGACCCCTTCGCCGGGCAGCGGCTGGTCATGCACGTGCGGGGCTGTGCCGATCCCGGGCATGAGCTGCGCATCCCCTTCCATGTCGGCGACGATCATTCGCGGACCTGGGTCCTGACCCGCACCGAGAGTGGGCTGCGGCTCAAGCACGATCACCGGCATGCCGATGGCAGCCCCGATGCGATCACGCTGTATGGCGGCGACAGCCGTCCGCCGGGTACCGCCGAACGCCAGCAGTTCCCGGCCGATGCCGATTCGGTGGCCATGTTCCGCCGCGCCGACATGCTGGCGTCTACCCACAACGTGTGGGCGATGGAGATCGAGCCGGACCAGCGCTTCGTCTACGAGCTGACCCGGCCCGAAGGCCGCCGCTTCCGCGTGCAGTTCGATCTGAGCAAGCCGGTGGCGTTGCCGCCAGCACCGTGGGGCGATGAGGCCCCGCCGGCAACCGCACCGTAGCGCTCGAATCGGGCCTCGCAGTACCGGGCCATCCCCGGCGAGCGCGGCGGCGCCGGTGTTGGTGCCGCCGCGCGTCCGCAGGTTCGTTCGCTCAGCGCGTGCCGAAGCGGGCCCGGCAGCCGTTGCTCACCCAGACCTGGCCCCGCGCATAGCCCCAGCTGCGGCCCTCCTGGCAGGCGCTGCCCGACAGCTGCTGTTGCAGCACGGGCCGGCCCTGGCGCTCGTCCCAGTCACAGTTCTGGGTGCGGTTGTTGTTGCTGCTGCAGGTGATGGAGTAATTGCTGTTGCCGCCGCCGCTCCAGCCGCCGTTGCCGCCGCCCCAGCCACCGCGGGCTTCAGCGAACTCGGCGCGGCAGCCATTGCTGACCCACACCGCGCCATTGCGCACGCCCCAGGTGCGGCCTTCCTGGCAGGGACTGCCGGACAACTGGCGGACCAGGCGGGCATTGCGCCAGCCGACCGGACAGCTGCGTTCACGGTTGTTCTGGCTTTCGCAGCGGATGGTGTTGCCGTTGTTGCCCCCCCAACCGCCATTGCCACCGCCCCAGCCGCCGCGGCCCTCGACGAATTCGGCGCGGCAGCCGTTGTTGACCCAGATGCTGCCGTTGCGGCTGCCCCAGGTGCGGCCTTCCTGGCAGGCCGAGCCGGACAGCTGGCGCACCAGCTGCGCGCTGCGCCAGCCGGTAGTGCAGACCCGTTCGCGGTTGTTCTGGCTTTCGCAGCGGATGACGCCGTTCTGCGCGGCAGCGGGGGCGGGGGAGAGGGTGAGCCCGGCGAGGGCGCCCAGGCTGAGGGTGACGGCCAGGCTGGCCAGGGACAGCGTTTTCATGGCGAATCCCCATACGGTGTGTGGTGCGCGACTATAAGGACGGAACGGATAAAGCCCGTGTGACTGCCCCGCATTTGCCCCGGCCGGGGCCTCGGCCGCAGAATACGGGGCTTTCCGGCCCCATCGGGTGCCGGCGTTCTCCAGCGGAGCTTTCCCCCATGCGTACCCACTTCTGCGGCCTGGTCGACGAGACCCTGATTGGCCAGACTGTCACCCTCGCCGGCTGGACCGACGTGGCCCGTAACCAGGGCGGCGTCTGCTTCATCGATCTGCGCGATCATGAAGGCATCGTGCAGGTGACGGTCGAGGTCGACAACGCCGAAGTGTTCGCGGTCGCGGCCAGCCTGGGCTACGAGGATGTGCTGCAGGTGGAAGGCGTGGTGCGTGCCCGCCACGCGGTGAACGACAAGATGGCCACCGGCAGGGTGGAAGTGATCGCCACGGCCATTACCGTGCTGAACAAGGCGGCGCCGCTGCCGTTCCACGCCCACGAGAATCCGGGCGAAGATACCCGCCTGAAGTACCGCTACCTGGACCTGCGCCGCCCGGAAATGCAGCGCATGCAGCGCACCCGCATCAAGCTGGTGCAGGCGCTGCGCCGTCACCTGGATGCGCGTGGCTTCCAGGACATCGAAACCCCGATCCTGACCAAGGCCACCCCGGAGGGCGCGCGCGACTTCCTGGTGCCGGCGCGCATGCATCCGGGCGAGTTCTACGCTCTGCCGCAGAGCCCGCAGCTGTTCAAGCAGATCCTGATGGTGGCCGGCTTCGACCGTTACTACCAGATCGCGCGCTGCTTCCGCGATGAAGCACTGCGTGCCGACCGCCAGCTGGAATTCACCCAGCTGGACATGGAGTTCGCCTTCGTGCGCGAGCGCGACGTGCAGGATTTCGTCGAAGAGATGATCCGCGCCATCTTCAAGGAAGTGGTGGATGTCGACCTGGATGCCAGCTTCCCGCGCATGACCTGGGCCGAAGCGATGCGCCGCTATGGGTCGGACAAGCCGGACCTGCGCATCGCGCTGGAACTGGTGGACGTGGCCGAGCTGGTCAAGGGCAGTGAGTTCCCGGTGTTCACCGGCCCGGCCAACGACGCCGATGGTCGCGTCGCCGCGCTGCGCATCCCCGGTGGCGCAGCGTTGAGCCGCAAGCAGATCGATGAGTACGCTGCGCACGCCGCCAAGTACGGCGCCAAGGGCCTGGCCTACATCAAGATCGCCGACAACGGCGAGGTCAGCTCGCCGATCCAGAAGTTCTTCAGCGAAGACGCCTTCGCCGCGCTGGTTGCCCACGTCGGCGCCGGCAAGGGTGACATCGTGTTCTTCGGTGCCGGTGGCTACAACAAGGTCTCCGACTTCATGGGCGCGCTGCGCCTGAAGGCCGGCAAGGACTTCGGCCTGGTCGCCGATGGCTGGCGCCCGTTGTGGGTCACCGATTTCCCGATGTTCGAATGGGATGACGAGGCGCAGCGCTATGTCGCCCTGCATCACCCCTTCACCGCACCGGCCGTGGACGATATCGCCGACCTGCGCGCCAATGCCCGTACCGCGGTCTCGCGCGGCTATGACATGGTGCTCAACGGCAATGAAATCGGCGGCGGCTCGATCCGTATCCATCGCCCGGACATGCAGAGCGCGGTGTTCGAGCTGCTCGGCATCGGCGCCGAAGAAGCGCGTGCCAAGTTCGGTTTCCTGCTCGACGCGCTGAACTACGGCGCGCCGCCGCACGGCGGCATCGCATTCGGCATCGACCGCATCGCCGCGCTGATGGCCGGTACCGAGTCGATCCGCGACGTCATCCCGTTCCCGAAGACCACCGGTGCACAGGATCTGATGACCGACGCGCCGTCGCCGATCGTCGACGAGCAGCTGGCCGAAGTGCACATCCAGGTTCGCCCCAAGAAAAACTGATCAGGAGATCCAGGCAATGACCGAGTTTGCGTTTTCGCTGGAGTGGGAAAAGCTGGGCAATGAGGGCTCCGAGGCCAACCTGGTCACCGAGCGGGCACGCGTGTTCGGTGGTTGGCTGGTCCGCGTCGGTACCAATCCGGCGGCGATGGCCCTGACCTTCGTCGCCGACGGCGAAGGCCGCTGGGACGGTGAAGACTTCGGCGTCGAGGATTACGAAGACGACGAAGAGGAAGAAGAGTACGACGAGGACGAGGAAGGCGAAGAAGCGGACGAGGACGAAGAGGAGTACGAGGAAGAGGACGAGGAAGACGAAGACGCGGAATCGCCCGAGAAGGCTTGACCCGCCCTTCGCGCTGACGTCAACTTCCTGCATGTACTCGATCCGCCGCGCCACCGTGGATGACGCGCCGACCTTGTCGGCGCTGGCCGCACGCACGTTCACCGAGACCTTCGGCCACCTGTATCCGCCGCAGGACCTGCAGGCTTTCCTGCAGGAGTCCTACACGGTCGAGCGCCAGCGCACGATCCTCGCTCACCCGGATTACGCCGTGTGGTTGCTGGAGCGGGAAGGGGAGGCGGTCGGTCATGCCGCCGCCGGCCCCTGTGGCCTGCCCCATCCGGACGTGAAAGCGGGGGATGGCGAGCTCAAGCGCCTGTATCTGATCAAGTCGCAGCAGAGTTGTGGCTGGGGCAGCCGCCTGCTGGAAACCGCCCTGGCGTGGCTGGAGCGCGAGGGCCCGAGGACACTGTGGCTGGGCGTGTGGTCGGAGAACTTCGGCGCACAGCGCTTCTATGCCCGTTACGGCTTCGAGAAGGCCGGGCAGTACCTGTTCCCGGTCGGCCAGACCAACGATCTGGAGTTCATCCTGCGCCGCGCGCCGCGAACGGCCTGAGCGCGTTCACCGCCGCTTTCTGCCGGCCTGTGTTCAATCACCTCACGTTTTCGCCCCGCTGATCGCCAGGCTGTTGCACATGACACCCCCCGTACTGCTGCTCCATGGCATCTGGAACGCCCGCGCCTGGGTAGGGCCGCTGGCGTGGCGCCTGCGCGCGCGCGGGTTCCGGGTGCAGACCTTTGGCTATTCCTCCGTGTTCGGCGGCCCGGATGTAGCGGTACCTCAGCTGTTGGAGCGTCTGGCCGATGCCGGACCACTGTCGCTGGTCGGCCACAGCCTTGGTGGGCTGCTGGCGCTGGAGGCACTGCGCCGGCAACCGCAGCTGCAGGTGGAGCGCGTGGTCTGCCTTGGCTCGCCGCTGCGCGGCAGCGGTACCGCGCGTTCGCTGTCCGAGCATGGCTGGGGCCTGGCCTTGGGCCGCAGCAGCGAACTGCTGCTTGACGGCCTGCCCGACTGGCAGGGCACGGCTGCGGTCGGCCTGATCGCCGGTTCGGTGCCGCATGGGCTGGGCAGCCTGCTCGGCGCGATCGACGATGCCTCCGACGGCACGGTGGCGCTGGCGGAAACCCGCCTGCCGGGTCTGGCCGATCATTGCGTGGTGCGTACCAGCCACAGTGGCCTGGTGGTTTCGCCCGATGCTGCACGGCAGACCGCGCACTTCCTGCGCCACGGCCGGTTCGATCACAGCCGCGACGCTGCGGCCGCATAGGCGCCCGGTCGATGCGCACCGTCCGCCGGGCATGGCCCGGCGCTACCCCGGCAACGATCCTGCGGTGCATTTCCCGGTAGCGCCGGGCCATGCCCGGCGAGCCCAGCGGCGGCGCAGGCCGGCGGCGCATTCGCGGTAGCGCCGGGCCATGCCCGGCGAGCGCAGCGGCGTCTCAGGCAGGCGGCGCATTTCCCGGTAGCGCCGGGCCATGCCCGGCGAGCGCAGCGGCGTCTCAGGTAGGCGGTGCATTTCCCGGTAGCGCCGGGCCATGCCCGGCGAGCACAGCGGCGCCCAACCCCCTAGACACGGTTGCAGCGCCCGATCAGGTAGAATCCGCGCCTTGATCCTGAAGCAGCCAGACGGTAGCACCCATGGGTAGAGGCCCCTCCATCGAAGCCCGCAAGAACGCGTCCGACGCGAAGCGCGGCAAGATTTTCACCAAGATCATCCGCGAGATCGGCGTGGCCGCGCGCGGCGGTGGAGGCGACCCCAACAACAACCCGCGCCTGCGCGTGGCGATGGACAAGGGCCTGGCCGTGAACATGTCCAAGGACGTGATCGAACGTGCGATCAAGAAGGCCACCGGTGAGCTGGAAGGCGTCGACTACGAGGAAGTGCGCTACGAGGGCTATGCGCCCGGCGGTGTGGCGGTGATCGTTGATTGCCTGACCGACAACCGCGTGCGCACCGTGGCCGATGTCCGCCACGCGTTCAGCAAATGCGGCGGCAACATGGGTACCGAGGGCTCGGTGGCCTTCATGTTCAAGCGCCTGGGCGTGCTCAGCTTTGCCCCGGGTGCCGACGAGGAGGCGATCACCGAAGCGGCCATCGAGGCGGGCGCCGATGACATCGTCGTCTATCCGGACGATGGCTCGATCGACGTGGTCACCAGCCCTGACGCATTCAACGCGGTAAAGGAGGCGATGACTGCCGCGGGGCATCTTGCCGACCACGCCGAGATCACCTTCCGCGCCGACAACGACATCAAGGTCGAGGGCGAGGTCGCCCTGCAGGTCCGCAAGCTGCTGGACATGCTTGAAGACCTCGACGACGTGCAGGACGTGTATTCGAACGCCGAACTCGGCGCCGACGCCTACGCCTGAGCCGTCACCGACGGCCTGGGCGCGGGCCGTTGAACGGTCACCGCGGACAGTCATGAGCCCATACGCCTGCCAGCGCTTCCCGTTCCGCACCGCCAGGAGCGCGGCATGACCCGCATCCTCGGCATCGACCCCGGTTCACAGCGGACCGGGGTGGGCATCATCGATGTCGATGCCGCAGGGCGCGTCATCCACGTCCATCACCAGCCCCTGGTGCTGCTGGGCGCCGACGATTTCCCGCAGCGGATGAAGCTGCTGGTGCTGGGCCTGGCCGACCTGTGCCGCGAGTACCAGCCGCAGGAAGTGGCGATCGAGCGCGTGTTCATGGCGCGCAACCCCGATTCGGCGCTGAAGCTGGGCCAGGCCCGCGGCGCAGCCATTTCGGCCGTGGTGCTGCGCGACCTGCCGGTGCACGAATACGCCGCCAGCGAGATCAAGCTGGCCGTGGTCGGTCGTGGTGGCGCGGAAAAGCAACAGGTTCAACACATGGTCGGGCTCATGCTCAACCTGAAAACCAAGCTGCAGGCCGACGCGGCCGACGCGTTGGCGGTAGCGATCACCCACGCCCACGTAAGGGCGACGGCCAACCGCCTGGGGCTCAGCGCCCGCCAGGCGTGGGGTCGCAAATGAGGAGCTGCACGCAATGATCGGTCGACTGCGCGGCATCGTCGCCTACAAGGCGCCGCCGTGGTTGGTGGTGGACGTGAATGGAGTGGGCTACGAACTGGAGGCGCCGATGAGCACCTTCTACGACCTGCCCGAGCTCGGACGCGAGGTCACGCTGTACACCCATTACGCGCAGAAGGAAGACAGCGTCTCGCTGTACGGCTTCCTGCGCGAAGGCGAGCGTCGTCTGTTCCGCGATGTGCAGAAGGTCAGCGGCATCGGCGCGAAGATCGCGCTGGCCGTGCTGTCCGCTGTCAGCGTCGAGGAATTCGCGCGCATGGTGCAGGCGGGCGATATCACCGCACTGACCCGCATCCCGGGCATCGGCAAGAAGACGGCCGAGCGCATGGTGCTGGAGCTGCGCGACCGTGCGTCCCAGTTCGGTGCCGGCGGGGCGCTGCCGACCGGCAGCGGTCCGGCCCCGGCCGACCCGCTGTCCGATGCCACCGTGGCGCTGCAGCAGCTGGGCTACAAGCCGGCTGAAGCGGCCCGCATGGCCCGTGATGCCTTCAACGAAGGCGACGAAGTGGCCACGGTCATCCGCAAGGCCCTGCAGTCGGCGCTGCGCTGAGCCGCGTCCTTTCCCTCCCCCCATCGCCTGAGCTTCGCCAGGAGTCCCATGTCCAGCAGTCAAACCCCGCACGCAGCCGCCCCTGGCGGACACGGTCACGCGCCCCCGGCCGGGGGACTGGCGCTGGTCATCGGTGCGATCGGTGTGGTCTTCGGTGACATCGGTACCAGCCCGCTGTACACCCTGAAGGAGGCGTTCTCGCCGCACTACGGGCTCAACAGCGACCACGACACCGTGCTCGGCGTGCTGTCGCTGGCGTTCTGGGCGCTGAACATCGTGGTCACCCTGAAGTACGTGACCATCATCATGCGCGCCGACAACGATGGCGAGGGCGGCATCATGGCGTTGATGGCGCTGACCCAGCGTACGCTGCGCAACGGCTCACGCTCGGCCTACGTGGTGGGCATCCTGGGCATCTTCGGTGCGTCGCTGTTCTTCGGTGATGGCGTGATCACCCCTGCGATCTCGGTGCTTGGTGCCGTCGAGGGCCTGGAGGTGGCCGCACCGGGCCTGCACGCGTTCATCGTGCCGATCACCGTGGTGGTCCTGCTGATGGTGTTCGCCGCGCAGCGTTTCGGCACAGAGAAGATCGGCAAGGCGTTCGGCCCGATCACCTCGGTGTGGTTCATTTCGCTGGCGGCGATCGGCATCTACAACATCATCGATTCGCCGGAAGTGCTGAAGGCGTTCAACCCGTGGTGGGCGATCCGCTTCTTCATGGAGCACAGCTGGCACGGCATCTTCATCCTTGGCGCCGTGGTGCTGGCGGTCACCGGTGGCGAGGCCCTGTATGCCGACATGGGCCACTTCGGTGCCAAGCCCATCCGCCATGCCTGGTACTTCTTCGTGCTGCCGTGCCTGGTGCTGAACTATCTGGGGCAGGGCGCGCTGGTGCTGAACCACCCCGAAGCGGTGAAGAATCCCTTCTTCGAAGCGGTCCCCGACTGGGCCCTGTATCCGATGATCATCCTGGCCACGATGGCGGCGGTGATCGCCTCGCAGTCGGTGATCACCGGCGCGTTCTCGGTCTCGCGCCAGGCCATGCAGCTCGGCTACATCCCGCGCATGCGCATCAAGCACACTTCGCACGACACCATCGGCCAGATCTACATCCCGGGCATCAACTGGGGCATCGCGGTGATGGTCATCGGCCTGGTGCTGGCCTTCCGCAGCTCGTCGAACCTGGCCGTGGCCTACGGCATCTCGGTCTCGGCCACCATGCTGATCGATACGCTGCTGCTGGCCCTGGTCGCGCGCTCGCTGTGGCCGAAGGCGCGTCATTGGATCCTGCCGCTGTGCGTGGTGTTCTTCATCATCGACGTCGGCTTCGTCATCGCCAATGGTGCCAAGCTGCTGCAGGGCGCCTGGTTCCCGGTCGTGCTGGGCATCTTCCTGTTCACCATGATGCGCACCTGGCGCCGTGGCCGCGAGCTGCTGCGCGACGAGATCCGCAAGGACGGCATCCGCATCGACACCTTCCTGCCGGGCCTGATGCTGGCGCCGCCGGTGCGCGTGCCGGGTACCGCGGTGTTCCTCACCGCTGACCCGACCGTGGCTCCGCATGCACTGATGCACAACCTCAAGCACAACAAGGTGCTGCACGAGCGCAACGTCTTCCTGCATGTGGAAACCCTGCCCATTCCCTATGCGATGGAGGGGCAGCGGCTGAAGATCGAATCGGTGGGCGACGAGTTCTACCGGGTCTATGTCCGCTTCGGTTTCATGGAGACGCCGGACGTACCGTTGGCGCTGATGCGCTCCTGCGACCACGGCGGGATCTATTTCGATCCGATGGACACCACCTTCTTCGCCAGCCGCGAGACCATCGTCGCCACCGCCAACCGCGGCATGCCGATCTGGCGCGACAAGCTGTTCGCACTGATGCATCGCAACGCTGCGCCGGCCACGGGCTTCTTCCGGATTCCGGGCAACCGTCTGGTTGAGTTGGGCGCGCAGGTGGAGATTTAATCTCCACCTGCGTTACGTCCCACGATTTGCTGCGCAAACCGTGGGCCCTGCGCGCATTCCACCTTATCCCCCCGCCTATCGGCGCGCCCCCTTGAACAACAAGGGGGCTCCTCTTGCGGAGATGCTGCGTGCCTGAAACTGAGCCCACTCTCCTGCTCTGTTCCATCCACGCATGGCGTGGATCTTCCGTGTCGACCAAGGTCGACACCTACCATCAGATCGCGGCCAACTGTCGAAGGCGGGGTGGGTCCGGTTGCGGGGGCGTGAGCCGCATGGATGCGGCGACCGAGCTTACATGGACGTACTTGCAGCGTCCCCCGCAACCGGACCCACCCCGCCATTCCCCAGGAAGCCCGCTTCGGCTGTTGCTGTTGAGGTTGCCGGCCAGCGGCCGGCACTACCGCGGGCGCCGGGCGCAGCCCGGCCGAAACCCGCGCTTTTGCCGCATAATCAGCACATGACCGACGACCGCATCATCGGCGCCGGCGCCACCCGCGAGGATGACGCCGCCGACGCCAGCATCCGCCCCAAGCGACTGGCCGATTACCTGGGCCAGGCGCCGGTGCGCGAGCAGCTGGAAATCTACATCGAAGCGGCCAAGGCCCGTGGCGACGCGCTCGACCATGTGCTGATCTTCGGTCCGCCGGGGCTGGGCAAGACCACGCTCAGCCACGTCATCGCCAACGAACTGGGGGTGGCGCTGCGGGTGACGTCCGGTCCGGTGATCGAAAAGGCCGGTGATCTGGCCGCGCTGTTGACCAACCTGCAGCCACACGACGTACTGTTCGTGGACGAGATCCACCGCCTGTCGCCGGTGGTCGAGGAAGTGCTGTACCCGGCGATGGAGGATTTCCAGATCGACATCATGATCGGCGAGGGCCCTGCGGCCCGCTCGATCAAGATCGACCTGCCTCCGTTCACGCTGATCGGGGCCACCACCCGCGCCGGCCTGCTGACCGCGCCGCTGCGCGACCGCTTCGGCATCGTCCAGCGGCTGGAGTTCTACAGTGTCGAGGAGTTGACCCGGATCGTACGCCGCTCGGCCACCATCCTGGGCATCGACTGCACCGCCGACGGCGCAGGGGAGATCGCGCGCCGTGCGCGTGGCACCCCGCGCATCGCCAACCGCCTGCTGCGGCGGGTGCGCGACTACGCCCAGGTGAAGGCGGGTGGCCATATCGACGTGGCGGTCGCCCAGGCGGCCATGCAGATGCTCAAGGTCGACCCGGAGGGTTTCGACGAGCTCGACCGGCGCCTGCTCAGGACCCTGGTGGACTACTTCGACGGTGGCCCGGTCGGCATCGAATCGCTGGCCGCCGCGCTGTCAGAAGAGCGCGGCACGCTGGAAGACGTGGTCGAACCCTACCTGATCCAGCAGGGCTTCCTGGTACGCACCGCGCGCGGCCGCATGGCCACCCACAAGGCGTACCGGCACATGGGCCTGAAGCCGAAGAACCCGCCGCAGGACCTGTTCGCGGAGGTTCCCGATGTCGGTTGAGCCACTATTCAGTTGGCCGACACGCATTTACTGGGAAGATACGGACGCAGGCGGGGTGGTCTACCACGCCCGCTACGTGGCCTTCATGGAACGGGCCCGGACCGAATGGATGCGCGCGCTGGGCTATGGCCAGGAGCGCATGCGCAGCGAGCACGGCATGGTCTTCGCGGTACGTGCCATGCAGATGGACTTCATCCGGCCGGCCCGGCTGGATGACCTCCTGCAGGTGAGTGCCACGCTGGTCCAGCTGAAGAAGGCCAGCATGGTCTTCGATCAGCGGATCGAGCGCGACGGCGAACTGCTGCTGTCGGCGCAGGTCCGCATCGCCGCACTGGACGCGGCCAGTTTCCGCCCGCGTGGCATGGACGACGCCGTCCTTGCCGTGCTGCAACCCTACCTCCACCCCGAATCCGAACACTGAGGAACAACGGATGATCGCAACGCTCCTGGCCCTGCAGGCCACGGTCACCGAGGCACTGCCGGCTGACGTCAGCAACGCCGCGACCCAGACCCTTGCCCAGGCCACCACCGGCGGCGGCATCAACTACCTCGAACTGATGGCCAAGGCCAGCCTGCCGGTGAAGATCATCGTGCTGCTGCTGCTGGTCGGCTCGTTCGTCAGCTGGGTGATCATTTTCCGCAAGGCCCGCGTGTTCAAGCAGGCCACCCGCGAGGCGGACGAGTTCGAGAACCGCTTCTGGTCCGGCGCCGACCTGGGCAAGCTGTACAGCTCGGCCACCGACCGCAGCCGCAACGTGGGCGGCCTGGAGGCGATCTTCGAGGCGGGCTTCCGCGAGTTCACCCGCCTGCGCGACAAGCGCCGGCTCGATGGCCGTGCGCAGCTGGAAGGCGCGCAACGTGCGATGCGCACCACCTACACCCGCGAAGTCGACCAGCTCGAGCGCAATCTGGAACTGCTGGCCAACATCGGCTCGACCGCGCCTTACGTGGGCCTGGTCGGCACCGTGTTCGGCATCATGGTGACCATGCACGACATGATCAGCAGCGGCGCCCAGGCCGGCATCGCCTCGGTCGCCCCGGGCATCTCCGAAGCGCTGTTCGCCACCGCCATCGGCCTGTTCGTGGCAATCCCGGCGGTGTGGGCCTACAACCGCTTCACCACCCGTGTGGAGCGCATGTCGGTGCGTTTCGAGACCTTCGCCGACGAGTTCAGCTCCATCCTGCAGCGCCAGAGCGCTGGCGACGAGTAAGCGCCTGACCCGGGAGTCCAAGCCATGTCCGCTGCCATCGGTCGCCGCAAGCGCCGCAAGCTGAAATCGGAAATCAACGTCGTTCCCTATATCGACGTCATGCTGGTGCTGCTGATCATCTTCATGGTCACCGCGCCGCTGCTCACCCTGAGTTTTGACGTGGACCTGCCGAACTCCAATGCCAAGGCGCTGGAGAGCAAGCAGGATCCGGTGATCGTTTCGGTGCGCCAGGACGGCCAGCTGAGCCTGAAGCTGCCCGACGCCAAGGAGCCCACGGCCGTGTCTGCCGAGGAGCTGGAAGGGCGCCTGGCCGGCATCGCCGCACAGGACAAGGGCCTGCGCGTGATCGTCGCCGCCGACCGTGCCGTGGCCTATGAGAAGGTCATCGCGGCGATGGACGTGATCAAGCGCGCGAAAGTGGACAAGGTAGGCCTGGCCACCGATGCACGCTGAGACCCTGCCGCCTCCGCGACAGCAGGAACCGGGCTGGGGCCTGCCCCTGGCGCTGGCCGTGCTGGTGCACCTGCTGGTCGCGCTGGTGTTCATCCTGGCGTGGCTGTGGTCGCCCACGCGCAATACCGATGCCGCTGCCGGTGATCCCTCGGTCGAGGCCAGCCTGGCGCTGTCCGCGTCGGAGGCGGCCGCTGCGCGCCAGGCCCTGCGCCAGTCGGAGAAGCTGGAAGATCTGCCGCCGCCGGTTGCCGAGCCGATTCCGGTGCCCGAGGACACCATTCCACCGCCGCAGCCGATTCCCGAGCCACGTCCGCAGGATGC
This sequence comes from Stenotrophomonas sp. STEN147, assembly GCF_056757995.1. Taxonomy (NCBI): domain Bacteria; kingdom Pseudomonadati; phylum Pseudomonadota; class Gammaproteobacteria; order Lysobacterales; family Lysobacteraceae; genus Stenotrophomonas; species Stenotrophomonas sp. STEN147. The sequence goes on from NZ_JBRRCG010000023.1 coordinate 31,071, forward strand.
TCCCACGCCGCAGCAGCAACAGGCGCAGGAGCGTGTCGCCCAGCCGGACACGCAGGACCAGGAGGCGGTGAGCGCACTGGCCATCTCGCAGGAGAAGGCCCGGCAGGAACAGGAAGCCAAGCGCCGCCAGGAGCAGATCGACCTGACCGAGCGCAAGCGCCAGGAAGAAGCCGAGCAGAAGCTGCGCCTGGCCAGGCAGCAGGAAGAAGACGCCAAGAAGAAGCGTGCCGAGCAGGAGCGGCAGGCCGCCGACCAGGCCGAGGCCGAACGGCAGAAGAAGATCGCCGAGATCCGTGCCAGGCGCGAACAGGCGGAGAAGGAAGCCAAGCTGGCCGAGCAGAAGCTGCGCCAGGTCGCCGCCGCGCGCAACGCCGCCGGCAGCGCGCCGGCCGGCAACACCGGTGCGGCACAGCCGGCCGCTGGGGGCGGTGGCAACAGCGATGATCTGTCGGCCAAGTACGCCGCCGCGATCCAGGCCAAGGTTCGCAGCGCCTGGACGCGTCCAGACAGTGTGCCGCTGGGCCAGCGCTGCCAGATCACCATCACCCAGATTCCGGGGGGGCAGGTGCTGCAGGCCAAGGTGGGCGCCAACTGCCCCTATGACGAAGCCGGCAGGCGTTCGATCGAGGCCGCAGTGCTCAATGCGCAGCCGTTGCCCTATCGCGGATTCGAATCGGTGTTTGCCCGCACGCTCAACCTGACCTTCACCGCGCAGGATTGATCGGCCGCGCGGGCCGGCCTGCGGGTCGCCCCGTCGCGCGGCAGCCGACCGATACGTTAATGGGGCGTGAGAGGACGGGCTGGAACTGACCCGGAATTCACGTACCCTTGGTTCATGATTGCGAAGCGGTTCACCGCCGCTTTGCTATCCCTCGTTCCGGTTTCCCCCTATTGAGCGCTCCATGAAGAAGATGCCTCGCTGGCTTGCCGTGTTTGCGGCCCTGTTGCTGCCCTTCGCTGCCGTCGCGCAGCAGAGGGGACTGGATATCGACATCATCGGTGGCAATGCGTCCGCGCTGCCGATCACCATCGTGCCGATGCCCTACCAGGGCTCGTCGGCCGCACCGCAGACCGATGTCGCCGGTGTTGTCCGCGCCGACCTGGAACGTTCGGGCCAGTTCCGCACCCTGCCCGAAGCGCAGATCGTGGAGAAGCCCGTCCGTGGCGGCGAGATCCAGTTCGCCACCTGGCGCGCGCTGAAGCAGAACTACATCGTGGTCGGCCGCGTGCTGGACGCCGGTGCCGGTGCCTACCGCGTCGAGTACGAACTGTTCGACGTGCCGAAGGGCGAGCGCCTGCTCGGCCTGGCGATGACCGCCCGCGGCAATGCCATGCGCGACGTCGCCCACCAGATGGCCGATGCCATCTACGAGAAGATCACCGGTGTCCGGGGTGCCTTCTGGACGCGCATCGCCTACGTGACCGCCAGCGGCAAGGGCGATGCCATGCGCTATGCGCTGATGGTGGCCGACTCCGATGGCTACAACCCGCAGACCATCGTGCGTTCGGCCGAGCCGCTGCTGTCGCCGTCGTGGAGCCCGGATGGTGGCAAGCTGGCCTACGTCAGCTTCGAGCGCGGCAACTCGGCCATCTACATCCAGAACATCGCCACCGGCGCCCGTGAGCTGGTCACCAGCTTCCGCGGCATCAACAGCGCGCCTGCGTTCTCGCCGGACGGCCGCAAGCTGGCCCTGACCCTGTCGCGCTCGGGCAATCCCGAAATCTACGTGATGGACCTGGGCAGCAAGCAGCTGACCCAGCTGACCAACCACTTCGCCATCGATACCGAGCCGACCTGGGCACCGGATGGCAGCGCGGTGTACTTCACCTCCGACCGCGGCGGCCGTCCGCAGGTCTACAAGGTCGGTGCCGGCGGCGGCAGCGCCGAGCGCGTGACCTTCCAGGGCAACTACAACGCCAAGCCCTCGGTGTCCTACGACGGCAAGAAGATCGCCGTGGCCCAGGGCTCGGGCAACAGCTACAAGATCGCGATGATGGACAGCTCGCTGGGCTCGCCGCGCTGGAGCACCCTGTCCCCGGGTTCGCTGGATGAATCGCCGAGCTTTGCGCCCAACGCAAGCATGGTGCTGTACGCCGCCCGCGAAGGTGGCCGTGGTGTGTTGTATGCCGTTTCGGCCGATGCGCGGGTTCGCCAGCGCCTGGTTCTGGCCGATGGTGATGTGCGCGAGCCGGCATGGTCCCCATACCGTACCCAGCGCTAAAAGAGTGTTAATATTTTCTTTGTCTTGAACCCCTCATCGGCCTAGGAGCCACAAAGGTATCGCCATGAACAAGTCCACCCGTGTTCTGCTTGTTTCCCTGCTGTCTGTGGCCGTCCTGGCCGGTTGCTCGAAGAAGGTGAAGGAAGAGCCGGCAGCCCCGGTCGACACCGGCACCTCGACCACCACCCCGACCGGTCCGTCGACCTCCGGCCTGTACGGCCCGGGCGACCTGGACACCGATGCCTGCCTGCGCCAGCGCGTTGTCTACTTCGACCTGGACAAGGAAGACGTGAAGCCGGAATTCCAGGCCATCATGGCTTGCCACGCCAAGTACCTGCGTGACCGTCCGTCCTCGCGCATCACCCTGCAGGGCCACACCGACGAGCGCGGTTCGCGCGCGTACAACCAGGCCCTGGGCGAGCGTCGTGGCAACGGCGTCAGCTCGGCGCTGCAGGCCAACGGTGGCTCGGCTTCGCAGCTGACCGTCGTGTCCTACGGTGAAGAGCGTCCGGTCTGCACCGAGTCGAACGAGTCCTGCTGGTCGCAGAACCGTCGCGTCGAAATCGTCTACACCGCGCAGTAATCCATGCGCATTGGCATCAAACTGATGCTGGTCGTTGCGGCAGCCCTCGTGGCTGCCGCACCGGCGCATGCACAGCGACAGAGTCTGGCCGATCGTGTCGGCGCGCTCGAGCAGCAGATGTACAACAACAGTGCCAACCAGGACCTGTTGAACCAGATCAACCAGCTGCGGCAGCAGGTGACCAGCCTGCAGGCCTCGATCGAGCAGTTGCAGCACGACAACGCCCAGCTCAAGCAGTCCGCCCAGGATCAGTACCTGGACCTGGACAGCCGCCTGAACCGGTTGGAAGGGGGCAATGCCCCGGTCCTGCCCCCCGTTCCGGCGAACGCGCCGCAGGCCGCACCGGCCCCGGCCAAACCGGCAGCGGCGGCCACTTCCGAGCGGCCGCCGTCCATCCATGGCGATCCCGGCAGTCTGGCCGCCACGGGCGACGAGCGCACCGCGTACAACGTTGCCTTCGATTCGCTCAAGGCCGGCAAGTACGATGATTCGGCGCAGCTGTTCCTGAGCTTCCTCCAGTTGTATCCGAACGGCGTGTACGCGCCGAATGCGCTGTACTGGCTGGGCGAGAGCTACTACGCCACCCGCAATTTCCCGATGGCCGAGACCCAGTTCCGCGAGCTGCTCTCACGCTATCCGACCCATGACAAGGCCGCGGGCGGCCTGCTCAAGGTCGGCCTCTCGCAGTATGGCGAGGGCAAGGTCGATCAGGCCCAGCAGACGCTGGAGACCGTCGTGGCGCAGTACCCCGGCTCGGACGCCGCGCGCACCGCGCAGGACCGCCTGCAGTCGATCCGCCTGGGCCAGCAGATCCGCTGACCGGGCGTACAATACGTGTCCCGTAGCGCCGAGCTCATGCTCGGCTGCTTTCGTTTCCGGATCGGCCAACCCGCCCGGATCCGGTAGCGCCGGGCCATGCCCGGCGGCTCGCGTCACCGGCTGGACCATGCCCGTCGGTTGCTGTTGTAGAGCCGAGCCATGCTCGGCTGCTTTCGTTACCGGCCACGGTAGCCCACCCGCCACGTGTCCCACAAAGAAGTTCCCGCCATGACCGCCGTTACCCCGTCCAACGCCGTCGCCACCCCCAGCGACATCGTGCAGTCGCCCCTGCCGCGCCTGAAGATCACCGAGATCTTCACCTCGCTGCAGGGCGAAGCCGATACCGCCGGCTGGCCGACCGTGTTCGTGCGCCTGACCGGCTGCCCGTTGCGCTGCCAGTACTGCGACACCGCCTATGCCTTCCACGGCGGCACCTGGTGGGATATCGACGACATCGTGGCCGAAGTGCTGGCCCAGGGCGTACGCCACGTCTGCGTGACCGGCGGCGAGCCGCTGGCGCAGAAGCGCTGCCTGGTGCTGCTGCAGAAGCTGTGTGACGCCGGCCTGGACGTCTCGCTGGAAACGTCCGGTGCGCTGGACGTCAGCGCGGTGGACCCACGCGTATCACGCGTGGTCGACATCAAGACCCCGGGTTCGGCCGAGGTGGCGCGCAACCGCTGGGAAAACCTGCCGCTGCTGACCGCACGCGACCAGATCAAGTTCGTCATCTGCAGCCGCGAGGACTACGACTGGGCCAAGGCCCTGCTGGCCGAACACGCGCTGGTGAAGCGTTGCACGGTGTTCTTCTCGCCCAGCAAGGGGGAGATCACCGCGCGCCAGCTGGCCGACTGGATTGTTGAAGACCGGCTTCCGGTACGCTTCCAGATGCAGCTGCACAAGATTCTGTGGAACGATGAGCCGGGCCGCTGAGGCCGCCCTTGTTTCCTGATGCAACTCCGGCGCGGGACAGCGTGCTGGCTTTCCTCCCCCAACCGGAAGATTTTCCATGAAGAAGGCAGTCGTGCTTCTCTCCGGCGGCATGGATTCAGCCGCCGTCATCGCCATGGCCCAGGAACAGGGCTTTGCAGTGCATGCCCTGAGCGTGCGCTATGGCCAGCGCCACACCTCCGAACTGGACGCGGCCGCGCGCGTGGCCAAGGCCCAGGGCGTGGTCGCGCACAAGACCGTGGATGTGGACCTGCGCAGCATCGGTGGATCGGCACTGACCGATGACATCGACGTGCCCGAGGCCGGCGGTGCCGGCATTCCGGTCACCTACGTGCCCGCACGCAACACCATCATGCTGTCGCTGGCCCTGGGCTGGGCCGAAGTGCTGGGCGCCAACGACATCTTCTGTGGCGTCAATGCCGTGGATTACTCCGGCTACCCGGACTGCCGCCACGAATTCATCGCCGCCTTCCAGACCCTGGCCAACCTGGCGACGAAGTCCGGCGTGGAAGGCGCGGGCATCAAGGTGCACGCGCCACTGCAGTTCCTGAGCAAGGGCCAGATCGTCCGCGAGGGCGTGCGCCTGGGCGTGGACTTCGGCCTGACCGTGTCCTGCTACAACGCCGATGCCAACGGTGCCGCGTGCGGCCACTGCGATGCCTGCCGTCTGCGTGCACAGGGCTTCGCCGACGCCGGCGTGGCCGACCCGACGCTGTACGCCTGAGGTGATGGGGGCTGATGCCCCAATGGTGGGTGCCAACCTTGGTTGGCACTGTACGCCGGGCATGGCCCGGCGCTACCGCTGCTGCAGCCACCCCGATGCTTCGATGAAGGCCCGCACCGCTTGCGGATCGGCGCACTGAGCGCCGGGCAGGTCTGACTCTGGTGGGTGCCAACCTTGGTTGGCACTGAGCGCCGGGAGGTCTGACACTGGTGGGTGCCAACCTTGGTTGGCACTGTGCGCCGGGCATGGCCCGGCGCTACCGCTGCTGCAGCCACCCCGATGCTTCGATAAACGCCCGCACCGCTTGCGGATCGGCGTAATCCAACTCGATCATCCGCGCGATCCCCGCCTTCTCATCGGCCTGCCGGCGCATGTACTCCTGCGCGATGCGATAACCGGCGTAGTAGCCCACGTCGCCCACGCCGAACGGATTGCGGGCACTGTTGTACAGCCAGTTGTCCAGGTCATCGCCGTCCATCTCGGCGATGAAACGGGTGCGTATCTCCGCTTCGTGCAACGGGCCGTAGTCATAGAGCGGCAGGGCAGGGCGCTTGCCGCTGATGCGCTCGGCGATGTACTCGGCTACGCCTTCGCGCACTGTGTACTGAGCCAGATTGCCGGTGGTCTCGCGTTGCTGGGTATGCACATACTCATGCAGGTTGTTCTGCGCGTTGTTCGCGCCGGGGCGGCTGTCATAGAAGATGCGCAGGCGGCTGCGCGTCGGCTCCGGCAGTTCGCTGACATCCACGCGCTCGTCGCCCAGTGCCATCTCCGCACCGATCAGTACCTGGTCGCCCAGCGTGGTACCGCCGGTACGCAGCACGCCCACCGCATAGGTGATCGTGGCCGGGCGCAGGGCGGGGTAGAGCGTGCGGAAGGCGGCCAGATCACGCTCCAGCGAGGCACTGGCCCGCTGCGCGTTGGTCGTGAGTGGTCGTACTGAGGTCCAGAAGCGCGGCCACGCGCGCATGGCCTCGGCATACTCGCGTGCCGTGTAATTGCGGACCTGCATCAGCGCATGCAGGCCAGGGCTACCCGGATCGATATAGCGCTGCTGGACCAGTGCCACCCGGCGCTCGGCATCGGGTTCGGCGCGCACCGCATCGTAGGTGGCCCAGAAGCGGGCGATGTCGTCGCTGCGCACCGGGGACGGCGCTGCCAGCGCGGCGCCGGGCAACAGCAGTGCGGCGATCAGGGGCAGGCAGCGGCGCATCCTGGCTCTCCAGTGGGGATCAGGGATGGGATGCGCGGTGCGGGCGGAAGGTTTAAGCCGGTTCAAGCCGGCTGCCCGGGCGCTTGATTGCCCGGGCTGCGGGTAGGGGGTTTCGCGTCGCGTGGCAAAGTGGGGTAGAATGCCCACCCCCGCCACGCGGCTGGGGCAGTGCACCGGGCCGTTAGCTCAGTCGGTAGAGCAGAAGACTTTTAATCTTTTGGTCGTAGGTTCGAATCCTACACGGCCCACCAATTGCATCAACGACTTAGGCGCCCTTGCGGCGCCTTTTTCATATTTCCGGAAAAATTAAGTCGTTCCACGCTCAAGCACGTGCGGCTTATGGGGCGGTTGAACCACCGGCAGTTCGTGGTCGTATCGCTGTCGCATCTCTTCGGTGACGTGATCGCATGCGGTCTTGCGGCGCCTTCGGTGACGCCCCGATGTTGTCGCCCACACAAGGCTAAACGCTTGGCGTCGGATGTGACCGACGCGAATACTTCGGTGATGACGCGCTGGAGCATCCCCCCAGTGGGTGACGCTACCTGCCTGCGCCGCTGCTGGCCTATATCTTCATTTCCCGTCTGAAGAATCAAAATTCTGCCGACATTGGCGGAATTCCTCCGCATGAGCCACTACCCATGTCCACATGGGAATCATCAGTACAAGAAGGTCCTTGCCCAGCGCTGTGATGCTGTACTCCACATGTGGCGGTACTTCGCGGAAATCCTTCCGGCTGATCAACCCGTCACGTTCCAATTGCCGGAGGGTGCGCGTAAGCATGCGCTGGGTGATCCCCTTCATCCGCCGCGCGACCTCGGCATGACGCAGCGTTCCATACACGCCAAGCGCATGGATGATTCCCAGGGACCAGCGGCTACCAGCGTGCGCTAGAACCTCCCGGCGCAGTCCATCTTCGTCCTCGCTCATCCCGTCGCATATGGCTTGAGAGTGCCTTAGGAGTTCTTCCGGACTCATGAACGGTGCGGTCGGTATCATCGATGTGCCTTCTTACGTGTGGGCCATTAGGCGAGCAGAATCGCCGCCATCGTACACACACAAGGCGATTTCCATGTCATCTCATATCAGCACTACCCCCTCTCGGTCGATCCTGGTGCTCGGCGCAGGCGAGCTTGGAATGCCTGTTATCCGGAACCTTGCACGTTTGGCCGTAAGTCATCCAGGCACACGGATCAGTGTGATGCTACGGGCGGCGTCGATCGACTCAGAACTGCCGGAGAAGCAGCGGGTGGTCGATGAAATCCGCGCCTTGGGGGTGAATATCGTTGCTGGCGATCTGGTAACTGAATCAGTAGAAGCGTTGGCGGCTACCTTCGCGCAGTTCGACACAGTGATTGGATGCACCGGCTATGCCGCAGGCCGCGATACGCCAATGAAGGTCGCGCGTGCGGCGGTGAAGTCTGGTATTCCCCGCTACTTCCCTTGGCAGTTCGGTGTCGATTTCGATGCCATTGGGCGCGGTGGCCCCCAGGATCTGTTCGACGCCCAGCTGGACGTGCGCGAGTATCTGCGTTCGCAGACTGCGATGGATTGGGTGATCATCTCCACTGGGATGTTCACCAGCTACCTCTTCGAGCCGGACTTCGGCGTGGTCGACCTGATTGGGCATAAAGTGAACGCCCTGGGCTCGGCGAGCAACGCTGTCACCTTGACCACGCCGGATGATATCGGCGCAATGACAGCGCGCATCGTGTTCCACACACCTGCCATCCGCAACGAGATCGTGTATCTGGCAGGTGATACCATCCGCTACGGCGACCTTCCGGATATTCTGCAGAAGGCGTTCGGCGAACCTTTTGAGCTGACGATCTGGGGTGTACCCCAGCTCATGCAGGAACTGGCTAACGACCCGGGCAACATGATAAAGAAGTATCGCGCGGCCTTTGCCCAAGGGAGGGGCGTTGCGTGGGATGTGGGGCGAACCTTCAATGCGAAGATCGGGGCCGAGCTGCAGGGCGTGCAGGCATGGCTGGATTCCAACGTGCAGCGCTCCTGATGTGCTGCTGGATTGTGAGGAGGCGCCTACTGGGCGCCTTTCTCATTGCCTTCCCGACCGCACGCTCACGATGGTTGTACGTCGCGGCACACCAGTTCGCCAACGGCTTGGCAACCGGCGTCAAACGGTGGAGTCTTGGTGGTGGATCCCGTGCATATCGCTTGAGACGCCGGAAAAATTTTCGAGTGAGCTTAGGGCCTGCAATGGTTCCACGCTCGATGGGCGGAAAAATAGAGCGGCGCAACCGGTTTTTTCAAAGGAAGCTCCAGCTTTCTTTTAATCTTTTGGTCGTAGGTTCGAATCCTACACGGCCCACCATGTGGACCAAGGGTTTCAGCCCTTCGCCCCCGCTCCGCAAAATATCCACCGCTCCGCGCGGTGCTTGGCTGCGGCCGCCTGATCGACTATCTCTGCTTTCAAATCGAGCGATCGCAATTGCCAATTGGGGTAAGGCGCAAAGACCTGAGCCTTTGCGCCGATGTTCATGTGCGGAACGTTACTCGAAGATCACTTGATCGCCTTGGAAGAACTGGCTCCAAGTATTCACAACCACGCAGCCATCGTTGTTGCAGTACTTTTCCGTGCATTGGTACCAGCCACCCCCGAGAGGGCTGCAGGTGGTTTGAAAGCCGGCCGCCTTTGCTTCAGGTACCACACCAATTGTAGACATCGCAGCGATCGTGACAGCAATGAAACCAAACAGGAAATTATGGATCTTCATAATCACTCCTCTAGGTCTTGGCTAGCTCGACATCTACGAGCGGTTCAGAGTCTTTCAGCTATCCGATTGCTGCGCTATAGGGGAATTCCTATATTGTGTTTCCCTAACTCGCCTTGCGCGTGTCCACAGAACGCAGGTGATGGTGGCAACAACCATTACGCCGGCCCAACGCCAGCTGCGGCCAGACCAGTACCCAGTTTCATTGCCCCCAGATCACGGCCAGTGGCCGGCCAGACGCGTGGGCGGTTCCGTCCAGATTGCCGCCGCTGCCAGAGGCCGGTTGCGCCAGAGCCAAGTTGAAAAGCGGTGCCGGCTTGCGCGAGGCGCGTTCGGTCCAGCAGCAGCCCAGGAGCGTAGCTCGATTACTTGATGCTCTCGGGGCTGAAGCCGCGCTTGAAGTGATACTCAACCAGCATCCACCCGCTATCGATCCCTGTATGGGCCCAGGTTTCGATGGAGCCATCTGCCTGGCGACTCGTGATCGTGATCGCCTCGCCCTGCCGCCCTGAGGCGGGCAGCTCCACGGTTGGGCCGCTGGATGTTCGAGTCAGCGGCTGCGGCTCAATCTGCCTGCGGACAATCGAGATATCTCCCCCAGAGGTGATGGGCGCATGTCCGGGAGACCATGCCTTGACCCACGCCAGAATGGACGCGGCCTCGACGGAGCCTGCTGGCCAGGTCGTCCGCGATTCCACGGTGGTGCGCGCCTTCACGGGTGTGGCCTCGGCAACGGCCAGTGCCGGGCCGACAGACACACTCGTCAACAGCGCGATGCCGAAAGCAAGCGACTTCATCTGCATGGGAGTTCCATTCCTTGAACAACGATCAGCGGACGCGTTCCCAACCTCCTGTGGAGGCTACTTCGCCGTCGCAGCCTTGGCCTCTGCTGCCTCGCGTTCCGCCGCCACGGTGGCAGCCACATTCGCAGCGCGGGCGGCGGCGTTTGCGGCCCGCTCCGCTGCGGTACGATCCGCATCGAACTGCGCCTGCCGTTGGACGCTGTATCTGCGCTCCAGTTCCACTGATGCAGCGAAGCTGTCCGGGTGTTTTACGGCGCAGGCCTGCTGCACCAGTTGCACTGCACGGTCGGACAGCCCGGGCTGGAGGTTAGCGAGCAGGCAGTCGCCATACGGTGCGGATGCGGCTGGGCCTGCGGCCAGTGCGACGACGATCATTGCATTCAACATGTGTACCTCCTTGTAGGTTTGAACATCACGATGGACCGGTCCGGCCCGAGTATGGACCGCTTTGCGGCCGCGGGCTACTCGGCCCGCACATCCCGGCACACCAGTTCCGCCAGGCTGCGGCAGGCGAAGAACAGCCCTTCCACCACCCCGGCGTCCAGATGGCGGTCCGGCGTGGCCATTTCCCGGCAGCGGTCGGCGGCGTGCAGCATTTCCGCCACGGTCAGCATGCCGATGGCCGCCCGTTCCACCCGCGACAGGGCAACCCCACGCCCTGGGGAGACGTCGGCCTCAGGCCAGGGCAGGCCATCGTCACCTTCACCCGCGCGGATGCGTTTCAGGCAGCCCAGGAAGGTGCTCAGTTCGGGCGACGGGTTGTTGTCGTCATCATTGATGCTGGCGGCGTATGAAGCATAGTGCGGGCGTTCGGTCATCTCGGCTTCCTCGGCTCTTGCGTGGGCGTGCCACCGCGCAGCGCGGGTGGCGGGCGATGCGTGGCTGCAAGCCGGAATGACATCACGCAGTAACCGGCGGGTCCGAAAACCCCCACGCACCGCCCGCCATAACGGCCGACGGATCACCCGCCGGCACCATCCAAAGACAGCGTCGGCCGGTGAGCGCAAACAACAGCGTGAATGTCATTACGAGCTTGCAGGCCCGGCGCCACCTGTTGTCGGTGGCGCAGCATGATGTTTACGCCTGCGCCTGGACTTCAATGAGGATAATCCGAAGCAAAATGCGGAATCCGGACGCGCGACGATGGTGTCGCAGGCCACGCTGGTGCAGCAAGCGACAGTGCGCGACGCATGTGCTCTTGGGCTTGGTCAATCGCGCGGGGAAAATGTCGAGAACTGCCGGTGACAGCGAGTGTGCCGTGACGCGGCACGTGGAACGGAGGCGTCACATTTGCATGAGATGGTTGCTTGGCCAGCGAATGATGCCCTCGAAAATCGGTGCATTTGCGACGATCGAGATGTTGGCGTCCGCGCCAGAGCGGCGTGTTGTAGAGCCGAGCCATGCTCGGCTGCAGTTCGCGTCAGGGCCAAGCCGAGCGTGGGCTCGGCTCTACAGTGATCCATCCACGCTTGGCGTGGATCTACAGCGACCTCGCGCTATGCTCGGCCTCTTTCCCAGGACGGGTTCCCCATGCGCCTCATCGTGCTTTCGCTGTTGTTGTCCGCCGTCTCCGCCGCGCCACTGATAGCCGCCGAGCCGGCCCCATCCACACGGACAACGCAAGCCACCCCGTTGGTGATCGGCGAAACCTTCACCCTCGAATCGAAGGCGCTGGGCGAGACCCGCCGCATCAATGTCTACCGCCCGCAGCCCTGGGGGCTGGACCCGAACACGCCGCTGCCGGTGCTCTACATGCCCGACGGCGGCATCGGCGAGGACTTCCTGCATGTGGCGGGGCTGGTGCAGGTGCTGACCGGTAACGGCAGCATGCGCCCGTTCCTGCTGGTCGGCATCGAGAACACCGAGCGCCGCCGCGACATGACCGGCCCCAGCAAGGACCCGCAGGACCAGAAGATCGCGCCGCGCATCGGCGGTTCGGCGGCCTACCGCACCTTCCTGCGCGATGAACTGATGCCGCAGGTGCGCCAGCGCTACCCGACCACCGACGAGCGTGCGTTGATCGGCGAATCGCTGGCCGGCCTGTTCGTGGTCGAGACGTTGCTGCAGGAACCGTCGCTGTTCAACAGCTACATCGCGCTGGACCCCAGCCTGTGGTGGAACCGGGGCACGATGCTGGCGGGTGCTGCCAAGCAGCTGCCGGCAGTGATGCGCGCACAGCCGCGCGTGTTCCTGGCCAGCAGCGGGCAACCGGAACTGGCCAGTTCCACGGCGCAGCTGGCTACGTTGCTGCAACAGGCGTCGCCGTCGCCGCTGGTGAAGTACCTGCCGCTGCCGGAAGAAACCCACGCCACGATCTATCACCCGGCCGCAATGCAGGCACTGCGCACGCTGTTCCCGGCGCCGCCAGCGGCTTCGCCCTGACCGCACTGGCACCGGCGTGCACCGCATGCAAGGATGCGGCAGCGGCGCCATCCGGTGCGCCGCCCGTAACGGGAGCGTGTGGATGCAGCGTGTGCGTGGATGGAGTGCGGCGGCCTGCCTGGCCGTAAGTGGCTGTGCGATGTCGGTGGCGCCGCCGGCACCGAAGAGTGAAGCGAAGGAAAGCGCGGCCAGCATCGCGCCGGGTGTGGTGTTGCCGGATACCGAGGCGCTGCGCGTGCACGATCCGGTCGGCCGCGACTACCCGGTGTGGGTGGCGTTGCCGGCCGACTACGCCGCACATCCGGAAAAGCGCTATCCGGTCCTGTACGTGACCGACGCGCTGTACAGCTTCCCGCTGGTACGCAGCGTGCGACACATGGTGGGGCAGCAGGGCGTCAACATCGAAAACTTCATCCTGGTCGGGCTGCCGCCGCAGGAGGGGCTTACCTCCAGGCAGAGCCGTTCGCGCGATTACACGCCCAGCGACCCGGCACGTACCGATCCGCGGGACTACAGTGATGACGTCAGCTACGGCGGTGCCGCGCACTATCGCGACTTTCTTGCCGAACAGGTGCTGCCGATGATCGATGCGCGCTACCGCACCGATCCGGCGCGGCGTGCCTATGCAGGCCATTCCTATGGTGGCCTGTTCGGTGCCTATGTGCTGACCACGCGCCCGGACATGTTCCGTAGCTACATCCTGTCCAGTCCGTCGCTGTGGTTCGATGATCATCGCGTGCCGCGCATGCAGGCGGAGGCCAAGGTGCCGACGCAGCCGACCACGGTGGTGCTGTCGGTAGGCAGCTTTGAAACGGTCAAGCCCGAGCCGCGTTACTTCACCCGCAACGACATGCTGCGCGACAACGCCGAGTTCGCCGAGCAGCTGCGCAGCAGCGGGCGTTCGTTGAAGGTGGAGAACATGGTGATCGATGACGAGGACCACTTCACGGTCTACCCGGACATGATCACGCGCGCGTTGCTGAGGGTGTTCCCGGGCACCGGGCCGTACAGCAGCGGTTGACGGCGGATGTCATCCACGCAGGGCGTGGATGGATGCTTCACGCCGCCTGTGCATCCGGCCCGGTCAATACGCCCACATCCGCGTGGCGGAAGCACAGGCGGATCGCATCGAGCAACTCGCTCATGTTGTACGGCTTGGGCAGGAAATGGATGCCGTCGCGCAGCTGCGGCAGGACGGCGTGCTGGTCCATGCCCGAGGTCACCAGGATCGGCAGCTGGGGATGCAGGCCGCGGACCCGGTTGGCGGCTTCGATGCCGCTGATCGGGCCCAGATTGACGTCGGTGAACAGCAGGTCGAAGCGCTCGCCGGCGGCCAGCAGGCCCAGTGCCGCTTCGGCAGAGCTCACCCCCACCACGTGGCAGGCCTGGCTTTCCAGCGCCATGCGGCTCAGTTCGCGGGTCTCCTCCGCGTCCTCGATCAGCAGGACGCGCGGTTCAACGTGGCGCTTGGACAGCAACATGACGCGACAACTCCGGACAGCGACGGTGAAAAGGCGCGCAAGTATGCGCAATCCGGTAGTGATCCCGGCGTGCACGGCAGGCCACGTGGGTGTTACAGGCGGGGGCGCCGGCGCACGCCCCAGGCCAGGACCGCGACCGCCAGCAGAGCCGTGCCGATGCGCAGGCTGGTGGCCTGCCAACCGAGCGCCACGGCGTCGTCCAGGCTGAACACGTTCCAGGCCAGGTTCATCGACACGTGCAGCACCAGGCCGCACCACAGGGTGTTGCCATCCAGGCGGTCCAGCCAGGCGAAGACAAAGCCCCCCAAGGCGATCACCGCGCCGACGAACAGCGCCACCCCGCCGCCATCGAAACCGCCGAATCCAAGCCAGTGCACCATGCCGAACAACAGGGCCTGCGGCAGTGCGAGCAAGGGCCACGGGCCGCGCACGATCTTCACCAGCAGAATGAAGCCCAGGCCGCGGAACAGAATCTCTTCGGCCAGCGGGAACAGAACGGCCAGCATCGTCGCATCGAGGGCGGTCAGCGCCGTGTTGGGTCGGCCGAGCACGGCCAGACCCACCCAGCAGGGCAGGCTGGCCAGCAGCACCCATAGCGGTCCGCGCATCCCGTTGCCTCGCAGGCCGAGGCTTTCGGCCAACCCCATGTGGCGCGGACGCAGCAGCAGCGCCAGCAGCACGGCCACCAGCACCGCCAGGGCGTTGTCGAGCAGGCTGCCGCCATAGGGGATCGGCAGGCCGGGGATGGGCCGCCCCAGCGCCGCCGCGATGTCGCGTACGTTCAGCCCCAGGCCCGTTCCCAGCAGGACCAGCAGGATCCGGGCGGCAGTCGGCAGGCGGGACAGGACACTCATCAGCGCATTCCATGCGGGACCAGACCGCAGTGTGCGAGGCGGCGCGATGCAGGGCACGCGCCGGAAGTCCCCCTGCCATCGGTCATGCGTTGCCGGACAGTCATCGCAGAGCAGGTAGAGTCCAGAGCAGACCTGACAGGAGCGATGCCGATGCTGTGCCCCGTGTGCAAGACCCAGACCCTGCAGATGGCCGAGCGCCATGGCATCGAGATCGACTACTGCCCGAATTGCCGCGGCGTGTGGCTGGATCGTGGCGAGCTGGACAAGATCATCGAGCGCGCCAATGCCGGTGCGGCGGTGCCGCCACCGCCGCCAGCACAGGCACAACCGGCGGCAGTGCCACCGCCGGTGATGCACCGCGATACCCGCCACCTTGGCCAGCGTCACGACGAAAACCGTGGCCAGCACGGTTACGGCTACAAGAAAAAGAAGAAGGAAAGCTTCCTGTCCGACCTGTTCGATTTCTGACAGGCCCACGGGGCAGCTGTGATCCCGGGGGCGTCAGGCCCGGCGCAGGATGAACTCGCGATCGCGGCTGTCGCCGACGATGAAGTCGTATTCGCCGGCCTTGCTGCAACCGTAGCGCGCGTAGAAGCGCTGTGCGCCGAGGTTCTCCTCCCAGACGCCGACCCACAGGGTGCGGCGCTGCGGCGTATCCAGCCAATGCAGGAACGCCTCCATCAGGCGCGCCCCGTGGCCGCCGTTCTGGTACGCCGCCAGCACATACAGGCGCTTGAGTTCGATGTCGCCGTCGCGGGCGTCGACATGCGGCAGGGTGTTGGCGCCTGCGGCCAGATAGCCAACCACCGTATCGCCATCGAGCAGCAGCCAGACCGCGCTGCGTGGATCGGATAGCTCGATGCGCTGCGGTTGCGTGCTGTAGTGCGCATGCAGGAACGCATGCAGATCCTGCGGCGGATAGGAGTCGCCCCAGGTTTCGGTGTAGGTGGCGATGGCGATCGCTGAGAGCGCTTCAGCGTCGGCGAAGGTGGCGCGGCGGATCTGCAAGGCCATGATGAAAGCTGCGAAAGAACGTGCCGCAGTGTAGCCGGCCCCGGTCTGAACCGGGGCCGGCTGCTGCACGCAGTGTGCCGACTAGAACCACATGCGCACGCCCGCTACCCAGCGCGTGTCGCGCGCGTGGTCGCCGGCATAGTCGGCGGTATCGCCGAAACTGCGCTCATGGGTGACACCGATGTAAGGCGCGAAGCGGCGGCTGAACTCGTAGCGCAGGCGCAGTCCGGCCTCCACCTTGTTCAGGCCGCGCCCGATGCCGTACTCCGGTTCGTCCTTGCTGGCCACGGTGGCCTCCACCAGCGGCTGCAGGATCAGCCGGTTGGTCAGCAGCACGTCGTACTCCACTTCGGCCTTGGCCAGCAGCTGTCCGCCGGAGCCGGCATAGAGCGTGGCCGAACTCTCGAACTTGTACGGCGCCAGGCCCTGGATGCCGATGGCCGCCCAGGTTCGGGAATCGGCGGGGCGGAAGTCCTGGCGGACACCCACCAGCACATCCCACCAGGGCGACACGCTGCGCCCGTACAGTGCTTCCACCGCCGAGGATTCGGTGCGACCGTCACTGCGCTCGCCATCGGTACGCAGCCACAGTCGGTTGATGTTGCCGCCGATCCAGCCGGTGGCCTCCCAGGCCTGGCCGTTGCTGTTTTTGCCGTCCCAATGCTCCAGGCGGTCGATCAGCAGCAGGCTGTTGATCTCCGGCGCATGCTCCATCGCGCCATGGGCGATGGGCGGGAACGCGGCGGCACGATCGGCGTCGGTGGGCACTGGAATGGGCTCGCGCGGCTCGGTCGGCGCGGACGTGCCGTGGCCCATCGCCGCGTGATCCATCGTCGAATGATCCATCGTCGAATGATCCATCGTCGAATGATCCATCTTCGAATGATCCATCTTCGAGTGATCAACCGCTTCTTCGGCAGTGGACTGCTGGATCTTCGGTGCTGGTGCGGGCGTGGGCCTGTCATGGCCCGCGTGCGACTGTGCGAAGGCAGGCAGTGCGACGGTCAGGGCCATCGCCAGCAGGCTGGGGGAGAAAAGGGAGCGCTTCATTCTTCGATCCTCACTTCGCGCATCATCCCCGCTTCCATGTGGTAAAGCAGGTGGCAGTGATAGGCCCAGCGGCCGAGCGCATCGGCGCGAACGCGGTAGCTGCGGCGGGTCCCGGGCGGCATGTCCACCGTGTGCTTGCGCAGCTGGAAGTTGCCCTGCGCGTCCTCCACGTCGCTCCAGACGCCATGCAGGTGGATCGGATGCTGCATCATCGTGTCGTTGACCAGCACGATGCGCATGCGCTCGCCGTAGTTCAGCCGCAGTGGCTCGGCGCTGGCGAATGGAATGCCGTCGAACGACCAGGAGAACTTCTCCATGTGGCCGGTCAGGTGCAGCTCGATCTCACGGCTGGGCTCGCGGCCATCGGGGTCCTCGAACAGGCTGCGCATCGCGCCGTAGGTCAGCACCTGGCGGCCGTTGTCGCGCAGGCCGATGCCGGGATCGTCCAGCTTGGGATCGGTGGCCGAGCTCTGCATGTCCACCAGCGGATTGTTGCGTTCGCTGGCCGGGTGATTCGGAGCCTTGCCGGTGGTGGCCGCGCCGCCATGCGCGCCGTGCCCCATGCTGGCGCCGCAGCCGCCTTCCATGCCTTTCATCGTGGCCATGTCATGACCGCCGTGACCGCCGCCCATGTCGTGGCCCATATCGCTCATCGTCAGCAGCGGGCGCGGGTCGCGGGCGGGAACCGGCGCCTGCAGGCCGTGGCGCACGGCCAGGGTGCCGGCCGCGTAGCCGGTGCGGCCCATGTCCTGGCAGAAGATGGTGAACGCATCCTGCCCGCTGGGTTCGACCAGCACGTCGTAGGTCTCGGCGGGGGCGATGCGGAACTCATCGATGCTGACCGGATGGATGTACTGGCCATCGGCAGCGACCACGGTCATCTTCAGGCCGGGAATGCGCACGTCGAAGTAGGTCATCGAGGCGCCGTTGATGAAGCGCAGCAGCACCTTCTCGCCAGTGCGGAACAGCCCGGTCCAGTTGCCGGCCGGCGCGGTGCCGTTCATCAGGTAGGTGTACGTATGCGCGTTGATGTCGGAGATGTCGGTGGGTGTCATCCGCATCCGTCCCCACATGCCGCGGTCGGACAGCGCCGCGGACCAGCCATCGCGGCGCACATCGCGCACGAAGTCGGGCAGGGTGCGCTTGTAGTAGTTGTCGTGCTCGGCGAGCTTCTTCATGCGCCGGAAAAGTGCACCCGGGTCCATGTCGGTCCAGTCCGACAGCATGATCACGTGCTCGCGGTCGTGCCGGTACGGGGCCGGCTCGGCCGGGTCGATGATCAGTGCGCCATACAGGCCGGCCTGCTCCTGGAACATCGAGTGGCTGTGATACCAGTACGTGCCCGACTGCTTGAGCTGGAAGTGGTAGTGGTAGGTCTCGCCGGGACCGATGCCGTTGAAGCTCAGGCCCGGGACGCCGTCCATGTTGGCCGGCAGCAGGATGCCGTGCCAGTGGATCGAGGTCGGGTGGCGGTCCAGCGTATTGCGCACGAACAGATCCACGGTCTGGCCCTCGCGCCAGCGCAGGATCGGTGCCGGCAGCGAGCCGTTGACGGTGATCGCCGGCCGGGTGCGACCGGTGAAGTTGGCCAGCGATTCGCCGATGGCCAGTTCCAGGCGGGTATCGGTCAGCACGGCCGGTGCGCCGGCCAGGCGCGGGGCGGCACTGGCCGCAGCGAGCGCGCGCTGCGGCACGCCGACCGCGGCGATGCCGGCAACCACGCCGCCGGCGGCGAGACCCTGAACGAACAGGCGGCGCGACGGCATGGGCAAGGCGCCCGGGCCGGGGGGAATGCGGGTATTCATGGTGGTGACTCCAGACACGGTAGGACGCCGGCAGCGGGCCGGCTTGAGTGCGCGTGGCGCGCGACGCGTGTGGATCAGGCGATGGGAGGGCGGGAAAGTGGCGGCAACGGCGGCGCCGGGCGGCCGTTGGCCGGCATCGGCTGCGGTGTCAGCGACAGGCCGGGACCGGCCATGAAGGGCAGCGCCTGCACCGCCAGCAGGGGATGCTGGGCACAGCTGCGCAGGCAGTCCTTGATCTGGCAATGCGCATCGTGGGCCGCCGGTTGGGCCTGCGGTGCCTCGTCGGCGGACATGCCGGCGTGGTGATGGCAGTCGGCGTCGCCCGCCATCGTCGCCATCATCACGTGGGCCATGCGGCCCATCTCCTCATGACCGCTGGCCATGGCCGCGTTCAGCCCGTTGAGCAACAGGCTGAGCATGAGCACGACGCGGAGCAGGGTCGAGGCCAGGGACATGGCGCTAATCTAGCCGCAAGCGGGCCCGGATGCACTTCCGGCTGAATGGCCGGTTCAAGATTGGAGCGGCACCAATGTGGAGCCGAGCCCGCGCTCGGCTGCTTCTGCGGCAACAGCCGAGCGTGGGCTCGGCTCTACAGGAGGCCCGGCGCTACCCCTCTTCGCGCACGATTTCCACCAGGCGCGGACCATAGCGGCTCAGCTTGGTGCCACCGATGCCGCCGACCCGGGCCAGCTCGTCCAGGCTGGTGGGGCGCTGTTCGGCGATGTTGCGCAGGGTACTGTCGTGGAAGATCACGAAGGCCGGCACGTTCTGCTCGCGGGCCAGTTCGGCACGCAGGCCGCGCAGGGCATTGAACAGGGCCAGATCCTGCGGGGGGACCGACAGGCCGGTGCGCTGCGCGCTGCGTTCGCGGCCGGCGCTGGTCGCAGCCTCGCGGCGCATGTTCACCGTGCGGCGGCCCTTCAGTACGTCGCGGCTGGCATCGGTCAGGCGCAGGCCGCCGTGGCCTTCGCTGTCCACTTCGAGCAGGCTGGCGGCCACCAGCTGGCGGAACACGCTGCGCCAGGTCCGTGCATCCAGGTCGCGGCCGATGGCGTAGGTGCTGAGCTGGTCATGACCCTGCTGGCGCACCTTCTCGTTCTCGCTGCCGCGCAGGATGTCGATCAGGTGGCCGACGCCGTAGCGCTGGCCGCTGCGGTAGACGCAGCTCAGTGCCTTCTGCGCGGGAACCGTTGCGTCCCATGCCGCTGGCGGGGTCAGGCAGTTGTCGCAGTTGCCGCAGGGGCGGGGATAGGTCTCCCCGAAGCCGGCCAGCAGCACCTGGCGGCGGCATTGCATGGATTCGCAGTAGCCGAGCAGGTGGTCGAGCTTGGACCGCTCCAGCTGCTTGCGTTCCTCGCCGGCTTCGGACTGCTCGATCATCTGCTTGAGCAGCACGACGTCGCCCAGGCCGTAGCACAGCCATGCTTCGGCCGCTTCGCCGTCGCGGCCGGCGCGGCCGGTTTCCTGGTAGTAGCCTTCCATCGACTTGGGCAGGTCGGTATGCGCAACGAAGCGCACGTCCGGCTTGTCGATGCCCATGCCGAAGGCGATGGTGGCGCACATGACGATGCCGTCCTCGCGCAGGAAGCGGCGCTGGTTGTCCGCGCGTACGTCGGCGGGCAGGCCGGCATGGTAGGGCAGGGCGTTGAAGCCCTGTCCGCGCAGGTACTCGGCGGTTTCCTCGACCTTGCGCCGCGACATGCAGTAGACGATGCCCGCCTCACCGCGATGGCCGCGCAGGAAATCGGTCAGCTGCTTGCGTGCGTTGTCCTTCTGCACCACGGTGTAGCGGATGTTGGGGCGGTCGAAGGAGCTGACGAAATGGCGGGCATCCTGCAGGTCCAGGCGCTCGGCGATCTCGCGCTGGGTCGGCGGATCGGCGGTGGCTGTCAGGGCGATCCGGGGAATCTGTGGCCAGCGCTCGTGCAGCACCGTCAGCTGGCGGTACTCGGGGCGGAAGTCATGGCCCCATTGCGACACGCAATGGGCTTCGTCGATCGCGAACAGGGCGATCCGGCTGCGCGAGAGCAGGGACAGGAAGCGACCCGTCAGCAGGCGCTCGGGTGCGACATAGAGCATGTCCAGCTCGCCGGCCAGCAGTTCGCGTTCGACGCGGCCGGCAGTGTCCGCGTCCAGCGTCGAGTTCAGGTATTCGGCGCGCACGCCCAGCTGGCGCAGGGCTTCGACCTGGTCCTGCATCAGTGCGATCAGCGGTGAGATGACAATGCCGCATCCGTCGCGCAGCAGGGCGGGCACCTGGTAGCACAGCGACTTGCCACCGCCGGTGGGCATCAACACCAGGGCGTCGTGACCGGCAGCCACGTGCTCCACGATGTCCTGCTGCGGACCACGGAAATCGTCGTAACCAAAGACGCGGTTGAGCAGGTCGTGCGCGGGACGGGAAGCCATCGCGCTAGTTTACCCCGGAGGGAGGGGCAGGGGTTCGGCAGGGCTGCGCCCTGCACCTGCAGAGGCAACTGCAACGGCAACGGCCGGAGCAAAAGCGGGTTTCCTGTGAGTTGGCGGGGTGGGTCCGGTTGCGGGGGACGCCGCAAGTACGTCCCTGTAGGCTCGGTCGCGCCATCCATGGCGCTCACGCCCCCG